>CAZFGO010000021.1:11449-15504 GCA_964518525.1 uncultured Gammaproteobacteria bacterium | reverse complement strand
AAACCATTAGCCACACCTTTTTGAGCCGAAATTCTAGCATCGACTTTAGCATCGGTATAATAAAAATTAACCACGCCCTGGGGTAGGCTATCAGTAGTTGAGTAACCTAAAGCCGTGCCCACCGCAATCCAGGTGGCATTGCCGCTACCGTCGGTGGTTAAAATATAATTATTGACCGCGCCGGAAGTAAATTTAAGAGCACCATTTACTGTCAGGTTGCCACTAGTAGAAATATCACTGCCAATGGTCGTTGCTGCCAGAAGGCTACTGGGATAATTCAAAAATAAAAAGGCAGCTAATGCTACCAAGAATATTATAAAAAATTTTAAATTTTTTAATAGCTTAAATTTGACAAAACCATTATATTCTGTTGTCCCCCCCCCCGCGAGTGTACATCCTTATATGTCATACATAACAATAATATAACTTATAAAAACACTACTTAATTATTATAATAATATAACACTTTTATAATAAATCAAGTGGATTTTTTATTATTTTTAAAAAACATTTAGGGTATAGCCCTGATCTCTACTAGATTAACCACGCCCGACCGACCGACCGGTTCTCCGGCCACCACAATGATCTGATCGCCGGACTTGGTGAATTTTTCTTTTTTCAAAAAACCAATCGAGCGATCAATCAATTCTTCTAGGCTGCGGCAGGTAGGTAAGACAAAAGGAACCACTCCCCAGGAAAGATTGAGCTGACGCTGAACCCGTTCATTATCGGTTGAAACTAGAATCGGCAGCTCGGGTCGATAACGACTCACCAAACGTCCGGTGTAGCCGCTCAAGGAAGCAACCAGGACCAACTTCACATCAACGGTTCGAGCTAAGATATTGGCCATATTGCCAACCGCCTCTTCCACCGGCCTAATTTTTTTAATCTGCTCCTTAATTGTTAGATCATCATAAGTGGATTTCTCGGTCGTCTCAATAATTTTGGCCATAGTTTCCACGGCCTCGACCGGATATTTGCCATTGGCCGTCTCGGCCGAAAGCATCACGGCATCAGTGTGATCAATCACGGCGTTGGCCACGTCGGAGACCTCGGCTCGAGTTGGCCGAGGATTCTGAACCATCGACTCAAGCATCTGGGTAGCGACAATCACTGGCTTTGATCGCTCGAGCGAACGATCGATCAGTTTTTTCTGAATCAAGGGCACATCCTCGGCTGGCATCTCGATTCCCAAATCGCCGCGTGCCACCATCACGCCGTCGGTCGCCTCCAAAATTTCAGCAAAGTTTTCTACCGCCTGTCCCCGTTCAATCTTAACAATAATTTTGATCGGCGATTCATTCTTAATGCCCAAATCTTCCTCGTTCTGCCTAATTAAATAACGCAGGTCGTAAACTTCTTTGGCCGAAGTGACAAAAGATAGGGCGACCCAATCAACTTTTTGACTAACAGCAAATTTCAAATCCTCTTTGTCCTTCTCGCTGATGGCGGAAAGACCAACCTTGATGCCCGGCAGATTTATTCCCTTGTGGGAAGTGAGCATTCCCCCGTTAATCACTTCGCAAACGATGTCTTGGCCCTTAATTGCCAAAACTTTGAGCTCCATCAAACCATCGGCGATCAAAATTCGATTACCGCTCTTCACGTCTTGGTGAAGATTGGAATAAGTTACCGGTATTTTATCCTTAGTTGCTTTAGCAACCGTGGTCAAAATTACTTGAGTTTTGACTTTTAGTTCAATTCCTTTGGGTCCTAGCTCGCCAACTCGAATCCTCGGACCCTGAAGATCAGCTAAAATAGCCACGGGTTCGCTAATCTTTTGTGCCGCCTGCCGAATATTTTTAATCAGCTGACCATGCTCCTCGTAAGTTCCATGAGAAAAATTCAAGCGCGCTACGTTCATGCCGGCTCTGATCATCTTCTCGATAATTTCTTCCTTTGCCGAAGTCGGACCAATGGTGCAGACGATTTTGGTTCGTTTCATAGAATTCGATACGAATTATACGAATTTTATACGAATGATGCGAATTCGCATTACGTCATAGTTTAATTTAACTCATTACGCCCATTCGTATCATTCGCATGATTCGTAAATTCGTATAGCTACATTCGTATCGCTCTTATAAATTAATTTTTTTAGCGTATTCGCCCAGAATCGGCATCTCCCAATACTTGCCGGCAAGCGCCTGAACCAAACCGTAGATCGAAAAAACCAATACGGCGATAAATAGGGCCCAACCAATAACAGGAATCCAATAAATAAATGAACCAATAATTTCAACGATAAAAAGGACCAAACCTTGTTTGGCGTGAAATTGAACGAACTTGCTTTGCCGCTTCAAAAGCAAAGGCACGAGGAAAAGGATCCAAAGATAACTCAAGGCCGCGATGACCTTGTTTTCCTCAATGTCTTTTTGCTCTTCGGGTTTTAATTTGATTTCTGGCGATGATTCCATAAATTTTATTATTAATAATTAGATTTGAAAGGTTGAATAATCAATCACGATCAGACTAATTCAGGCTGGAATTATCCGATTCAATTTGCCAAAATTTTTTTATTAATCCAGCCATGGCGGAACTGAGCCAACCAATTAGCGCAATAATAATCGGCTCGGTCACTAAATTAAAAATCGTCCATAATTTATGATACCAGATGAGCCTAAAAATAGCCACGATTAAGCCCAAAATAAAACCGGCTAAAAAACCAATTTTTCCGCTCGAGCTCATCCTTAGCTTACTAACCTGCCAAGCAAAATAAATCAGGGCGATCAATTCAACAACCCAACTATAATAGTAAACATCCCAGACAAAGAATCCGCTCAAAGATTCCTTGAGGCTTAGGAAATAAATAATGGTCACTAAAACTAAGCCAATGGTTAGGGTTTTGAAAATAGCTCGAGAAGAAAATCCAACTTCCTCCTCCGATCTCAAAAATGAAGGAAGTCTTGGATTCCCAAATTGATTAGTTAATTTGGCCGTTTCGTTAATCATTGAAATTCGGGTAGCGCTCGGTCTCGAGACCTTCCTGCCTGCCGGCAGCCTACCTGCGGTAGGCGGGGCAGGCGCGCTAGCCAGATAGATTAATTATAAATTAATTCAAACAATAAAAAAAGCGACCCAGAGTCTCCTTGAAGACCTGGGTCGCGAACTCTGATGTGGGGACGAGTTTGATCCCGGGGATCTAGATCGAGATCAGGCTACGAGTTCGTCCTCGTTCCGAAGGGTATCCCTTCCTCCTTTAGGAGAAGAAGCTCGAGTGGGTCCGGCCCCGGATCCACGATCCGTTCCCTCGTGACGAAGCCCAGATGGAAAGGATCCCCGAGGATGTGATCACCAACCTCGTCGAGGCCTTCGGCCCGATTGAGATCTTCCAACCTGAGCCCTCGCTCGATCGAACTCCTTTTTCCCACATCAAACCCCCGATTTGCCATCATTACCTCCTTCTTTGTTGAACTATTGTTGATTGTAAAACTTAGCTTTATATTATCATATTTATTAATTTTTGTCAATATTTTTAATAAATTTTAATCTAAAATTAAATAAAAAAGCACCTAATCAAAGGCGCTTTTTTATAATTCCTAGCGAGCCAACGATCGTCCCGCCTAGGCGGGACATTTGGGGCGAACGACGGAATTTCAAGCGATGTTACGTCCGTGACAGCGCTTATATTTTTACTTTCCCTAATTACATTTCCATTCCACCCATACCGCCCATGCCACCCATACCCATACGGCCAGGACCGGCCTTAGCTTCTTTTTCTGGGATATCAGTTACCAAGGCCTCGGTCGTTAAAAGAATTGAAGCGATTGAAGCCGCGTTTTCAAGAGCTGAGCGAGTCACCTTTAGAGGGTCGACGATACCGGAGGCAATCATATCGACTTTTTCCATTTTATCAAAGTCATAACCGCTGGTGGTATTTTTAATATCGTTAATCTCTTTGAGGATAATTGAAACATCCTTGAGACCGGCGTTGAAGGCGATTTGTCTCAAGGGCGCTTCGAGTGACCGTTTGACAATATTGGCTCCGACCATTTCCGACTCGCTGATCGCTTCGCCCTTCAGGAACTGACCCAGAGCCAGGGCGATCTTGGCTA
>CAZFGO010000021.1:0-11349 GCA_964518525.1 uncultured Gammaproteobacteria bacterium | reverse complement strand
CGATCCTTGATTGCCTGCTCTTCTCCCTTGCCACTCACGATGGTGGTGTATTCTTTGGTAGCGATTACTTTATGAGCTAAACCCAGGTCGTGAATTTCAGTGTTTTCTAATTTTAACCCCAGTTCTTCGGAGACGACTTTACCACCGGTGAGGATGGCGATATCCTGAAGCATTTCCTTCTTACGGTCGCCAAAACCCGGCGCCTTGATCGCCAGAGTGTTAAAAGTGCCGCGCAGTTTATTGACTACAAAGGTGGCTAGGGCCTCACCTTCGATCTCATCAGCTATCACCACTAAATCCTTTTTACCCGAGGTGGCAATTTTCTCCAAGAGCGGCAGAATTTCGTTGATCGCCGAGATCTTTTTATCAGTAATCAAAATATAGGGCTCTTCGTATTCAGCTTCCATGCGCTCGGGGTTAGTCACCATATAAGGCGAAATGTAACCCTTGTCAAAACGCATACCTTTAACTACTTCCTTTTCTACGCCAATGGTCTGCGATTCTTCCACGGTGATCACACCATCTTTGCCCACCTCTTCCATGACTTCGGCGATCAGATCGCCCACCTTGGGATCTAAACTCGAGATGGTGGCCACTTGGGCGATTTCCTTTTTAGTCTTAATTGGTTTAGAAATTGATTTTAACCCTCGAATAGTGGCGGCCACAGCTTTATCAATACCACGCTTGATGGCCAAGGGATCGTTACCGGCCACGACATTCTTAATGCCCTCTTCGATCAGAGCGTGAGCCAAAACCACGGCCGTGGTAGTACCATCGCCCGCCACATCATTGGTCTTGGTGGCCACTTCCTTTAGGAGCTCGGCACCAATATTTTCGGCCTTATCCTCTAGTTCAATTTCCTTGGCAATAGTAACGCCGTCATTAGTGATGGTCGGCGAGCCAAAGCCGCGATCCAAAATCACATTGCGGCCTCTCGGACCCAAACTAACTTTAACTGCGTCGGCCAATTTATCCATCCCACGCTTCAGGGCAGCCCGGGAAGCTTCATCGAATAAAATTTGTTTTGCCATATATTTGGTCTCAGGACTAGAGCTTAAAAGCCACAGTCCAAATTAATTTAAAGTATTTATTAAAATTTTTTTACAACTAATCAATTAGATCAGACTTACCCAGCTGTAATCGGTCTGCCGTAGACCATCAGCCGTAGTCGGTAGACTATTCCAGGATCGCAATAATATCTTCCTCTTTAATAACCAATAATTCCTGATCATCAACCCTGATTTCGTCTGGGCCGTACTTTTTGAACATCACCCGATCTCCGATCTTAACACTGAGCGCTGCTCGCGATCCATTCTCCAAGAGTTTACCCGGCCCAACAGCCAAGACCTCACCTCGCTCGGGTTTTTCTTTGTCAACTGTCTCCGGCAAAATTATTCCGCCCTTGGTCGTTTCTTTTTCCTCCAGTGGTTTAATAATAATGTGGTCGTTTAATGGTTTTATCTTCATAAATTTCGGTCGAGCTAATTAGCGCCTGGCCATGGATCAAATGAGGCTGACCAAACAAGCCATTTAGCTTTTATTTAATTAAAAATTAATTTTTTATCAAGAAAATTAGCAGTCAAACTGATTGAGTGCTAATTGATTTTTTGATTTTATGATAATAATTTTTTACTGTCAAGTTGTTATTTATCCACAATAAAACAACTCAAGATACTCAATCGATGATTAAACGTAATTATAACGACCAGGTTTAAAATTCCTTAGCCAGAAACCGACGGAAAGCCAAAAAAGCATAATGCCAAAATAGAGAGTCCAGAAATAATGATCAAAGAGGCTCATCACGGCGATGGCAATAACGATGGCCGAAAAAATCAAAAACCAGTAATCGAATTTTTTACCCAAGAGTATCACCTCGCTGGTTCGCTGACCACGCGAACCAACCATAATTTGCCTCTCGGCGATGAGACGATGATTTTTGATTTCTCTAATAATTTTATAGACCAGCAAAAGAAAAGCGGCCATGCCCTCGATTCCCAGTTCAGCAAACATTAAAACGTAGAGATTATGAACCGGCTGGTAATCCCAAGAATTCTGGCGCGAATCCAGCTTGTTATAAACTGCCAAGGTATAATTACCGATCCCATCGCCACGATACCAATTTTCTTTATCAAAGAGATTGAGGCTAATCAATTTATAAGCCTGATCATAATAATTAACTCGCTCCTCGGTCGACTTAGTTTCGAGCCGACTCGTGGCTTGGAGTCGAACTAAAAATTCATCTTTAAAGAAAATAGCAAAAAGACCATTGATAATTAAACTAATCAAGATCAAATTAATCAAAGTGACTTTCAACTCCTGATTTCTTCCCTTGAGAACCAGATAAAACAAAAAAACCAAGGCGGCTAAAAGACCGATCCACGACTCACGAGAAAAAGTTAAAAATAAACCAGCGTTGATGATCACAAAACTAATCAAAATAAAAAGTTTCTCAATCTTACTTTTAGCCACCAGTGACAAACCAACCAAAAGCAAAAGCGAGATTACCAAGAATCCGCCGAGAATGTTGGGGTGAGGCAGACTGCCATAGGCTCGGAGCCAGCGACCGGTTTCATTTTCGATCACCGAGACTCCGCCCGCGAAAGGACTCTGACTCGAGAGACCTAGCCACTTGTTTCCGCCAATTGATTGACTCAAGAATTGATCAATCGCCAGGATACTTTGAAGCAAGGCCGTGGCCATGAGCGACCAGGCCGCGCGCCGGAAAGTGAAATTTATTTTCATCACGAGTCCAAATAGACCCAAACCCTCCATCAATTTAATAAAGGCATAAAGAGTGAGGAGTTGATCCTGGGCCCAATAGGTGGAAATAAAACTAGCCAGAATCAAGACGAAAATCAAGATATAAAAATTAAAAAGATCAATTTTTTCTTCGCTCGCGCTCGAACGATTGAGCAACATCCAGATGAACCCCAAAATTAGGATCACTAAGAGCAGGAGTTCAGTGCCATACAAGCTAAAGGTGCCGTATTCCCAGGACCCGCCATTAAGGACCCCTTCGCGCCAGATCAAACGCGTCTGCCAGGGCAAAAGAAAAAGATAAAGATAAAATCCGTATTCAACTATTTTTTCCAAAACCTTCATAAAATTTAATCATAAACTAATCTCCTAAACCCAGCTCGACCAAATGGGCCCGGAAAGCCTGGGCGAATTGTTCACGCCGATCATTGGCGTGAAATTTCAAAACCTGATTCGTGACCACCACCCGGCTATCTCGATTAACCAATTCTTTCAGATTAGCCGACATGACTTTGAGTTGAATTTTTTTAAAAACTCTTTCGGGAACCAAACCGAAAATTAATTCACCTACTCTTTTAAATCCCCGAGCCAGCCAGCCGAGTTCCACCCGCCGTCGGCCAACAACTCTCTCGTAACCAAAACTATTAGCTAGAATTTCTTTGACCCAATTGTTAGCTGAAAAAAACTTTGAGCTCGTTTCCCCGACTTCATAAATTGGCACCAACTGGTTCAACCAATAATAAAAATAAGGATCACTAGGTTTTAGAGTTAAACTCTTAAGATTCAAATGATCTTCGGAAATAAAAAAACTCAGGCAAATTTTATCCCTGGTATTTTGGGGCTTGGGCCGCAAGCCTAAAACTTCTAGAATCAAAATCGACCAGAATCGCGCCTGCCAGATTCGTCCTCGTTCCGTGATGATGAAGAGATCGAGGTCACTCTCCGAACTGGCGTTACTCGAGCCCAAACTGTTACAAACCGCAATTAATCTAATAAAGGGTATTAAGGCCAAAATTCGGCTGACCCGCCTCACTCGCCTGAATTTCTTAGCGGCGATCTGGTAACGTTCCAAACGTTTCTGAATCAAAGCTCGGCGGCCCTGGAGAAAATAAAAACCTCGATCGAATTCAACCAATTGACTCAGTACCGAACTCTGGCTAAGACTAGCTTCAATCTCGGAGAAAGATACCTTGGGTCCATAAAAAAAGCGCCACAATTCAAAACTAGTCAAGGGGAAATTAAAATTATCAAAATAGACTAAGGTTTTCGTAATTCCTTTTTCTACGTCGGTCATAAAAATTGATCCTTTGCTACTAATTATAATACAAAAAGTCCGCAAAATCACGGACTTTTTCTTGGAGTTAGAAGATTGATTACTCTTTAATGCTCGAGGCCATCATCTCGGTTTCATCTAGCTTCTTAATCTTACCCAAAATTCGTTCTTCGTTTTTTTCTTTGATTAAACCATCTTCGACCACCATCTTCTCTTTACTAATCGAGAGAACTTGGTTCCGGCCAATAATCAACAGATCGCGACCCAAAAGTCCGCCGATCAGATTGCCTTGGCGAACATAAAATTTAGTTACCAAACCAGAATCGGTTTCGATTTCAAAATCCGACACGCGGCCGATCAGCCTGCCGCTCTTGGTTTCGACTGGCAAATTAATTAAGTCTTTGGTCGTTAAAATCATACTTTTGAAGCCTGACTCTGGGCTAGTTTCTTTTTACTAAAAAAATAGAGTTGTTGCAAGGCCATTAATAAGGTCGTGACAAACCAATAGAGCGTCAAACCGCCGGGTAAACTCACGCCGATGAAAATCGTGAAAAGGGGCATGAAATAAACCATTTGCTTATTAATCACCGCGGTCGCGTCTTCATCTTTACTGCCGGGCAGACCCTTGGGCGGTCGACTGGTCACGAGCATTTTCGATTGCCAAAATTGAACCACGCCGGCGAGCACGGCGAGCACGTAGCTAGGCTTACTCAGATCAATCAAACCGAACGAAAAGTGATTCAAGTGGCCGGGGTTATTAATAAAAGGATAAAGCAAAGTCAGGCTGGTCGAATTCAATCCTACCTGAAAAACCTTATAGACCGCGATCAGGAAGGGTAGCTGAATTAAGAGTGGCAAACAAGAAGAAAGCGGATTAACCTTCTCAGCCTTGTAGAGCTTCATCATTTCCTGCGCCAACTCTTCTTTTTTATCTTTGTATTTTTCTTTCAGAGCATCGAGCTTGGGCTGCAGATCTTGCAGGGCCTTCTGAGACTTGATGGTCTGGAGATATAAAGGATAGAGAATTAGCCTAATCAAAATGGTTACCGCAATGATGGCTAGGCCCAAGTCATGACCCGGAATAATGTTATAAAAAAATACCAGCAGATTAAAGAGCGGTTGATAAAAAATTAAATTAAACCAATAAGTCATGGTAAAAAATAAAGTCAAAGAAACCTATTCCTCTTTTGGCTCTTTCGCTGTTTTAGTTGTCGCTTCTTCTTTTGCCTTTTCGCTAACCTCGGCTCCGGACGAAACTTCAGCACCGGCTTCGCTCTCCGGCACTTCAACTTCTTCCTTCTCCCCGCTTTCTTTCTCCTTGACAATGTTGATCTTCCAACCAGTCAGCCTGGCTGCCAAGCGAACATTTTGCCCGGCCTTGCCAATGGCCAAAGATAACTGATCTTCTTTGACCGTGGCCGTAGCGGTTTTATTGGCTTCGTCAATGAAGACGTTAAAAATTTTGGCTGGTGCTAAGGCCTTGGCCACGTATTTGGCCGGATCGTCAGAATATTCAATAATGTCAACTTTCTCACCGCCCAATTCGCTGATAATAGTTTGGATCCTCGTACCCCGTTGGCCCACGCAAGAACCAATGGGATCGATATTTTCCTGGTTAGAAAAAACTGCCACCTTGGAGCGTGATCCAGCCTCGCGGGCAATGGCTTTGATTTCAATAGCGCCGCTGGAGATTTCGGGTATCTCGACTGTAAATAATTTTCTTACTATTCCGCTATGAGCCCGCGAAACAATAATCTCTGGCCCCTTGGCCGTCATCTGAACCGAGAGAACAAAAACCTTAAGGCGCTGACCAGGTAAGTAACGTTCGCGTTCGATTTGTTCCTCGAGGGGCAGAATAGCAGTCAAGCGACCCAAGTCAACCAAAACCAATCTTCCTTCTCGCCGCTGAATCACGCCATTGATCACCTGACCCTCTTTGCTTTTATATTCATCGAGCAAGGCCTGACGTTCGGCCTCACGAAACTTCTGAGTAATCACTTGCTTGGCCGTCTGAGCCGCCATTCGACCAAAAGCCGCTGGGATTTCGAGCTCGGTCTTGATCTCTTCTCCGATTTGAGCATCTTTCTTAATTTTTTTCGCCTCGGTCAAAGTGAGATCGGTCTTGGGATTGAACTTCTTCTTTTTTTCTTCTTCTGAAGTTAGTGAATCCTCGGTCACCGCTTCTTCGGTTTTAATTTCTTCCTTTTCTTCCTTAACCGGCTCGGCAACTTCTTTTTTCTTTCGGCCGCGCTTACTTTTCTTTGGCGCCTCTTCTTCCGCTTTGACTTCGATCGGCTCGACTGCTTCGGCTAGCTCTTCTTCGGGCAGATCTTCAACCACGGTCTTGATATCAAAAACGCGCGAACGACCGCTCTCGGGATCAAATTCAACTCTAATATTTTGATTCTTTTGACCAAAATCTTTTCGATAAGCCGCGGCTAAAGCCGCCTCGATCGTCTTGATCACGGAATCGTAAGAAATTCCCTTTTCCTCGCAAATCTGCTTAATGGCTTGCATGATTGGTGAAGGCATACTAATAGATAAAATCTAAATAATTAATAATTATTGAAAAGGCCAGTTACAGAATGAACTAGCCTCTAATCCCAGTATAAGGCAAATTTAAAAAATAATCAAGTTTTAATAATTCGAATAAAAAAAGAGACAGCATTAATATGCTGCCTCGAAATCCTCACTAGCGAATTGAAGTTGATCAAATCAGACCCATCATCAGGGCGATTTTCAAGATCTTCAAGCCAAAAACCACGTAGGGCTCGACTTGATCCAGGCTCAGGCCTTTTGACTTGGCCAGGTCCGCGACCTTGCCAGCCAAAGCCTTGAGTTCGGCATTATCGCTCTCGACCTGATCGACCTCGGCCCTGAGCTCGTCCAAATCGGGCAAAGGCAAGTTGGTTGGAGCTGGTGCTGGCGCGCGACCCGATTGTGCCTTCTCGAGCAGCGCTCTGACTTCTGGTTGCTTTAGCAACTCGACGAGCTTGGTCACCTCCGCCGATGAACCGAGAGACGGATCAACCTTCTGAGCCAGAGCCCGGCCCAGATTATAAGCCTGTTCGACCTTTTCTGGCGTCAGTTCATTGCCCATGGCTTTCACCTCCGCTCGGCCCGGGTTTGGTTTCTTCGATAATCCTTTTCAAGAGTTCTTCGGTCTGGGCCCAATTGACCTCTGACTCAGAAGCCTTGGTGTGGCCCAGGTAATCCGATTGAGCCTTGGTGCTCTGCGCCAAGCTGCTGGCCGCCTCTTGCATCGCCTGATTTAGGCGCTCGTAACTTGGATCTGAAATAACCTGGGGATTTTTCTTGATTCCCTGAAGGTAAGCATTGAGCCTGACGGCCTGGCGATACTGGAGTTCTTCCGAACGCTTGACTTCATCCGGAATCTGGCAAAGAGCGCTACAGCCGCCAGTGAAAAGTAGAACCACCAAAATCAACCAGCATCTTTTCTTCACTTCTTCCTCCTTTCCCGCTTAGGCGGAAACCAATTTGGTTTTCAAGGTTCAGTGAGTATCTTTTACCCTAACACAATTAGCCAAAGAGTCAAGTGTTTTAGTTAGTCACAGGTTGGCTTGACCAAAGATATCAGATCTGCTAAGATAAAATGTTCAATTGGACCTTCAAAAAGCAACAACTAACCAAAGGAGGAAAAAATGAAGACAAAGATTCTCAAGCTGGCTGGCGGTTTTGCGGCCTCGGTTCTTCTATTCTATGCTTATTCCGCTGTGGCGGAAACCGCCAAGGCCGCGATCGATATTCCCAAGCCCCAAGAATTCAGTCTTAACCTCGCTTTTTTCTTTGGCTTGATGGCTGGGGTAGCTTACAAGGCCTTGATCGGAACTATCAAAAACCTCTATCGGGGACAATTCTCCTGGAAGAAACTGCTCTTTCCGATCATCGCCAATCTACTGCTCTCGATTCCCGCTATCATCTTTCTTATTCCGAATCTAGCCAAGCCTTCGGGAAAATTCCTGCCAGACTTCCTTTATGCCTTTGTCGTCGCCTATATCTTCGTCGATTTCAGTGCGGATCTTTCCAAGCTGGCCGAAACATTAGCCAGCAAGAAAACCGAAGAGCCCAAAGGAGACTGAACACCTTCAAGGCTGAGTTCGCTTCCGAACTCGGCCTTTTTTATTCCGAAATATTATAAGTAATGTTCTTCGAATGCCTGATCCGGATTTTCTTTTGACCGCGGTCGATTTCCACCGCGATCGAATCAATGCGATAATTTTCTGCTTCCCCTGACCGCCGAGCCAGATACCACCTAGCGGTTTCAATCAGTTTCATCTTCTTCCTTTGATCAATCGCCTCCTCGGGCAAACCAAAATTATTATTAGTCCTGGTTTTCACTTCGACAAAAATTATCTGGCCAGCCTGGCGAGCGATCAAATCAATCTCTCCTAATCTGGTTTGAAAATGACGATCAATAATTTCGTAGTCTCGACTAACTAAAAAATCGGCTGCCAACTTTTCGCCCCAGGCGCCGATTTCCCTCCGATCGATCATAAAAATTATTTAGTCTTGGGTAAATATTTCTCAAATCGCTTCTTCTCGGCCAATTCCCTCCTTTCGCGGGGTAGTTTGATCAGCAGATTGACTAAAATAACTACTGACCAAATCAAAAGAACTACCAACCAAACCAAAAACCAAAAACGCGCTCCAAAAACCGGCAGACCTTCATAAAAAAAGAAGAGTAAGACGAAGCCGATCAATCCCATGGTCAAGCTAAGTTTAAAAAAACGGCGCCAGACTCTCACTAATAATAAATTTTTCTTTTGGCTCGCCACCAAAAATCTAAAAACCACAGCTAGAACCAAAACACCACCAAAAAACCAAGTCAAAAACAATTGAAACTTGTCGCTGAGTGGCCCGGGATTGAGCGCTAACCAAAATTTTAATGAAATTAAATCAGCTAATTTAATACCCAACATATTAAATTAAAAATATAGAAATATAAAAATTAGGAGTATCAATAAATATCTATAAATATCAATCAATATCTCTTGACATATCAATATCAACTCTATTATCTAAACTTCCCTTTTAAAAATCAAACCAAAATGATAAGGCCCAGCGTCAAAAGATTCCACGAGCTTAAATCCCAGACTCAAGGCCGTGGCTTTGACTTTCTCGGGATCAATCCGTTCGGCGAGTGACGGCCCAAAGGGTGTGCCAACTTTTTTCCAATCGGCCACGAGCAATGTACCACCAACCTTTAAGAGTCGCAGAGCTTCCCTCATTATCTCGCCGTGCTTCTTCGATTGATTAAGCGTATTGATCAGTAGAGCGACATCCAAGCTGTTGCTCGGAATCTTGGCAGCGCCAACGATTTCCAGATTAGTCCAGATAAGTTCAACATTACTGACTCCCTCTACTTTCGCATTGTTTTTGACCCCATCTAAAGCTGACTTTTGAATATCAACAGCATAGGAAATACCTTGGGGACCAACCAACTTGGCGGCGGGAATAACAAAATAACCAGCCGCGCCACAGCCCAGATCCGCCACTTTCATTTTGGGCCCGACTCCGGCTTTTTCTAAAATAAAATCCGCGTCGATCAGTTCGCCGCGAGTGACTGGAGTTTTGTCTGCCATAATTTTAAAAATTAAATTATTTTAATTATCACGAACCAATGATTTGACTCTTATCGATTATAACCAAAAAGCTGCCCCAGCGTGGCTTGTAAAAAAGCTTGCCAGAGACCAGTCATATAAGTAAAAGCTACGAAAATGAAAACCAAACCGATCAATTTATAAAACAATCTAGTGCCTCCTTCGGTGCCTAATTTCTGCTCGGCCCAATCAATCCGACCAAAATTCTCGATAAACCACTCGGTTTTAATAATCAAAACCACGCCAATCGCCGTGCCCAAGAGACCCAAAAAAATTCTCAAAAACATGGCTCGCTAAGATCAATAATTAATAGCTCTTAACAATATTATAACATTTTATCCGGAAAAAACAAAAATAAAAGCGCCTAAGCCGATTCGCGATGACGAATCAATCCAGGCGCTTTGATTATTTGTAGTGCACCTCGTTGGCCAAGCCCTGCTCGGCTATTTTCTCCAGGACCAGCTTCACTGCCGAATCCTGGCGAGGTCGATCAAGGCCAACTAAGAAGCGATAACCCTTGGCTGCTTGGAAGGAATGAATGTGAATAAGGTTGATACCAGCCTCAGCGAAAATACCGGTGACGGCGTGCAGCCAGCCAGGTCGATCCTCGTGAACTTCGAGCAACACTTGATATTCACTCGATCGATCAGCCAACAACTGGCTCAGTTCTTCAAAGAGTTGAAAGGCATTGTCCAACTCTTTGGCGCCGAAATGATCTCGGCTCCGGCCGAATTCTTCGATAAACCTAGTCCGGTCTTGGGCCGTAACTGTTTCGAGAAACTTTTGGAGCTCAGCCACGGCCTGTCCCAAAACTTGCGGCGTATTGGGATTGAGCATCTGAATGTCAGCGTAGAGCTCCGCGTCTTGCTTCAAGATCCGACCGATGAGACTAAACGCGATCTTATAGACCGGACTGGTGAAGCTCAGGCTTTCACTGACATCTTCCCCCAGCGATCGGATGGTCGCGGCCATAGTGAGCTGCATGGCATGAACTAACCCCTGGACAATGGCCATGGCCCGATCGTGCTCTTCGGGAGCACACACCTTAAGCTTGGCTCCGGTCCAATAGAGAAATTCATTCAGCCAACGTTCCCACTTCGCCA
Source organism: uncultured Gammaproteobacteria bacterium (assembly GCA_964518525.1). Taxonomy (GTDB): domain Bacteria; phylum Patescibacteriota; class Patescibacteriia; order JAGVFQ01; family JAGVFQ01; genus CAZFGO01. Next base: position 595 of record CAZFGO010000021.1, on the reverse strand, counting down.
ATCGCGCCGGGCAGACCACCACGGTCTGGCCGCGAAGAGAACCCACTGTTGGGGCGCACATCGGGTGAAGACCCACGACCTCGGCTTGTGACTGGAGCATGGCTTGAACTGGAGCCACTTTTATTGAGGTGATATCCAGCCAGAGCTGCTCTGGCCTAGAGCTAGCCGTCAGACAGCTGATGGCCCCTCGAATAATTTCACGAGGTGGCAAAGAAAACACGACCACTTGGGCTCGATCAATGACTACCCGATTCCGGCCATCAACATCTGGCCCGTCTCGCGCATCAGCGCCAATGACTTCGCAATCGTAGTCGGTAAATAGGCGCTCCAAAAACCTGCCATACTTGCCTTGGTGACCAATAATACCAATGAGTGTTTTCATTTCGTTTTCTCCCTTTTTAATGAACAGGTTTGATTTTATTAGATGAAACAATAAGGCATGATAACACAACTTGCTTAATTGGTCAATACGCGGCTAAACAAAAACAGGAATTCCTCGCGAAATCCTGTTTCAAAAAATCTAATGGAATTTTGACTGGTGGACGATGTAGGGATTGAACCTACGACCCCCTCGGTGTAAACGAGGTGCTCTCCC
>CAZFGO010000020.1:7971-16175 GCA_964518525.1 uncultured Gammaproteobacteria bacterium | reverse complement strand
CTCAGATCCCGAAAGCAATTTATAATCCTTGGGAAATATTTTTTTGGTGATCTCAAAGATGCCGTAGGTAATAAAGAAAGCGGCGAAGACATCGATGGAATAATGGAGATGGCCGAGGAGGACGCTCGCGGCAAAAATAATAGTTGCCGCCAGGAAAATTAATCTGAGTCTTCGACTTTCCCAGAAAATCAGAGTCATCAAAAAAGCCAAGCCCGTATGGGAAGAAAAAAATAAATCATTTCCAGAAGTAAGGCCGAAAAGCACCATATCTTGATCAAGGGGGGAATGATGAGGCGGTATGGCCAAATGAGTCAGGGTGATAAATAGCGATCTGATCAGAACAAAAACAGCAATGCTTTTGATGATAAAAGGTATCTTCCGCGGTTCTTGAATTATAATCACAGCCACGAATAGCCAAAATAGAATAAAACCTTCAAAGAAAATAAAGCCAACGTTGACCACTGGTAAATTATCCAAGATTAGATCGGTGACATAGTTGCTCGCGCGGAGAGCGACATAGATGTTGGCGAAATAATTAGCAAAGAGGCTAAAGAAAAGTAAAATCAGACCGCTATAGACGCTCCAACGAAATGATCGCTGGGGCCATAATGATCGATGTTGGTGAAATATTCTTCTCATAGCGTAATTCTAGTAGTTTCAGATTATTGGTAATCCCCTTCTATAATGATAGCCAATTGGGTTTTATTTGAATAGAGAATAACCTTCTTTTTTAATACGAAAATAAAGATTAATTTGGTGCGCCGAGAAGTGTTATAGCGCTTAAAGTTTTGTCTTCTCCCCGGAATTAAAAAAGAGAGGATGATAAAATCCATCCCCTCTTTCGACCTCCTATTTTGTTGCCCAGCCCTTTTTTCTCAGATAAGCGGCGTAAGCAACAACCGCGTGGTCGAGTGTCGGGCGGAAATCGAACCGACCATTCAAACAAGCATCGGTTAGGGCAGAATAGAGACCAGACATGATCGTCTTGAATTCCGGATCCAGCGGTTCCAAACCACAGTGGAGCAGATCTTTCCAATTGCGGCGGCCAGTAGCCTTGGCTTCCTTTACTTCTTCGTAGAGAGCCGGTTGAGTTCTCTCATAGTATTGGCGAATGTCCTCCTTGCTGATTTGAACCCCATCACAGAAGAAGCGGCACTCATCCATGGAACAGGCGACATCGCAGAGTTTGACTTGGCGGAAGGGATCAAGGATGACCTCGATCTTGCCATCAGCGTTTTCAACGCCGACTTGTCGCAGCAGCGCGCTGTTGATTTGGCAGGCGGCGCTGAGCACCTGGATGATCCTTTGTTGTTCTTCCGGCGATAGTCCAGCGATCTTTCTCGCCTCTTCCCAGGAGAGATCGCGATCAGTGAACTCCAGCTTGGTGGTGACATCTTGGAGATAGGGTGTGGGTAGCTTCTCGCCGGCTTTGGGTAGATGATCCAGGCCGAGTTTTCGAGCCAGGGCCAGCGCTCCGGTCTGATCTCCTTTTTCGAGCAGAGTCTTGATTTTTTTCAGCTTCGAAGAGCCCTGGGGCAGCATCAGTCGATAGATGATTTCCAGAGGAACAAGGAAATTCCGGCGATCGGAAGTGAACATTGAATAGTCGTAAGTGGTCGTCCCGTCCGGCTTATCGATTTCTCGAGGCGGAATGATCTGAGCCAAACTGACTAACATCAGATTGGTTGGTTCTTTGAGCTGATCGCTCGAGACCACTCGACCGTCCTGATCGACGAGGCCGAGATAAGTGCTGTCAATGCCCCGCCGCCGAGCCAATTCAAAAGCTCGAGCACCGAGACAACAGATGGCTGCGCCCTTACCAGGAATTTCTTCGGTGCAGAGATCCTTGAGGTCCCAAATTGAGAAGGTGTCGCGAAAAACGAACAAACCCAACCCCATGCGCTCCTCGGTCGCGGGCTCGATTACTCTCAGATCCTTGACTGAACCGCGGTGAAGCACCGGTAGCTCGTCAATGATCCTGACTCGACCATCGAGATTGATGGATCTTTCCTTAGACACTATTCACCTTCCTTTTCCGGGTCAAAACTTTGCCAGGGAATTTTTGGCGTGGACGCATTCTTTTCATACCAAGCTACCAATCGTTGTTTGAGTTTCGGATCGTTCAGAGTCAGGATGCTGGCCGCCGAGAGGCAGGCATTGTTGAAGCCGGCCTTACCGATGCCAGTATTGGTCAGAGCGATTCCTTTGGGCATTCGAGCGATGGAGAAGAGAGCGTCCAGACCATCAAGGACCTCGCTCGGAAAGGCGACGCCAATCACTGGTATGGTCCGAAGTTCGGAGGCAACGATTCCAGGCAAAGCCGCGGCCATGCCCGCTCCGGCGATGACGACTTGAGCCGAATCTTTGATCTCGGCCAAGTATTGCCGGAGCCGGTCTCCGTGGCGATGACAAGAGATGATCACGGTCTCATAGGAAATTTTGAGTTCCTTCAAAATCGCGAGACCCTTTTCGATCTGGTCTTGGTCACTTTCGCTGCCGATAATAACCGCTATTCTAGCGCCCATTCCTACCTCCTTTCGTTAGGTTTTGTCAAAGGCCTAATTATGTTTAATAAATTTAACAACAAACCCAATGGTTGTCAATCGCGAGTTGCTGAATAAGATTTTTTAATTTATGCTATATTAGTAAGAACCCCTTTGATTTTAATTTGGTCGGCCGAATTTAAGAAATTAGCCCCTTTATTCTATGGACGATTTTTCACAAAATTTAACCAAAAGGGAGCGCCGTGAATTAAGGCATCAAGAAAAGCAGGGAGCCCAGAGGCGACTTGATCGAAAGAAAACCGGAGAAAGGGTTTTGGTCTGGTTGATTGTTTTGATCGTTATCATTGGAGCAATCTTTGGCCTAGTTAAATTGGCGGGCAATTCCCGTTCGAATCGAGTCACCAAGCTTGGCAATGCTATCTCGGCTTCGGATTGGACCCTAGGCAATAAGCAGGCCAAAACTATTTTGGTTGAGTACAGCGATTTCCAGTGCCCAGCCTGCGGCCTGTACTATCCCCTGGTTAAACAACTGCTCCAGGCTGAGGGCGACAAAATCCAGTTTGCCTATCGCCACTTTCCCCTCAGGGAGATTCACGCCAACGCCGAATTGGCCGCCGAGGCGGCCGAAGCCGCGGGTCGTCAGGGGAAATTTTGGGAAATGTACGATTTCCTTTTTGAAAATCAAAAAGATTGGTCTGAAGTAAATAATGCTCGAGATTTTTTTATCAAATACGCCGAGTCACTTAACCTTAACCCAGACCAGTTTAAAACCGACTTGAAATCGAAAGAAGTGAGCGATCGAGTCGAGAATGATTATCAGAGTGGTCTCGAATCAGGCGTTGAGGCCACGCCCACTTTTTTCCTCAACGGAGTTAAGATCGAAAATCCTCGAAGTTATGACGAATTCAAAAGAATCATTGATCAAGCCAGTCAGAACCCTTAAAAGATTAGCTCTAGCCTTGCTAATCATCAGTTTTTTTGGATTTCTTGACGCGACTTATCTGGCCGTGAAGCATTATACGGGCATGCCGATCAACTGCTCGATCCTCAACGGCTGTGATCGAGTCACCGCCAGTCCCTATGCCACGATCGGTCCGATTTCCGTGGCCCTGCTCGGAGCGATCTATTATTTGATAATTTTTGTTTTGGTGGTCCTCTACCTTGATACCCAGCGGAATCGACTGATCTATTCGATCGCTCAACTGACGGTCCTTGGTTTTTTGGCCTCGCTCTGGTTTCTCTACCTTCAAATTTTCGTCATCAAGGCGTTCTGTCTTTATTGTCTGGGTTCGGCCCTAAGTTCAACCTTGCTTTTTATTTTCGGTTTGATAATTTTAAGATTAAAATCAACTGATTAATTATTCAATAAATAAATTTATGGGTGGCAATAGCGCCAAAAGGGCTAGAAGAAAGCAGAATTTTCGCAAGAAACGTAGAAAAAAATAATTTAAGACCGATAAATTGGTTTAATCAAATGAAAAAAAATATTGGTCTGGTTTTAATCTTGGTGTTCGGTTTGAGTTTGATCGGTAAACCAGTCCGGGCCGAAGAATTTGGGTCTGCCCAGGTCAAGGCGACCCTGGCCGATGATTATTGGCAAAAATTTTCTCCGAACCAGGTCCGGGGAATTTATTTAACCGCCTCGACCGCTCTGAACCAGAAGAGGATGAGACAGATCATTGATTTCATTCACGCTAGTGAAATCAATGCCGTCGTGATCGATATCAAGGATGGGCAGGAGGTGTATTTAATTCCGGAAATGGCCGAATTGGTTCAAGAACTCCTAAAGGAGAAAATTTATCCCATCGCTCGGCAAGTAGTTTTTTTGGATAACAAATTCGGTCAATCTCATCCCGAATACGCGCTCAAGAAAAAAGGCGGTGAACCTTGGCGCGATCGAGCCGGTAATCTCTGGCTGGACCCGGCTTCAAAAGAAGTTTGGGAATATAATGCGGAAGTTGCCCAGGCCGCCATCGCCATCGGCTTCAAAGAAGTTCAGTTTGATTATTTGCGATTTCCTTCTGATGGCACCTTGGGCCAAATCGTTTATCCGGTTTGGGATGGTCAAACGCCCAAATACGAGATCATCAAATCATTTGTCGAGACGCTAACCCAGGCGGTTCGAGACTTTGCTTCCAAAGTTCCGCTCTCGGCCGACATCTTTGCCTACACCTTTTTGGTTAAAGACGACCTGGGTATTGGTCAGCGAGTGACCGACTTGCTCAGCCAGTTTGATTTCCTCTCGCCCATGATCTATCCTTCACATTATTCGGCCGGTAATTTCGGTTTCCGAAATCCGGCCAGCTATCCTTATGAGGTTATTAGCTCCACTCTCGATCGCGGCCAAATTTATTTTAAATCAGAAAAAAAGAAAATCCGGCCCTGGATCCAGGATTTTAATCTCGGAGCGATCTATGATGACCGCCTGGTTGGCTTAGAGAAGAAAGCGCTGGCTGATTTCGGTCTCGAGAGTTGGTTGGCTTGGAACCCTTGGAATAAATACGATCCCAAATCATTTGTTCTCAAAAATTAATTTTTTGATTAAAAATAATATGAGAATCGAGAATCGATCTAAGAAAATAATTTTTGTTATCTTTTTATCTTTTTTCCTGATCTTTAGTTTCGAGCCGGCTCTGGCTGCAAACAACAGTCTCTTCGACGAAGAAGGCAGGACGATTTCGGCCATCAAGCAAGCCGTTCCCTCGGTCGTGAGCGTGATTATTTATAAAACTTTTACCAAAGTTAATCTGACCACGGGTGAAACTTATCAGGAAAAAAACGAAGTCGGCCGGGGTACTGGTTTTATTATTGATCCCAATGGTTTGATTCTGACCAACCGCCACGTGGGCGGCGACACCGAGGCCGAGTACAAGGTCTTTTTGAATGATGGTCGACGGTTTAACGCCAAGGTCGCTGATGTTGATAAACTTTACGATCTTGCTTTATTAAAAATTGAAGCTAAAGGTTTGCCGATCGCCAAGATCGGTGATTCCGATAAATTAGAATTGGGTTCAACCGTTGTCGCCATTGGCAACGCCCTGGGTCGTTATCAAAATAGCGTAACTCGAGGCATCACGAGCGGGATCGGCCGATCAGTGACCGCGGTCGATACCATCACGGGCGAAATAGAACAGTTGGACGATGTCTTGCAAACGGATGCCGCGATCAATCCCGGTAACTCCGGCGGTCCGCTCATTAACCTGCGCGGCGAGGTGATTGGCATTAATACAGCCACCGAGGCTGGCGGTCAGAGTTTGGGCTTTGCTATTCCGATCAACGCTGCCAAGAAGATTATTCAGACTTATAAAAAATATGGTCGGATTCGGCGGCCCTTCCTGGGGATTCGTTATATGATGATTACACCCGATCTTAAGGAGGAGAGGAAGTTAGTTTTGGATGATGGAGCGCTGATTACTTATGGCAACACCGAGAATGATTTGCCCATCGTGCCGGGCAGTCCGGCAGACAAAGCTGGTTTGGGGGTTGGCGACATCGTGATCGAAGTCAATGGGCTAAAGATCAAAGGGAATAACTCTCTGGTTAAGGTTCTGCAGCGCTACAACGTGGGTGATCGGATTGGACTGAAAGTTTGGCGTAGCGGAAGAATTATCATGAGAATTGTGACCCTCGATGAATTGAAATAAGCTGATTGAAAACAAAAAACCACCAAGAGGCAAAATTTGGTGGCTTAGGGGCTTCAGCCCAGAGCTTTCTTGAATCGATCCAACATCTGATTAAGGAAATCAAAGTCTGAAGCCAGATTTCGGCGGTCCTCAGAAGTGAGATCAGCCGCGTCAAAGAATAGTTTGAGTTGTTTCGCGTCCAAGTGAGCGATGGATCTCAAGAGATTAGTGAAGTCTCTGATCTCTCGGATAACCGCTCGCCTCTTCCGTGGCCAACTGATATCCCTGGTTTGAATTTCATCATCGTCATTAGGATCAGGCTTTGTTTCCCGAGCTCGTTTTTCTAAGATCTGATTCGCCCGGTCAGCGGTGATCTTGCCGGCCATTACGTCGGCGGCGACTTTGATTTTTTCTCGATCTTCTTGGGGGAATCGCTTGAGACCTAGAGCAAAGGTAAAGGATAGGCCGTCCTTGACCACCATCTCTTGGATTTCTTGGGGCAGAGTGAGGAGGTATAAGATTCGACCGACTTGGGCTTGTGATTGGCCGACAAGTTTAGAAATCTGGCCTTGGGTATAGCCGTAGGTCTCCTGAAGCTTCTTAAAAGCTCGGGCTCGATCAAGGTAGTCTAAAGGAATGTGGAACTCATTTGAGACCAGGGAGAGTTCGAAGGCTTCGCGTTCATCGGTCGGAAAGCGCAGGCAGATCGGTATTTGCTTTTTGCCTAGCGCCAGGCAAGCTCGCCAGCGTCGTTCGCCATCGATAATAACAAATTGATCAGTGCCCTTTTCGCCTCCGATCCTTCGGACTAAGATCGGTTGGGTGATACCTCGCTCTTTGATCGATTCTTGTAATTCTTCCAAATCTTTTTCGCTGAAAGTTCGACGCGGCTGGCCCGGATTCGGCTTGATCTGACTAGTATTGACCAGGGCGAATTGAATTGTCTGGCTCGCCTGAGCTTGTGGCATCTCTCCTCCTTTATTGTCTTTAGTTGGTAAGAACAAGAAGTTGAGTCAATCTTAGAGAAATATGATACAGCTGTCAAATTTAGCAACTGATTTGACTTTATCAAAATTAACTTTATAATTATTAATAAAAATATTATAAAATTAATAAAATTTTAAAAATAAAAATCTTATGCCCCCAGAGGAAAAATATGTTTGTCCGGACTGCGGCTATGAAGATGCCGATCCTGGAGTTTGTCCGATCTGCGAAGTTGATCTAGAGCGAGTTTGCGATTGCGGTTCCGGCGAATTTGCTAAGGATTGTTGTCAAATCGAAGTCGCCCAATCATAAAATGTAGGGACAGAGTTGATCCTGCCCCTACATTTTTATTTGATGAATCTTTTTTTCCTGAGTTGGCGGTGGTAGGTGATGGCGAAGCGATGGGCCTCGTTTCGTACTTGTTTGAGGAGATTGGCTTGACTCGAGACAATTCGTTCGAGTTCAGGCGTCCAGGGAGAAAATTTATCAAAAACAAATTCATCCTTTTTGCGATCCAAGCCTTTGGCAATACCAATGATCGGCAGATCGATTCGATAGTTGGCCAAGACTTCTTTGGCCGCATTAATTTGTCCTCGGCCGCCGTCAATTAGAATCAGTTTGGGCCTGGGCCAAGCTCGATTGAGGTGGTTAAATCTTCGTTTCAAAACTTCTTTGAGCATGCCAACGTCATTACTGCCCTTGATGGTTTTGATTTTAAATTTTCGGTAATCACTTTTTTGAGGTCGCGCTTCTCTAAAGACAACCATCGAGCCAGTGGCAGCTTGGCCACTAATATTTGAGATATCATAACCTTCGATCCGGCCCAGGAGATCAATTACCCTTTCAGCTCTTCGGTGTTTTCCTCTCCGCTTCGCGGCTAGAGCCAGATCATCGCGACTAATCACGGCCACGTCGCGGATGTGCTCCAGGGTAAATAATTGTCTCTTGACCTTCTCCGCCTCCTCAAACCTTTCCTCCTCGGCCAAGGCGAGCATTTGAGTTTCTAGGTTTTTGATAATCCGAGACCTTTTGCCCTCAAGGAATAAAATCAAATTCTTAATTGTTTGGCTATAGTTTTTTTTCGAAATTGCTC
>CAZFGO010000020.1:2465-7871 GCA_964518525.1 uncultured Gammaproteobacteria bacterium | reverse complement strand
AAGAAAGACTTATCGTCTTTTTCTTTAACATTATATTTGGGTTGATATTTTTTGATTAGATTGGCCTCGAGAATGAGAGCCTCGATCACTGTGGGCGTGACTTGATAATCAAGATCAGCGATCTCTTGGATCAGGCGTTCGATTCGACTCGCCTGGGGCCGATTCCAATAAGAAGCCACCCGCTGGCGGAGCGAAGTGGCTTTACCAATATAAATAATTTCGCCTCGAGCGTTTTTCATTAGGTAGACGCCCGGCGATTGAGGTAGTTCTTTAATTTTTTCTTTTAGATTCATAGACCGATTAGGAGTGGTAACTTGGAGACAAGTTCTCAGAGATTTATTTTAAAACTTTTCTGAGATATTCTCCGGTCGAGCATTTTTTTCTGGCAACTTCTTCGGGTGTGCCGGTGGCAACGATCTCTCCGCCGTGATCTCCGCCCTCGGGTCCGAGATCAATAATCCAATCAGAACTTTTGATTAAATCTAGGTTGTGTTCAATCACTAGCACCGTGTTGCCGAGCGAGACCAGCCGTTGCAACACTTCAATTAATTTTTCAACGTCAGCGTAGTGTAAGCCAACGGTTGGCTCATCAAGCAGGTATAAGGTTCGGCCAGTGGAACGGCGCGATAATTCGGCTGACAATTTTATTCTCTGGGCTTCGCCGCCCGAAAGCGTGGTGGCAGATTGACCTAAGGTCAGATATTGCAGGCCGACTTCATTGAGGATTTTTAGTTTATTACGAAGGTAAGGAATGTCTCGGAAAAATTCTTCGGCCTCTTCTACGGTTAAGTTTAAGATATCGGCAATATTTTTGCCCTTGTAAGTAACCTCGAGGGTTTCACGATCAAAGCGTTTGCCTTGGCAGACATCACAGGTGACATAGACAGCCGGCAAGAAGTGCATCTCAATCTCAATCAAACCATTGCCTTGGCAATTGGCGCAGCGGCCGCCATGCCCGCCTTCGGAAACCGAAGGGACATTAAAACTAAAGCGGCCGGCTTCGTAGCCACGTTTTCTGGCCTCGGGAGTTAGGGCGAAAAGTTCTCGAATCGGTCCCCAAGCACCGGTATAGGTCGCGGGATTAGAACGGGGGGTTCGACCAATGGCTGATTGGTCAACATTGATCACTTTATCTAGATACTCTAATCCCAGAAGAGCTTGGTGTTTACCAACCTGATGGTTCGTGCCATAAAATTTATTAATCAGGGTTTTATAAATTATTTCGTTAACCAGAGTGCTCTTACCCGAACCCGAAACTCCCGTGACGGTGACGAACCTCTTGAGGGGTATCTCTACCTTAATATTCTTTAAATTATTTTGCTTGGCGCCGATCACTGTTAGCTGACCGGTTTTAAAATGGTTATTGGTTTTTTCAACGCGGCGGCGTTCACTCGGGACCGAGATTTTTTTGTCACCGCGCAAGTATTGGATGGTGAGCGAGGGATGGTTTTTTTCTAGAACTTCCGGCAACGGTCCCTGGGCCACGATTTTGCCACCCTGCTTGCCCGCACCGGGTCCAAGATCAACTAAGTAATCAGCCGCCCAGATAGTTTCCGGGTCGTGTTCGACCACGAGTACTGTGTTACCCAAGTCTCGAAGCTCGTGCAAGGTTTTGAGTAATTTGTCATTATCGCGCGGGTGGAGACCGATGGTTGGTTCATCTAAGACATAGAGAGCGCCAACCAATTTCGAGCCGATTTGCGAAGCCAAGCGGATCCTTTGGGCCTCGCCGCCCGAGAGTGTGCCGGCAATCCGATCCAGGGTCAAATAATCTAAACCAACATCAAACATAAACTTCAAACGATTGATGATTTCTTTGAGTAGGGGTTCAGCGATTTGGAATTCGGTAAGGGTCAAAATTTCTTTGGCCGATCGGATGGGTCTTTTGTCTTGCTCTTGGTGGTCCGACTCTAGACTTCGGAAAAAATCATAGGCTTGTTTGACGCTCATCCAGGTGATTTCAACTATATTTTTGTTAGCAATCAATACGTTTAAAGATTCTTTTCTTAAACGTTGGCCGCGACACTGGGGACAGGGATTTTCCGAAAAAATAAATTCGGTTCCGAGGCCATGGCAATAAGCACAGGCGCCATAGGGAGAATTAAAGGAAAAGAGTCTGGGTTCAATTTCCGGAAAAGAGAAGTGGCAATTGGGGCAAGAGAATTTCGAGGACATCACCAACTCTTGACCATTATCTAGGATAGCGGTCACCAGGCCCTCGCTTTTCTCCAAAGCCAGTTCAACCGCCTCGGCTAAGCGACCAGTTAACCCCTTATTACCTTGAATCGGGTAAGCAATGGTTACTCGATCAATAACTAGATCAAGGTTATGAGCTTGATAGCGTGATAAAACAATTCGATCTTTGAGTTTTTTAAATTTTCCATCAACTCTGACTTCGGCAAAACCATCATTATATAAATCATAAAGCAGTTGATAGTACTCGCCTTTTCTCCCGCGAATAATTGGCGAGAGGACGGTGATTATTTCAGAGGAATCTTTTTTGACTTTTTTAGTTTTGGCATCCGCTTGGCTATGAAGAGCATCGGTTTTCTCGATAATGACATTAACAATTTCTTCCGCACTCATCTTACGAATCTCTCGCTGGCAATTGGGGCAGTGCGGCCGGCCAATTCGAGCGAAGAGAACTCGGAGATAATCATAAATTTCAGTAATGGTCGCTACCGTGGAGCGGGGATTAGCCGAATGGGCTTTTTGATCAATCGAAATGGCCGGCGAGAGGCCTTGGATGTCATCAACCGCTGGTTTATCCATTTGGCCGAGGAATTGCCGGGCGTAGGCCGAGAGCGATTCGACATAGCGTCGTTGACCTTCGGCAAAAATAGTATCAAAAGCCAGAGAAGATTTTCCCGAGCCGGAGAGACCGGTGAAAACCACCATTTTGTTTCTGGGTATTTCCAGGTTAATATTTTTTAAATTATGTTCGCGAGCGCCGCGAATGATTATTTTATCTTGCATAATTTTAATTATATTTACGCACGACTTTAGTCGGTTTACAGCCCGCTTCATGCCATAGGCAGATCCGCCCCCTGGCGGAAAAGCGGGGTGTAATATTTATTACTCACAACTCACGTTTAGTTACCTTCTTCAACTCTTTAATTTCGTCTCTCAAAATTGTAGCTAATTCAAATTCCAATCTTTTGGCTGCTTCTTTCATTTCGTCTTCTTTTTCTTTAATTATTTCTTCGAGATTCTTTCCCTTTTCTCCCGCGATATCCAATTCCAGGGTGGTTTTAATTTTGGTTGATTCTGGTAGCACTTCGGCAATGTCTTTAATCTTTTTAATAATGGTTTTGGGTGTGATACCGTGTTTTCGATTGTATTCCATTTGGGTTCGACGACGCCGTTCGGTTTTAGCTAGAGCTTTCCTAAGTGAATCAGTGAGCTCGTCAGCGTAAAGCACCACCTGACCAGAGACATTGCGAGCCGCTCGGCCAATGGTTTGGATTAAGGAAGTCTCGTTTCTGAGAAAGCCTTCTTTGTCAGCGTCGAGAATAGCCACCAAACTAACCTCGGGCAGGTCCAGTCCTTCTCGAAGCAGGTTAACGCCAATTAAGACATCAAACTTGCCGCGGCGGAATTCAGTCAAAATTCTAATTCGATTGAGAGTTTCGACTTCGCTGTGAAGGTAATTGACTTTGATTTCTTTTGAGGCCAAGTAGTCGGTTAGGTCCTCAGCCATTTTTTTGGTCAGAGTGGTAACGAGAATTCTTCCACCTCGTTTAACTTTTTCTTTAATTCGTTGGATCAGATCGTCGATCTGGGAGAGGGTTTGATTAGACGAGTGAGCGGTTTCCCGAAACTGGGTTTTGATCGAACCAGAGACCGGGCGAACAATTAATTCGGGATCGATTAAACCCGTTGGTCTGATAATTTGTTCGACCACCTGTTGACTCTTTTTTAATTCATAAGGTCCGGGCGTCGCGGAAGTGTAAATGGTTTGATTGATTTTGGTTTCGAACTCGGAGAATTTGAGCGGCCGGTTATCAATGGCCGAGGGCAAGCGAAAGCCGTGCTCGATTAAAGTTTTTTTGCGGGAATAGTCGCCTTCGTACATTCCTCGAATTTGTGGCATGGTGACGTGGGATTCATCAATAATTAATAAAAAATCTTTAGGGAAATAAGAAAGCAGAGTCTCGGGCGGCTGGCCCGCGGCTCGACCCGAGAGATGACGCGAGTAATTTTCAATGCCGTGACAAAAACCAATCTCGCGCATCATTTCGAGATCATAGCGAGTTCGCCGTTCCAGTCTTTCGGCCTCGAGCAACTTTCCTTCGCGCTCAAAGTAGGCCAGGCGGTCTTTTAGCTCGGCCTCAATAGTTCGTCGGGCTCGTTCGCGTTCGGGTTCGAGAGTAATAAAATGTTTGGCCGGATAGATCCAAAGTTCTTTTGGCTGTTCCTGGACTCGCTTAGTGACCGGATCAATTTTTAGTAACTGATCAATTTTTTGTCCGGTCAGTTCAATTCGATAGATTATCTCTTCATTGGTCGGCATGATCTCGATCACTTCTCCGCGAACTCGAAAAGAGCCACGTTTGAGATCAGCGCTGGTGCGATTGAACATGATTTCAATTAATTGATTAATGATATCAGCTCGGGTGATGATGGCATTACGTTCGAGGTGTAAAACGGTTTTTTCGTAAGTTTCGGGCGCGCCCAAGCCATAAATACAGGAGACCGAAGCCACGATAATCACGTCGCGCCGACCGAGTAGCGCCTGAGTAGCGGCGTGGCGAAGGCGATCAATCTCATCATTGATCAGGGCCTCCTTCTCAATATAAGTATCAGTGACTGGCAGATAAGCTTCGGGCTGATAATAATCGTAATAAGAAACAAAATACTCAACCGCGTTTCGAGGAAAAAATTCGCGATACTCATTACAAAGCTGGGCTGCCAAGGTCTTATTATGGGCAATAACTAAGGTCGGTCTCTGAACTTCGGCAATAACATTAGCCACGGTAAAAGTTTTACCCGAACCCGTGACGCCCAGTAGAGTTTGGTCTCGATAGCCCGATTTGAGACCTCGGACTAACTGCTGGATAGCTTTGGGTTGATCGCCGGCTGGTTTAAATTTAGATTTTATTTTAAACTTCATATCTTAGCGATGCGAATAATACGAATTACATACGAATGATACGAATATTCGTATCATTCGTATGATTCGAGAATTCGTATCGCCTTGGAAACACAAAATTTCCCCCAGATTTTACCCCCTAGGGGGTTAGGGAAAAATTTTATTAAATTGTTATTAAATGATAGCGCATTTTAATCGATCAGTCAAGATGCTATACTAAAATTGATTATGACTAAGAGCAAAATACTGGCCGATCTGGCCCATCGGATCCGACTTTGTCGGCGTTGCCGCTTAGGCTTCTCAAGAAAAAAGGC
>CAZFGO010000020.1:0-2365 GCA_964518525.1 uncultured Gammaproteobacteria bacterium | reverse complement strand
AATAATGGCCGAGGATTTTAATAAGGTTATTAAAATAATAAAATAGACATGAAAACAACTAATAACCAAGAATTATTATTCGATGAAATCTGTCGAGTGAAGAAATTTTTTGAACTGACCCCGGTAGTTACCTCGGCCGGGTTTGTTCCAGTGAAACTTAATTTCGGCGCGCTCCTGTCCCACGAGCCCGTTTTTAGATTGGTTACCGATTCTTTAGCAGTTCAAGCTAAGAAATTAAATTTTGATCTAGTGGTTGGGACCGAGCCCGAAGGCCTGCCTTGGGCCGAGAGCCTGAGCTCGAAATTAAAAAAACCCTTTGCTTACGTACGGCGGTTCAAAGCCGATCAAGAAGGCGAGTTGGTTGAGGGTGATTTCGAGCCCGGTCAAAGAGCTCTTTTGGTTGATGAAGTTTTGGCTGGCGATGAAAGCGAGCGACTATTTATCAGTAATCTAACACGAGCCGGTCTTAAAACTATTGCCTTGCTCGTGATTATGATTCAGGATGGGTCTCAATTCGAATCACAAAAACAATGGCTCTTGAGTCAAGGTATCACTCTCAAGTATCTTTTTAGCTGGCAAGAATTGGCCGCGGCGCAGAAGAAACGGGGCTTGATACCCGAAGAAATTTATCCTTATTATTTATCTTATCTCGAGGCTCCCGATCAATGGCAAAAGGCTAAAGAAAAACATCAGGAATATTGTCTAGTGTTGAAACATCAGTTAAATATTCCCCTGCCTGAGGATCTTGAAGATTTATTAAAGATGAAGTAAAGAATTTTCGTTCTTGAAACTAGTCTGGGCTTAGCCTATACTTTAATTAGAGGTTACCCCCTCTTTTTAAAATTTAAGGCGATGCGAATTTGCTAATGCGATACGAATTTTCGAATCATACGAATGATACGAATATTGAATTGTGTATTAGTATCATTCGCATGTAATTCGTATTATTCGTATCGCTATCTATGTATCTACAGAAACTAGAAATTCAGGGTTTTAAATCTTTCGCCAATAAGACTGTTTTGGAATTTCCTCTGGCTTCGCGGGAGAAGAAGGGCATCGCCGCCATAGTGGGGCCGAATGGTTCGGGCAAATCAAATATCGCCGATGCGATTCGTTGGGTTTTGGGCGAACAGAGCGTTAAAATACTGCGAGGCAAGAAATCGGAAGATGTGATTTTTTCCGGCTCGGATAAGAAAGCCCGGTTAGGTTTGGCCGAGGTTTCCCTGTATTTCAATAATGAAGATCGCAGCCTACCAATCGATTATCCCGAAGTTGTAATCACTCGCCGGCTTTATCGCGATGGCGAGAGTGATTATCTGATTAACAAGAGTAAGGTGCGTTTGCAGGATGTGGTGATGCTTTTGGCCAAAGCCAATTTTGCTCAGCGAAGTTATTGTGTCATCGGCCAGGGTATGGTTGATTCAATTTTGAGCGCCACCCTTCAGGAGCGAAAAGAATTTTTTAATGAAGCGACTGGCGTGTTGCAACATCAGTTGAAACGCGATCAAGCGTTAAATAAATTTCGTGCCACTATCGAAAATCTGACTCAGACCGACCTTATGATCAAAGAGATCGAGCCGCGGCTGCGTTCCTTGACGCGCCAGGTCCATCGGCTGGAGCGGCGCGAAGAAGTTGAAAAAGAGCTCAAGGAGCTGCAGAAGAAATATTATGGCAAGCTCTGGTCGGAGCTGCGAGTCAAGGTGGAGAGCCAAAAAACTCAGGCCGAAGCGATTGAGAACGAAAAAGCCAATCGTGAAGAAGAGCTGCGTCAAATTGTCAATGATTTGGCTCAGGCCGAAAAGAAGACCCGTCGGACTGAAGTCTTTAATCAGTTGCAGCAGGAATACGAAAAAATTCTCGAAGTTAAAAACCAGCTCAGAGAAAAAGAAATTGTTTTAAAAAACAAGATTGAATTATCACGACGAGTTAAGATCGAAGAACATCGGCCGATTTCGATCTCGGATGTGATCATTAAACTGGAGGGATTTTTGGACCATCAGGATAGAATTTTGGAAGAATTAGAGCGAGCTCGGACCGACGCTGATTTTGATTCCATCAAGGCTGACCTAGGATTATTAATCAAAAATTTCAGGGAATTTGTCGAGGCCATTAAAAATCCTCCGGCCGCAGCCAAACAAGTTATTGAGGAAGACCCGCTCCTGTTGAAGGAGCTCGAAAAGATTAAGGTTGGCTTGAATCAGGCCCTGGGTGATTTGAAAGCCATTCAGAATCGGATCGCTAATTTTAATCAGGAGGAAGAGAAAAAGAACCAAGAGCTCTTTGACTCACAGCGCGAGTTTCAGTCGGTTCAGAATGAAGTTAATAAATTAGCCGACCGGGACAATGAATTAAAAATTGAATTGGC
>CAZFGO010000019.1:16041-17647 GCA_964518525.1 uncultured Gammaproteobacteria bacterium | reverse complement strand
TTATTGACTAAATTTAGATCTTATGATTAGATAAAGTGTTAAACTAAAAAGAGCGCTCATTGAAAACCTAAACTGAAGTTAAATCCGCGAAGCGGACCTGCCTATAACAGGTAGGAGGAGGTGGTTAATCCATGTCTGAATCTAACCCGTTCAACTCTTATTCTCTTCTTTATGGTATGCCTTGGCAGGAGTACTTGGCGGCCGATAAAGTCAGCCGTGAAGTAAGCCAGGCTCTCGTGAAGTCAACCCGCGAAGGTGCGGAGCTGATCGGCCGCAAATTTCGCGAGGCATTGTCCCAGAGTTTTCCTCAATCATCGTCCCTGGGTCTCGCGATCAGCGAAGAGGCGCTGGACCGACTCGATTTTATTGAGAGCGGCATTGCTGACTTGAATCGTTCGGCTGTTGCCCTCGGCGCTCTGGTGAGCGAGGCTTCAAGAAGGATTATCCTTCTACTCGAGGCCGAGGATAAACATCTTGATGAGGTGCTGGCTGTCCTGAAGCATCCGCGGCGAACCCAAGCTCAGGAATACAAAGAGCGCGGCCAGAGAGCTCTGAAGAACGGCTGGATTGATGAGGCTGAAGAAAATCTTCTGCTTTCAATTAAGGAAGATTTTGAGGATTTCAGCGCTCACTTTTCTCTGGCCGGACTTTATCTCTATGAGCGCGGCGCTCTAGACAAGGCTCTGGATTCTTTCCTTAAAGCGGCCAAATATGCTCGGACGCATGACATTCGTTTTGCTAGCCGATCGCTCTACTTTGCCGGGCTGGTTCTTTACCTCAAGCAGGATCTGGCGGGCGCCATCGAAAAAACCAAAGAGTCGCTCAGCCTGAACTCGGGAGACCTCGAAACTAATTATCAGCTGGCTAAACTTCTGGCCTTGAGTGGCCAAGCAGCCGAAGCGATCGCTTATCTCAGGAAAGCGATCTTGGGCGATAGGAACTATGCCCTCAAGGTTGGATTGGATCACGATTTTGATGCGGTGAGACCAGCGGTTGATAAATTGATTTCCGATCTCCGCGATGAGGTCAAGGCGAGGGTCGAAGCTGCCGAAGCCGAGCTTTTGGCGCGATTCAAACAGCTCAAGGAAACAGATCCCTTTGCCAAAGAATGCGGCAATGTTAAAGAATTGCAGCCGATTCAGGCTGAACTTCAAAGCATTCAATCGCTTTTTGATTCAATCAGGCGATTGATTGAAAAGAATACCTATCTTGATATGCTAAAAGCATCCGATACGCTGACTGAGATTAGACGGAAGATTGATGGTTGGCAACAAGTGGTCAAGAGTTTTATTGAGGGATTCAGGGATCGGTTAAGAGGAAGCGATAAAAGAGAACTTAATATTGAAGTTGCTAGGTTTATGCGTGATAAATGCATGGAAGAGTTGGCCAAACTATTTCCAAGTCGATATGACTCAGGCGATGGTTTGACCGCGATTGTTAATAAGGCAATGGTTGCTTTCCCTGACAGGTCAAAGCATCCGTTGGAATTTGTACTTGTACGTGAAGAGCTTGATTTATGCGAAGAGATAGAACATAAGATTGGTCCTATTAGGACTATTCTAGATCAAGCAGTTGGCAGCTCTACGCAAAATATGTATCAGTATTT
>CAZFGO010000019.1:8571-15941 GCA_964518525.1 uncultured Gammaproteobacteria bacterium | reverse complement strand
CTGAAGACGATTTCTGTATAAAAAATCCCCCAGTACTTCATTTGAAAGTGACCGAGGGGATGTTTGATCAAAGGCCCAAAAGACCTATATTAGCGCCTAAGCCGTACTTAACAGCCAGAAGGATTGCCGTGTCCCAGATCATCAGGCATAATAGAATGATCAAGGAATATTTTAGAAACGATTTTATTTTCCTCGGCAGAACGGTTACCCTAACTTTAGGGTATTCGAATACCCGAACGATAATCCTGGGATTCATTATTTTATCCTCCTTCTTGGTTTTCTTATTTCGGATATTGGGCTTTCGTCTTGGCGTTTTTCAAGGAACTTTATTTTAGATAAATAATCTTACCATGAATTTTAAATTTAGTCAAGCGAGCGATAGTTTATTCAGTTTCTAATTTAAGATTAGTTGAGGCAATAATTTTATCCTTGACTAATCCAAAAATTTATCATTGCCGATCAGGCAAGATCGTGTTATAATGAGCTCAAAGTAAATAATCATTTTTGCTTTAAAATTATAGCTTTCAAATGTTTTCTAAGATAAAAAATTATTTTAGAAAGACAAAGATAACTAAAAGAGCTTTGCCTATTTTAGTTATTTTTGTTATTAGTCTTAGTCTCTTCCTCTTCAATAGTCAGGCAGCTCAGGCCGGCGGAATTTCTTCTTTTTTTAGTACTTTATCGGCTGATCAACTTGCTGCCTGGCTAATTGCTTTGATTCTAATAGCTTTATTAGCACCGCTCGGCGCTTGTGTCCTTGTTTTAACATTTCTTTTAATTTGGGTGTCTTCGTATAACAGTTTTACTACCACTGGTGCTGTAACAACTGGTTGGGTGGTGGTTCGGGATGT
The DNA here is from genome assembly GCA_964518525.1 of uncultured Gammaproteobacteria bacterium. Lineage (GTDB taxonomy): Bacteria > Patescibacteriota > Patescibacteriia > JAGVFQ01 > JAGVFQ01 > CAZFGO01. The sequence continues at coordinate 15,090 of CAZFGO010000019.1, read as the reverse complement.
TTCAAACATGTTTTTTATTGTTGTGTTACTGATCATCGCTATCGCCACTATTTTGGGCGTTGAAACCTATCAATGGAAAAAAATGTTGCCGAGGCTCTTGATTATGGCGGTTTTAATCAACTTTAGTAAAGTGATCGCTGGCATTTTGATTGATTTTGCTCAAGTCGTAATGATGACCTTTGTTAATGCTTTCAAGACTGGTGGAACGGGTTCATTTGTTAATTTTATTGGGATCGATAAGCTTCTATCATTTAATTCTGGTTCAATAACTGGTACCAAGGTCGATTATAGTGTGGTCGCGGTTTCTGCGTTATTAGCGTTCGTTAGATTAATTATTGCCGGTGTAGTTATAGTGGTAATGCTGGTTGTCTTGGTAATGAGAATTGTCATGATTTGGATTTTGGTGGTCCTCTCACCTTTGGCTTTTATCTTATCAACCTTTCCGGCTGGACAGAAATATGCCAGCCAATGGTGGGAGATGTTTGGTAAATATTTAGTTGTTGGTCCGGTTTTAGCTTTTTTTCTTTGGCTCTCGCTCGCCACTATGAATGGCGGTAAGACGCACATTATTGATAAGAGTTCGATTCCTAATGGTGAAGAGCCACCGACCATTGGAGCTTCCCAGGGCGGTGATTGGGATACAGCAATTAGTTTCATTGTCAGTATTGGCCTCCTGATTGGTGGTTTGATGATCACCCAAAAAATGGGGGTGGCCGGCAGCGAGCTGGCTGGCAGCGCGGTCCAGAAATTGCAGCGAGCTGGTACAGCACCAATAAGAGGGATGGGAACAGCAATGAACTATGGTCTTGAGAAAGCTTCTAAGTATTCAGGTGTTGAGCTCAGACCACAAAAATGGGCCGAGGGATTTAGAGAATTCCGAGCTGCCTCGAGAATCAAAACCGATGCTCGGGTTGCCGCCAAGGCGGCGCAAAGGATGGAGGCGGGTAAGCCGATGCGGGCTTTTATGGGTGCACCGCGAGATGCCTTTGAAAAATTGACTACGCTGAGCGGTTGGAGGGCAGTAGGGAATATACCGCGTGGTGGCGGTAAAGAATTACAGCAGATGTTTAAGGCGTCACAGGATAGACGTGGAGAAATAGCTCGGTTAGAATTGGGTCGGATTTCTCCAATGGATGCTGCTAAATTATATTCCGATGCGAGAAAATCTCAACCTAATCAAGAAAAGAACAGACTGGAAAAAGAAAGAGATAGGCTTGAGCCCAAAGAACAACTAGAATCAAGGCAGGCAGAATTAACCAGGAGACAAACTGAATTGATGTCTGGCGAAAAACCAGTTTTGGCGGCTGATATTCCAGCTGGATTAAAATTTGATGATCAAACTATTGCTAAGCGGGCCGAAGAAATTAGAGCCGCTCGTCAAGAAAAAGATAAAGAATCGGATGATAAGATATTAAAACAAGCTGGCCTGGATCAAGCTCCATCTGAAATTAAGAAACGATATTTGGATAACCATGACCGCCTGGCCGCTACTAAGGATTTGGAAGAAAAAAGGATCACGGAAATGGCTTCAAGTCCAAAGTTATCAAATATACCATTGGAGGGACGTTTAGAAAATGCCAGGTTTATACTTACGAATCAATCGATTAGTGACCGAGCTGCTGAGCTGCAAGGGAAGGTTACACCGAAGGCGAGGTCAGAACTTTTAGAGGAGTTGAAATTGGTTGATCGTAGCCCTGAAGATCAGCAAAGGGGATTGGCTGAACATTTTCGCCAAGAAGCCACTAAGCAATTGAGCGAGGAGACGACTGTTAAGCAAAGAGCCATTGAGATAGAACAAAAAATCAGGCCAGCCGAAAGAGAAAATATCCTGAAGGAGGCTGGCAAGGATAAAGAGTCGCCTGAGGAGCAGCAGAGGTTTGTAGTTGATTATTCTTTAAAACAAGCTAGGGTGGAATTAGCAGTTGAGGCAAAAACGAAACAACAAAGTCCCGAGGATCGACGTAAGGTTCTAGAGGATTTAGGTAAAGGTAAAGCTAGCCCAGAAGAACAAAATCAAGTTCTGAATAATTATTTTAGGGAAACATTAGTTCAAGAAACCATCAAACAAGCTGCGCCTGAAACCAAGCAAAAGTTAGAGGCGGTGAATGAAGAGCTTGGAACGGTTCGATTTGATATCTCTAAACGAGAACAGCTAGAGAAAAGGATTGAAGAGCAGGCTAAGATTATTGCTAGGCTAGAAACTGAGGAGCAAGCCAATAAAGACAACCCTCAATTTTGGGATAATAAGCAGTACGTTGCTGACATTAAAAAAAGTGTCAAGGATCTTCAAGAATCGTTACGTTTGGGACCAAGGAATGTTAGGCAAATATTGGACGAACTAAGAAAGAGGAGAGCTCAAAGTGAAGACCGGAAGGAGATTTCTGATTCGGAATATCGTAGTTATTTGTTCCAATTGGTTCAAGATAAAAAGATTTATTTAAATAAAAATCAGATTGATGAATATTTTAAACCTTCAAAACCAACTTAATTTTTAAATTAATAGTATGGCTAATAAAAAGATTAGTCCCGAATTAGAACAAGAGCGAGGCCAGGGTGAGGCACAGTCAACCGAAGAATCGATAATAGAGAAACTAAATGAGGCTAGTTTCTATGCTTCATTACCAGAGGAAGACCGAGAGCGGATCATAAATGATCTCCAAGAACAATTTGAAAGAATAGAAAAAACAGAGAAGATGGAACGGGGTCCAACGCTTAGTGAGAGAGAAATGGCTGAGAGGGGAGCCAATGTTATTAGGTTGAAAGAAGAAGTTAAAGAGCTAGAGAGCCGTACGCAAGCCGGCCGCATACCGGACTTATATTATGCTCGTCAAACCAGGCGTTCAGCCGAAGCAGAGGAGCTGAGGAAATTACAGACCGATAACGCCGATGAGTTGATTAGCTTTTTTGGAGATGCCCTGGCCGAAAGGGATCGAATCAGGTGTAGCGCAATTTTTAGAAAATTGTGCGGTGACGCTAATGAAAACGAAATCCTTAATTATTATGGCTATGACAGCACGGCTGAAGGAATGAAGGATTTTGGTGAAGGAGTTTTAGTTAGGCAATTGGGCATGACTGAACAAGAGATGCTCGCTTTAATGAGCGACTGTTCTTACCTTAATGAGGAACGTGGGCATTGGGAGACAGCGAGAATAGTGGGTGTGAGAGATGGAGTTTATCGTTGGTTAGAACGAGACGAACATGTGACTGCAGCTTTGGCTGAGATCCGGAAGATGCAGCCCAGAGAAGTGGCTCGCAGATTTAACCGTTTGGCTTATGGTGGAGAGACACCTAGAGAAAAATTCCATCCTGAAGAGGGACGCGATTTTAAGATTGGTCTGTTGGGTATTGGTATCCTTTTAGCCATGGGCGATGCTATGGCCGGTTTTATCGTTACTCCGGAAGAAGCTAAAAAGGGTGGTAAGGGAGAAATGCCAGCCAATACCATCGGTAATCTATATTCCCAGTTAGCTGAGATTAGGGCCGCAGGTGTTTCTAGAGAGTTTTGTGATCGAATCCAAAAGGCGGTTGAAGGGGGCTTGATTATGGAAAATTTAGGCGATATTGTTAGACAAGCAAGAGAAGGATGGGAAAAAGTTCAAAAGAAATCCTAAAAAACACTGATGGTGCTAATAGAATAGAAGGTATCGTTAATAAGGTTAATTGAATAATTTATGGCCGTAGCCACTCAATATAAATTTCAAACTCAAAGCGGAGCGGATTTACTCACTCGTTATCTCGACGAGGTTATTCTCTTTGACGACCTGCCAGGTGCTAAGATGTTAGTTGATCATCTTGGGAAACTTTTGGAAGAAAATCGAGATTTAGAAAAAGACAATCCCGCACTATACGAAAGTTATGAGCAAATTTTAATCAAGGCTAGATTTATTGCCTTGCCGCTCTTAACCGAGCCAATTGTTTTAAGTCTGATTGAAGAAAATCTTCCCGTGGCCTTGGAATTACCGGATTATAATTTGGGTGAAAAGTTAAAAGCCTTTTTGCTCAAATACCCGGTACTTGATGATCGAGATGCAGTTAAGAATAAATTAAAACAAGCTTTAATTAATAGTGATCTAATTATTACTCCGGAATCAGTGATTCGTTATGGTCAGAAAGTCGAGGGCAGTATTAAAAATTGGTTGACCGATTATGTTATTAATCTGGGAACCGATCCGGTCGAATCAGTTAAATTATCTCAATATTTGATTAATAGCCCTAGCGTTAAGGAGCTTGGTCCGGAATCCAGGGCCAAGCTAGAAAAATTATTCAAATTTTTTGAAGGTCTGAAATTAACTAGCCTATCGCCGCTCGGAGCCGAAGAAAAAAGTCTACTCTTTTTTGATAACGAATGGCATGTTTTGGATGAAGGGCGGTTTGTTAAAACCAGGGACACCAAAACCGATCGGATTGTCGAGCAAGCGATTAAACTATTTGAAACCAAAACAGAAAAGGGTGAGGCAGAGCAAAAAATCAAAGGCAAAAAGGAAAGAGTTGAGCGAATGCGTCGCCTTTATGAGGGCGATCCCAAAGAACAAGCCGAGATTGCCAAAGATGAAAAATTGATTCAGGCACAGATTGCTAAACGCAAAGCTTCGGAACAAGCAGGCGTTTTGGCCGAAATCTTGGAAAAAGGTTTGGATCAACGCGATCGGATCAAAGTTATTGCGACCTTGAGAATCCTGGCAGCCAAAAATGGTTTGAGCAAAATTTTAGTTGAAAACAAGCGCCTGATTGATCCTTTTCTAGTTTACCTCAAAGCCCAACCGCGGCCCGGCTTGCTCGAAGGCTTTAAGCTTGAGCCAACGGCGCCGATTTATCTTAGTTTATTCTTGCAATATCTGCTTCGCAGTCGACTAGGTTTGAATGAAAACGATTCCGGTCGAGTGGGTATGCAAATAGTCAATCTTCTTAGAAAAGCCGGTGTGGAAAAATATAATCAGATTGCTTATTTTGATTTGGAGTCCGAGAGCTTTAAGTGGCGAGCGTAGAAAGAGAGACATGGTAGATAGAGACATGGGACAAGAGATATGAGACGAGGGAATTTTGGGGAAACTTCTTTTAGTAATTAAATCAAAGAATATTAGCCGAGAAATTCAGACAAAATTTTTAACTTCGGAATCAGTTACCGAAGGTCATCCGGATAAAATTTGCGACCAAATTGCTGATGCTATCTTGGATGAAATTTTAAAAAAAGACCCACCGGCGCGAGTAGCTTGTGAAGTTATGGCCGGAATGGGTTTTATTGTTGTTACCGGCGAGATAACCACCAAAACTTATGTCAATGTTCCGGCAGTCGTTCGTTCGGTTCTAAAAGAGGTTGGCTATGATCGGCCTGAATACGGTTTTGATTATGAGACTGTTGGTATTTTAAATTCCATCCACGAGCAGAGTTCGGATATTGCGGCTGGGGTGGGCGGGCTTGGAGCCAAGAAATTGGGCGCGGGTGATCAGGGAATGATGTCGGGCTTTGCCTGCCGCGAAACGCCCGAGTTAATGCCCCTGCCGATTATTTTGGCTCATCGCTTGGCCCGGCGCTTGGCCGAAGTTAGGAAAAAGAAAATTCTAAAATATCTGAGACCCGACGGAAAAACCCAGGTGACCGTGGAATACGAAAAGATGAATAATCAGAATTACGAGCCCAAGCGCCTCGAAGCCGTGGTTATAGCGGCTCAGCATGATCCAGATGTATCCTTAACCAAATTACGTCGTGAGATCCTGGCCGAGGTGGTCGAACCGGTTTGCGGTAAGTGGTTGGACCGGAAAACCAAATATTATATTAATAATACCGGTCGGTTTGTGATTGGCGGACCAGTGGCAGACACTGGCTGCACGGGTAGAAAATTAATTGTTGATACCTACGGCGGCGTGGGCAGCCACGGGGGCGGAGCTTTTTCAGGCAAAGATCCGACCAAGGTTGATCGAGCCGGTGCTTATATGGCTCGCTACATTGCCAAAAATCTGGTCGCGGCCGGCTTGGCCGAGAGATGCGAAGTTGGTTTAGCCTATGTGATTGGCGGCCGGGAACCTTTGGCTTTGAACATTAATACCTTTGGCGCTGGTAAGATCGCGGAAGATAAACTACTCGTTATTGTTAAAAAGACTTTTGATTTGAGTCCAAGCGGGATGATTAAACAATTGGATCTGCGGCGCCCGATTTATCGGCAGACGGCTGCTTACGGACACTTCGGGAGGAATGAGGCGGGTTTCAGTTGGGAGAGGGTTGATCAAGTGCTGAAGCTGAGGAGGTATTTGGGGTCAGGGGCTAGTATTTAGGGACTAGTATTTTGGGGTTAGTATTTGGTATATGGAGGGAAGAACAAAAATAAAATCATTTACCGATCTTTTTGCTTGGAGGGAAGGGCACAAGTTAGTTTTGATGATATACAAACTGACCGGGAAATTTCCTTCTAAAAAAATGTTTGGCTTGATCAGTCAAATGTGCCGGGCAGCGGTTTCAATAACCTCAAATATCGCCGAAGGGTTTAGTCGAAAATCTAAAAAAGAAAAACATCAATTCTATAG
>CAZFGO010000019.1:5654-8471 GCA_964518525.1 uncultured Gammaproteobacteria bacterium | reverse complement strand
TTAGTATTTAGGGGCTAGGGGTTAGGGGTTGATATCTAGACCCTAAATACTAAATACTAACTACTGCCATTCATGAAACAACATATAAAAAACATCAAACTGGCGGCTGAAGGTCAAAGACGAATCGACTGGGCCGAGCAGCAGATGCTGGTTCTCCGTTTAATCAGAGAGCGATTTATTAGGGAAAAACCATTTGAGGGGATCAGAATTTCAGCTTGCCTACACGTTACGGCCGAAACCGCCAATCTGATGAGAACTTTACAAGCCGGCGGAGCCGAGATTGCTTTGAGCGCGTCAAACCCTTTGAGCACCCAAGATCCAGTGGCCGCGGCTTTGGTTAAATATTTTAAAATTAATGTTTTTGCTATTAGGGGAGAAGAGCGTCAAACATATTACGGACATTTGAAGGCAGCCTTGGATTTTAAACCTCAAATTATTCTTGACGACGGCGCGGATCTGATTTCTTTGGTCCAGGCCAAAAGGAAAAGCTTGGCTAAAATTATTTGGGGCGCGAGCGAAGAGACCACCACGGGCGTGTTGCGATTAAAGAGTTTAGAACGAGCCGGAATTTTGCGCTTTCCGGTGATCGCTGTTAATGAAGCTAAGACCAAATATCTTTTTGATAATCGTTATGGCACAGGCCAGAGCACGCTCGACGGCATCATGAGGGCCACGAACATTCTCTTGGCTGGTCGGCGGCTGGTGGTTTGCGGCTATGGTTGGTGCGGTCGAGGCTTGGCTCTGCGGGCCAAGGGCTTGGGAGCGCGAGTAATTGTGGTTGAAGTTGATCCGATTAAAGCACTTGAAGCCTTGATGGATGGTTTCGAAGTGATGCCTTTGGCCGAAGCCGCTCCAGCTGGCGATCTATTTGTGACCGTGACCGGCGATATTAACGTCATCCGGCCGGAACACTTTTTAAAAATGAAAGAGGGAGCGATTTTAGCCAACGCGGGTCATTTCGATGTCGAGATAAACTTAGTTGGTTTAAAAAAAGCTACCCTTAAGATTCGTGAGGTTAGGCCCCTAGTTGAAGAGCATCTTTTGAAGAACGGTCGAAAAATTTATCTTCTGGCTCAAGGGCGGCTGGTCAACTTGGCTTCGGCCGAAGGTCATCCGGCCAGCGTGATGGACTTGAGCTTTGCCAATCAAGCCCTGGCTGTCTGGTATCTCGCCCGAAATTATAAAAAATTGGAAAGAAGGGTCTTGGTCGTGCCCACGGAAATCGATCGAGAAATTGCTGACCTCAAATTAAAATCACTGGGCATAAAAATTGATCGCCTGAGACCAGAACAAAAAAGGTATCTTAGTTCTTGGCAGGCTGGAACTTAGAGAGAAATTTAATGTCACTCTTCGATTGGGCTCAGGATAAAAAAATATCTGTTCGCACTCTCAAAACCTGCCCAGTTCATTTTAATTTTTATCATTTTTCATGATATAATAGTCAGAGAAGCTAGATTATTATCTTGATTTTATGGCTAACAAGTCAGATAAAACCCAAACTGATCAAACTAAGCCCGGCGTTGGCTTGGGTGAAGATGAAATTTTGGTTCGAGATGCGAGCGGAGAATTCAAGATCTTGAAGGCGGGAGAATTGATTCCCCTTGAAGGGTCAGCTCTGAAAAAAGAAGAGGTTAGTCAGCCAGCCCCAAAGATTACCATCAATGATCTAATAGTTGAGGTTACGGAGAGAAGTAATTTAGTTTTGGAATCAGCGGCTCTGCAAAATCGGTTGAAGGAAGTAATTATTTCCCGGCTCAAAGACGTTCGTGATCCGCTTGAGACCAAGGCAGTGCTTGTGGCCGAAGTTAGCCGGGGTGGTTTGGGTTTAAGCTCCGAACAGGCTGATAAATTAATTTCTTTCATTGACGCTGAACTTCAGAAAAAAGAAGTTCAAGAACTTCTGCCCCAGATTGAATCGCCGAAGTTAGCGCCTGAACAACCAACGGTTCCGCCGCCTCCCCCTCAGCCTCGACCCGGACCAGCCAAACCTATTTTTGACTTTTACCCGGAAGACGAAGAAGAAATTAAAAAAATTAAAGAGCAGGTGGGTGCGCCAACGCCGACGGAATTAACTAAGATTAATCAAATTTCTCAGGAATTGATTAGTAGATTTAAATTAGCAATCACTGAACCTGGACTGAGGTCAAGATTTAATGGGGCAATTATTTCTCGTTTAAAAGATATTCGCGATGCTCTGGAAACCAAAGATACCCTAACTAAAAATCCAGCCGAAGGTGGTTTGGGTTTGAGTTCCGAGCAGGCGGATGGAGTTATTAGAGAATTAAATCGAATGGTCGGTCTCGTGATTAAGCCCGCCACTACCAAAGACATCAAAGAAATCACTGGCCCGAGGCAACCCTTGAAAATCGCTCCACCACCACCCGCGCCCAAACCAACGCCTCGAGCACCCTTGCCGCAGATGAAACGGCCGACCGAGGAAGGCGCTCGGCCGCAAATGGTTGATGTGAAGTTCACTCCCAAACTAGTTGGTCCGGTGGAAGAATTGGCGCGATTGAATCTGATCGATTTCCGACGGTTGGCCAAGGACCCTGTAGCCGCGGTGGGGAAGATCAGTGATAAAATCAATTTGCTTGAGGAAGAGTCGTTTACCCAACGTCTGGCCGGCGTCAAAGCTTGGCAATCGAGCGAAGTTTATCAGCTTTATTTGGAAATCGGTCGAGAGAGCCTGAGAACTGGTCAACCGATTAGTTCGGTTATTAGAAATCGTTTAGCTGAAAATAAACCGACACTCGAGGAAGCCGAAGTCTTGGCCATTATGGAATTAAATAAAGAATTGAAATTTTAATATAGGATTAG
>CAZFGO010000019.1:0-5554 GCA_964518525.1 uncultured Gammaproteobacteria bacterium | reverse complement strand
GATTAGAGGAGCGATAGGAGCGAAAGGTAAATAGGATTCTTATGAAACAATTTTTAGTACCACAATTTATCGAAGTTGAAGATCGGATTTTTGGTCCGATTACCACGCGGCAATTTATCGAGCTTTTGTTTATGGCACTCCTCGATTTTATTGTCTATAAATTAACCGATTTTAGTTTATTTGTCTTTATTGCTATAATTAATTTAGCGCTCTTCGGCACCTTGGCTTTTTTTCGAGTTAATGGTCAACCCTTCCACTTTTTTATTCTGAATTTAATCCAAACTTTTAAGAAGCCCAGGCTCAGAGTTTGGAAAAAATTTGTCACCCAAAAAGAGTTGAGCGAGAGAATCAAGATCGTAACCGTGACAGCGCCGCCCCGAGTGGCGCCGAAAAAGCTCGTGGGCACTTCCAAGCTTTCCGAGTTGGCCCTAATTGCCGATACCGGCGGAGTTTATAAGGGCGAAGAGCCAATCTGATGCAGTCCAGCAGTTTTTTTCTCTGCGATTAGAGTATCGACCGAGTAGAATAAAATTATATGCAATCACCTAAATTAGCCGGCAACAAACCAGGTGCCTCAACTCAGCAATATCTCGACATTACTGAGATTCGAGATGATTGCGTGGTTTTAAAAGACGGAACTTTGCGATCCGTAATTTTAGTTTCGAGCATTAATTTTGCCCTTAAGTCCGAGGACGAGCAGAACGCCATCATTTTTGGCTACATGAGTTTTCTCAACGCCTTTGATTTTCCCTTACAAATTGTGGTTCAATCGCGGCGGCTGGATATTGATGCTTACCTCGAGAGACTGAAGCAGGCGGAAAAAGAACAAACCAATGAACTCTTGAAGGTTCAAATCGCTGGCTATCGCCAATTTGTGGCCGAGCTAGTCCAGATCGGTGAGATTATGAATAAACGATTCTTCGTGGTGGTTCCCTATAATCCCGCGACCGATAAACGCAAGGGTTTTTTCCGACGGTTGGGTGAACTGTTTTCGCCGGCAGTTTTGATTCGTCTGCGCGAAGAAACCTTTAAGCAATACCGTAAGGAATTATTTTTACGCGTTGAGCATGTGATGGGCCTCTTGAATAGTTTGGGTTTGTCAACTGTGCCGCTCGATACCCAGGGCTTGATTGAACTCTATTATAATGTCTATAATCCGGAAATTTCTCGCTACGAAAAATTAACCGATATCGCTAAAACCAGAGTCGAAGAATAATTTTTTTAAAGTCCATTTTATGGCCTTCGAACCAACCACTGGTGCCCCGACTGGAGTCACGCCCGCCAAAGCCAAACCGGCCGCTCCGCCGCCGACCGCGGCCGAGCTCAAGGCTTTGGCCGAAGAGAAAATTAAATTAGAAGAAGAGGAAATTTATCGTAAGGGTGTTATCACCATCAAAGATCTGATTGCGCCCTCGGCTTTTGAAGTTAAACCATCTTATTTAAAATTAGGCGAGAAATTCGTTCGAACCATTTTCGTCATCAATTATCCTCGTTATATCAGTGTGGGTTGGTTTGCGCCGATCATCAATTTGAATGTGACCCTAGATATTGCTATGTTTTTCTATCCGGTTAAATCAGCCATCATTTTGAAGCAGTTGAAGAAAAAAGTTGGTGCCCTCGAGGCCCAGATCATTTCCAATTCGGAGAAAGGCGCGCCGCGCGACCCGATTTTGGAAACCGCGCTTCGGGATATTGAAAAATTAAGAGATGATCTCACTCAGGGAATCGAGAAATTTTTCCAGTTCGCGCTCTATGTCACGATCTACGCCGATAAGCTCGAGGAATTGGATAAAACCTCAGCCGATATCGAGGCGCTCTTCGGAGCAAAATTAATTTTTTCCAAAAAAGTTCTTTATCAAGCCGAGCAGGGTTTTAATTCGACTATTCCGCTGGGCAATGATGAGCTGATGACCACTTTTAATATGAACTCTTCGCCCATTGCTTCATCCTTTCCCTTTATTTCGGCCGAGCTGACGTCGGATAATGGCATTCTCTATGGCATCAATCGTCATAATAATAGCTTGATCCTCTTTGATCGCTTTTCTTTGCAAAACGCCAATTTCGTCGTCTTTGCCACTTCGGGTGCTGGTAAGAGTTACGCAGTTAAGCTCGAGGTCCTGCGTAGTCTCATGTTTGACACTGATGTAATCATTATTGATCCGGAGCGGGAATACGTTCACCTCTCGGACGCGGTGGGCGGAACCTATATCAATGTTTCTCTGGCCTCGGAAAGTAAGGTCAATCCCTTTGATTTGCCTCGACCAGTTGGCGAAGACGTAAGCACCGAAGACATTATTCGAAGCGCGGTGATCACAGCGAAGGGATTATTGAAACTAATGCTCGGCCAATTCACTTATCAAGAGGATTCATTGGTTGATCGAGCTTTGCTCGAGACTTACGCCAAGAAAGATATTGTCCCCGGCGTTGATCTCTCTCGAGTGGAAGCGCCCCTGATGCGTGATCTTCAAGAAATTCTCGAAGGAATGGAAGGAGCGACGACCTTGGTTGAGCGGCTTAAGAAATACACGGAGGGAACCTTTTCCGGCCTCTTCCGCAGTCCGACCAATATCGACATGAAGAATAAATTGGTGATTTTTAGCGTTCGCGATCTTGAAGACGAATTAAAGCCTATCGCCATCTACATGATTGTTAATTATATCTGGAATGTCGTTCGCTCGGAGCGCAAAAAGAGGATGCTCGTGATTGATGAAGCCTGGTGGCTGATGCAGAGCGAGGATTCGGCCAAATTTATTTTTGCCTTGGTCAAGAGATGTCGAAAATATTATTTAGGCGTGACCACCATTACCCAAGATGTCAACGATTTCCTTACTTCGCCTTATGGTAAGGCGATTGTGACCAATTCGGCTCTGCAATTGCTAATGAAACAATCGGCCGCGGCCATTGATCTGATCCAGAAGACCTTCCTTTTGACCGAGGGTGAAAAGTATCTCTTACTCGAGTGCGGCGTGGGTGAAGGTATTTTCTTTGCTGGTGCGAAGCACGCCGCGATTAAAATAGTTGCTTCCTATAATGAAGATCAATTAATCACCTCGGATCCCAAACAATTGCTTGAGATCGAACAGGCCAAAAAAGAATTCGAGGAATCAATGGGTCAAGCTTCGGCCGAGACTTAAGTTTTTAAAATATGTCACGAAGAAAAAAAATTATTTTGATAATCCTAGGTATTTTGGTTTTAATACTAATTTTACTCTTTTTGTTTTTGGGTCGTCGGGGGCCGGCTGGCACTAAGGCTAATCTCACCAATGCCCAGACTACGGGTACGGGTCAGGCTCAGTCGGGCTTACCCTTGGCTGGCACCAATGTCGCCGGTGGCGTAATTGTTAATGTCAATGGTCAGGCCGTGATAGCAGCGGCGCCTCAGGGCCCAACACTTGAAGATAATTTAAAAAAAATCGCAATCAATTTTACTGAAAGATTCGGCAGTTTTTCAAACCAAAACCAATTTGAGAATATCTTGGATCTGGAAGTTTTTATGAGCGAGAAAATGAAGATTTGGGCAAAAAACTATATTGCCGAGTCTCAAGCTAAAAATACCAACACCTCGGTTTATTATGGCATCACCACCAAAGCGATTCGAGCCGATACCAAAAGTCTTGACGAGAAGGGCGGTCAAGCTGAATTACTCGTAGCCACTCAGCGCTGGGAAGCCAAGGAGACTAGGACTAATATCCGAGTCTTTTATCAAACCATTTCGATCAAGTTTGTTTTTGAAAATAAAGCTTGGAAGGTCGACTCGGCGACCTGGAAATAATTTTGCTGACGTTATGAATTGGGGAGGGTGGAAAGATCGCAGTAGCCGTTGGGCCGAGTTTATTCTGGATTTAATTTTTCCTATCAATTGTTTAGGTTGTGGACGAGAAGGCGATTGGCTTTGCTTGACTTGTTCCCGGAGCATCGAACTGAGGCGTCAATTTAATTGTCCGATTTGTCAAAAAAATTCTCCTTGGGGAAGGGTCTGTGAATCCTGCCAAGGAGATTCTTTTTTAGATGGGCTTTGGGTGCCAGCTGACTATCATCAAGAATTATTAGCACTCTTGATCCAGACCTATAAATACAAATTCATTTCTGATTTAGGCGATCCCTTGAGCCGGATCATAAAAAATTTTTTGGATCAGCTCTTGGTTTTTAAAAAAACCAATGACTCAAATTTGCTAAATCAAGGTCTAGATCGGCATCAGTTAATGAGGCTTTTAGGTCGGTCAGGAATTTTTATTGATTTTCCGTCAAATTTATTAGTGCCAGTGCCGCTTCACCCCAAGAGATTGAAAGAGCGGGGTTTTAATCAATCTGAAATTTTGGCTCGGGAATTGAGCAGGCATTTCAGTCTAGAACTGGGTCCGGCAGTTTTAGAACGTTGCCGCTATACCACACCCCAGGTTGAGTTGGCGGCGTCGGAGAGGAAAATAAATATTCTCGGCGCTTTTGTTTGTTCCGATCCCTCGGTCAAAAATAAAAACGTCATCTTAGTTGATGATGTTTTCACCACCGGCGCGACTATGCAAGAATGCGCCAAGGTTTTAAAAAAATCTGGAGCCAGTGAGGTTTGGGGCCTGGTGATTGCGCGGGGATAAAATCCGGCTTACTTATTTTGGTTAAGGGATTTTTTTGGATTTCAAAAATATTTTCAAAACAAAGTTTTTGCTGAGTCCGGCCGCAGGCGGGGCGAGGCAACATCTCCTGAAAACGTTGGAATCGTTAATCGGCTGTACCTTTGGGACAAGATAATCGGAAGCTAAAAATTTTGATTTCTATAAACTGCAACCTTTCTAAGGTTGAAGCATTATAATATCAAGCGCGCTTATTTTGTATTGTTTTAACTATGGATTTAAACGAGGAAAAAGAACTGATTAAATCGGCTCAAAAGGACCCGGAGGTGTTTGCCAGAGTTTACGACTATTATTATCCCAAAATTTTTGGCTATGTTTTGAAACGAACCGCCAATCTTGAAATTGCCCAAGATATCGTCGCGGAAACATTTTTTAAGGCGTTGAATAAGCTTTGGCAATTCCGCTGGCGCAATATCTCCTTTTCTTCGTGGCTCTACAAAATCGCCACTAACGAAATCAACCAGTATTTTAGGAAAGGCAAATATAAATCCGCTTCTCTTGATGAATTGCAGGAGCAAGGATTTGAGCCGGTTTTTTTGCCTAATCCCGAAACCGAAATGATGGAAGCCCAAGAAAAATTAAAACAGCATCGGGATTTTCTTATCTGCCAAGAAAGGATCAGCCAGCTTGATATCAAATATCAGGAGGTAATCACCTTAAGATTTTTTGAACAAAAACAAATTAAAGAGATCAGCGAAATTTTGGATAAATCAGAAGGGACAATAAAATCTCTGCTTCATCGTGGACTTGAAAAATTGCGGGAAGCAATAACCAAAGAATCTAAAACGCAACCTTTCGCTAGGTCGCACATTGTAGAAAGCGAAAGGTCGATAAAAATACCAAAAAATATCCAGAATTATGAATAAAGACGATTTAACAAAAAAAACTCGTAGTGAGCTTGTCGAACTATTAGAAAATCTTGACCT
>CAZFGO010000018.1:2197-20270 GCA_964518525.1 uncultured Gammaproteobacteria bacterium | reverse complement strand
CCTTAAGGTGCGATTTAATTTTAAATATACCTTAGATTCTGGATTTTATCAATTTCTAGTAGGGAACGCTCGTGAGCGTTCCCTACTGAAGATATTCTTAACAAACCTGGGGTAATGAAATGAATTCCGGATAAATAAATTCAAGATACAAAGCGATTTATTTGTCTTTTATCATTCCAATATTTAAAAGGCAATCAAAAAGCTCTGATTTATCTCGGAGCTTTTTATTTTAACCTATCAAACGAGCGACGCCAACCACGGCTGCGGTTTCAGCCCGCAATATTCGTTTGCCTAGGCTAATTGATTGGAGACCACCTCTTTTAGCCGCTTCGATCTCCGCTGGGGTATAGCCGCCCTCTGGTCCGACTAATAAATTTATTTTCTCGTAATCATCTAATTTTAAATCAATCTTACGGGCTGGCTCGCCTTCCCAAGCAATTAAATTTTTTGATTCGCCCCCTTCTCTTCCGATTAATTCCAAGGCCTGGTCAAATTTAATTACGGGATCAAGCTGGGCCAATTTTGTTCCGCCGCATTGCTCCGTGGCTTCACGGATTATTTCTTCGTAACGTTTGAATTTGTTTTTAGATATTTCCGTGACTACGCAATTCTCGGAGATCACGGGCACAAAGCGAGCGACGCCAAGCTCCGTGCCCTTCTGAAGAACCCATTCGAATTTGTCTGATTTTAATAACGATTGATAAAGCGTAAGGGATTTTGGGGGTTCCCTAAAGCCAGCCTGACGGCCGATTATTCGACCGACTATTTCCCTACTCCTCCCGATCAGCTCCATAATCTTTACCTCATACTCAAAACCACTGTTATCAAAAATTGTAATCAAATCACCTGGACCCAAACGCAAAACCCGGACAATCTGTTTTATGATGTCCGGATTTTTAATCGTAACCAGATCTCCTCTAATCTGATTTGGCTCAAGATAAAACCGCGGTAAAGACATGACCCGAATCAATCTTCTAAAATAATTATCGCGACCGAATTTTTAGAATCGTCCGACCATTTCAGCGATTTCAATCAAACGACAACTATAACCCCACTCATTATCATACCAGGCGATCACTTTAACTAAATCGCCGTCGATCACACGAACAAAGGGTAGATCCACGATAGCCGAAGCAGGATTCTTAATAAAATCAGATGAAACCAATGGTTCTTCAGTCACACTCAAAATTCCCTGATACTTTTTTTCCTTAGCTGATTTCTTAAAAATTTTAATTACTTCTTCTTTAGTGGTTTTCTTTTTAGTGATATAAGTGCAATCAGCCAAAGAGACCACGGCGACCGGAACGCGGATGGAGATGCCGTCGAATAGGCCTTTAATTTCCGTGATAGCTTCGGTCACGGCAATGGCCGCGCCCGTGGTAGTCGGGATCATATTAGCAGCGGCGTGGCGAGCGCGCCTCAGATCTGAATGCGGCGCGTCAACCAATCGCTGATCGGCAGTGTAAGCGTGAATGGTGGTCATCCAGGCCTTGGCAATATCCAAATTTTCTTGGATCACATTGGTGACCGGCGCGATACAATTAGTGGTGCAAGAAGCGTTGTTGATCAATTTTTCGCCCTGATATTTTTGGGCATTAACACCCAAGACATAGGTGGGCACATTGCCGCCCTTGGCCGGCGCCGAGATAATAACCTTTTTTGCTCCGGCCTGGAGATGACCACTCGCGCCTTCTTCGGAAACAAATTTCCCCGTGCATTCTAGAACAACATCAATAGCCAAATCCTTCCAGGGTAATTTTGCTGGCTCGAGAATTTTCAAAACCTTAATTTTTTCTCCATCGACAATAATATTATTCTCGTCAAAACTCACCTCGTGCTCCCAACCGCCATAAACCGAATCGTGTTTTAATAAATGAGCCAGGGTTTTGGTATCGGTGATATCATTCACAGCCACGAATTTAACTCCAGGCTTGCCAAAGCCGGCTTTAAAAGTTGTCCGTCCAATCCGACCAAAGCCATTGATGGCCAAACGCAAGGGTTTATTGTTTTTAGGCATAAGTTTAAAATAATTATTTTGCCCGGTCTCCTTCGAGATCAGGACAAGGCTTATTAAAACTATTTCAAGTATAGCACAAGAATTAATCTAATAAAAAAAGACCAGGCCGAATCCAGTCCCATTTTAGCTTAACTTGCTAAACTAAATTTTATATTTTAAAATAAGGTAAAAAGGATTTGGCCCGAAAGTGCTGGTCTTCGATACTCGTCAAGATAAATTCTTGGCCGAGGTCTTAGGTTTCAGCTATGCTCCCTTTGAAGAAGTTTTAAAAAATTTTGAAAAAATTAAAAAGGTCGTTTTAATTATTATAAATTCTTAACATATGGATCAAAATAAATATTATACCCTACCAGAATTGCCTTATGGCTACGCTGAGCTCCAGCCTTATATTTCCGAAGAGCAGCTAAAATTGCATCACACCAAGCATCATCAGGCTTATGTTAACAATGCCAATGCCCTGCTCCAGAAAATGGAGAAGGCTCGCGAGGAGAATACCGACCTTGATGCCAAAGCAATCCTAAAGGACCTCTCCTTCCAAGTCGGCGGTCATCTGCTCCACGCCCTCTTCTGGCCTAATCTCGCACCCGCGGGCAAAGGCGGTGGCAAACCAAAAGGCAGCTTCGCCTCGGCCCTGGAAAAAGAATTTGGCGGTTTTGAAAGATTCAGAAAAGAATTCAGCCAAGCTGCGGCCAGCGCTGAGGGTTCGGGTTGGGCCGCGCTAACCTTGGAACACAACACCAACCGACTCCTCGTCATGCAAATCGAGAAGCATAACGAAAATATTTATCCCGGCATTCCCATCATCCTGCTCTTAGACGTCTGGGAGCACGCTTATTATCTCGATTACAAGAATGATCGGGCCAAATTCATTGAGGCCTTCTGGAACCTAGTCAATTGGTCTGAGGTTGAAAAAAGGTTCAAGAACCTGTGATTCAATCCTCAAACCTGTGTATAATATAAAACGGGTTAAAACAATGTAGGGGACGATTTTTAATCGTTCCCTACATTTATTTTGTTTTAATTATTTGTAATCGTCCCCTACATTGTTATCGGCACCTCAATTAGGGTTCCGCCGTCTTCTAAGCGAACGTCAACTGTCTTCTTCAAGGTATGCCAGCCAATCACCTGGCCTCGGCCCTTATCGATTTTAATAATACTGCCAATAGGGGGTAAACCCTTGGCAAATTCTTCGTAAACATTTTTTTCGAAAGCCAAGCAACATTTCAACCGACCACAAATGCCGGATAATTTATCCGATCCCCGATGAGAGACTTGTTGAAGATCGGCCAGCTCCGAAGTAACACTCTTTAAATCCTTGAGAAATCCTCGACAACAGAGGACTCGGCCGCAAGCGCCAATATCGCCCTTGGCCTTAGCTTCATCCCTAATGCCCAGCTGTTGCAAACGGATAGATTTTTGGAAATGTCGCGTTAGTTCTTTAACCAATTCTCGAAAATCGACTCGGCCATCGGCAATAAAAGCAAAAGTCAAACGATCACCATCAAAAGAAAAATTAGCATCGACCAATTTCATCTCCAACTTATTCTTTTCTATAAGCTCACGACAATAGGCCAGGGCTGCTTCTTTTTCCTGGTTGTGCCTAATGGCTTTATCCAAATCTTCCGAACTGGCTTTTCTTAAAATTGGTTTGAGGTCGCCAAACGAAGCCAGCTCCCGATCACCGACCTCTCTTCGACCAACCAGTTTGCCGATCTCCGTGCCCAGCTTAGTTTCGGCGATGATGTAATCATTAACTTCAAATTTTTCGCCGGCAACGAGCGACTCGTCGGGTAAACGAAAACTGTAAATTTTATCCCAAGGAACAAATTGCACCTCGACAATGGTGGCCATATTCTTTTGGAATTAATTTGCCTTGATGATTCTAGATTTGAAATCGCACAAAGCGTTTGACTTCAATTTTCTCTCCCAGTTTGGCGATTTTTTGATTGATCAATTCGGCCACGGTCATTTTTTCATCCTTGATAAACGGCTGATTGAGCAAACAAACTTCCTCAAAATATTTCTCCATCTTGCCGCTCATGATTTTCTCAGCTAGGTCAACCGGCTTGCCTTCGGCAAGCAAGGCTTCACGATAAATATTTTCTTCTTTCTCAGCCACTTCGGCCGGAACATCTTCGGACTTAAGATAAAGCGGATCAGTGGCCGCGACTTGCATAGCTAGATCACGGGCCAAGTCCTTGAATTCGCTGTTGCGGGCCACGAAGTCGGTCTCGCAATCGAGTTCAATCATCGCGCCGATCTTGCCATTGGGATGAAGGTAGGCGTAAATCAGACCCTCACAAGTTTCTCGCTCCATCTTTTTTGAAGCCTTAAGGATTCCTTCTTTTCTCAAAATCTCGATCGCCTTAGTAATATCGCCCTCGGCTTCTTCGAGAGCACGCTTGCAATCAACAATCCCAGCACCAGTCTTTTCCCTGAGGCTGGTAATTAATTTGGTATCGATGGTCATAGAAATAAATTTAACAATTAATCCCTATTTACTGGTCTCTACTTTCTCCTTGGCCTCAACCTTTTCCTTTTCTTTTGATTTTTCTCTTAGATCAACTTCAATCTGGCCAGCCTTTCGCAATTCCCGACCTTCTTTTGCCGCCTGGGCAATCAAACCAACAATCAGTTCAATCGATTTCACGGCATCGTCGTTGGCCGGGATAACATAATTGACCCCACTCGGATCAACATTGGTATCGCAAATCGCAATGATTGGAACATTTTTCTTTTTGGCCTCGGCCAGAGCCGTTTTTTCTTTTTTGAGATCCAAGATAAAAATTGCTTCAGGAATTTTTTCTAGGGTTTCGATACCGCCAATCAAATTATTGAGGTCTTCAATTTCTTTTTTAAATCCCAACTGTTCTTTTTTGGTATATTTTTCGAGTTCGCCGCTCGATTGCTTACGCTTTAAATCTTTAAATTTTCTAATTAATCTCAGGATAACAGAGAAATTAGTTAGAGTTCCTCCGAGCCAGCGTTGGTTAACATAAGGCAATCCCGCTTCCTTGGCTGCCCGTTCAATGATCGCTTGAGCCTGCTTTTTACTGCCGACCAATAGAACCGCGCCGCCATTTTTAGTCGTCTCCCGAATAAAATCCAGGGCCTCTTTTAATTTGATTTGGGTCTCCTCCAAATTAATAATATGGATACCGTTTCTTGAGGTAAAAATATAAGGCTTCATTTTGGGATGCCATTTTGAAACCCGGTGTCCAAAATGGACGCCGGCCTTGAGCATCTCGAGTAATGACGGTGTCTCGGGCATAAATTTTTTCCTTTCTTATCCATTATTCCAATCGCTCGGAATAATGGAACCGCTATCCTATTTTTAACCTCATTAAAAGTAAGTGAATAACTGTAATAAAAATATTGATTTGTATTATGAAAATCAATAATTATCTATTTTTATTTTTCATCCAAACTTTTAACTGGTTTTAATCAAGAATCCCCCTTCAGGGGGACAAGGCCTGATTAATCTCTATTTTTAAATAGAAATAGGATATGTGTGATATTAGTTATTTAATTTGTTAATTATCATATCCCATTATCAAAATTATTGCAAGCAAAAATCCAAAAAAATTTGTAAGTTCAGATATTAGGATTTTAGAAAAAGAAAAATCCCCGCATCCATCGTTTGGCGTGTTGCCAAAGATAGCTACGGGGATCGAGATGTTGGTCCAAGGACTAAAACCAAAGGTCAAAGTAGATCCGAGGTTTTAAGTTCCAAGAACTTAGTTACTTGCGGGAACCGCCGCAGGGTTGTCGTCGCTGAAGTGGTCGTCGAGCCAGTTGAAGCGCCAGTGCCACTCGTCGCCGCCCCAGACGAGGTAACGAACACACAAGTCGCCGTACGAGCTGCGGTAGATGGTGCCCCAGAAGAACACCACCTTGCCCTTCCATTCCTCGGGGATGAGATGGGGGTTCTTCAGGTAAAAGTCGCACAGGTTGGCGTTGTAAACCGGGCGGCCTTTGAGCTTCAGGCGAAGCTGGTTGCCGACGATAACGCCACCTCCCTTTTGGGCTTCGTCCAGATGCAGCGTCACCTTCGCCGGGTCGAACATGAACTGGCCGCCCTTGAGGTGTTCAACGACTTTCCAGCCGTCGGGCACGAACGGGTCGGCATCGAGGTCGATGACGTGTTTGGTCGTAGCGATTGGCATCGTCTCCTCCTTTCGTGTAGTCACTTCCTTGATCAATAATCCGAGATTTGTTAGAGGGCTACCCAATGCAGCCATAGCCAATAAACACTCATATTTTGAGGGCCTTTTGGCTATGGCTGAAACTTATTAGCAAGTAAAATATAATTAAAAAGAACTAATTATACAATATATCATATTTTAAAAAATATGTCAAGGTTAAACGGATGCATTAAAGACTTGATTAACCATTTTAGTTGACTCCTTGTCAATTCAAAATTTTTATGATAAATTAGTCTCAAGTAATAATTTCAAAAATAACATCATTGAATTAAAGAAAAGACAATGCTTGTCATTTACGAGTTGAAGGATTGCTTCGTCGCTCCCTTAGGTCGCTCCTCGCAATGACAGAAAAAGCTATTCGTAGATTCGCATTAAATTCGCCCGCCTGCCTAAGCCATTTCGTGTCATTATAAATTGAAGTTATCTAAATCAATTTAAATTGGTCGTTATGACTAAAACGAAAACGGCATTGGCGGGCAGGCGTTATTCGTATCGTATTTATGAAAAAAGATATCCACCCAACTTATTACCCCAACGCCAAAGTGATTTGCGCCTGCGGCAATACTTTTACCACCGGCGCGACGGTCAAGGAAATTCATGTTGAGCTCTGCTCGGCCTGTCATCCTTTTTACACCGGCAAACAAAAATTGGTTGACACCAGTCGCCGAGTCGAGAAATTCCAAGAGAGGATGGCCAAAAAGCAAGCTCTGGCTCGACCCAAAAAAGTTAAAAAACCTCGAAAAGAAAAGAAAAAATAATCGCTCGATTAGGGCCGTTATTTGACCGCCAGCCATCAGGCTGGCGGAATAATTGTGTATGGATCAGAAAATTTTAAAAATTCAGCAGCGGTTTGAAGAGCTGGAACGTCTGCTCCAAGATCCAGCCATAATTTCTGATGCCAAAAAAATGGCTGAGCTCTCCCGCGAATATAATGAACAACGGGAAATACTCGAAAAGAACCAAAAGCTAATCGAAACTGATCGCGCACTTAAAGAAACCGAACAAAGCCTCAAAGAGGAAACTGAAAAAGAATTAAAAGAAATCGCTGAAGAAGAATTAAAAACTCTCTTGAGTCGAAAGATTGAGCTGGAAAAAGAAATCGAACTTCTCCTTAGGCCAACTGATCCGCTCGACAAAAAAGATATCATCATGGAAATTCGGGCCGGCACGGGCGGCGATGAAGCAACTCTTTTCACGGCCGAGCTCTTTCGAATGTACTCGCGCTACGCCGAGAAAATGGGCTGGCGAACTCACCTCATCTCGGCCAATCGGACTGGTTTGGGCGGTTTCAAAGAAGTAATCTTTGAAATCAACGGCACCAAAGTCTATAGCAACCTAAAATACGAGAGTGGTGTTCATCGTGTTCAACGCATCCCCGAAACAGAAAAATCTGGCCGAGTCCATACTTCCACCGTGACCGTCGCGGTTTTGCCCGAAGCCGAAGAAATCGATATTAAAATCGAACCCAAAGATATCCGCGTTGATACTTTCCTAGCCTCGGGTCATGGCGGTCAGGGAGTTCAGACCACTTATTCGGCGGTCAGAATCACCCATCTGCCCACTGGCCTGATCGTCACTTGCCAAGATGAACGTTCGCAACAGCAAAACCGAGAAAAAGCACTTCAAGTATTGCGCTCGCGCCTGCTCGCCATTGAGGAAGAAAAACGATTCAAAGAATTAGGTGCCAAAAGAAAAGCCCAGATTGGCACTGGTGAACGCAGCGAAAAAATTAGAACTTATAATTTTCCTCAAGATCGAATCACAGATCACCGCATCAAAGAGAGTTGGCACAATATCAAAAATGTTTTGGATGGCAACCTAGAACCATTGATCACATTATTGAAAGAAGCGGAAAGCAGAACTTAATCATTGGAAATCAACTTGCAGAGACCGGTGCAATCAGGAAATTCTATCGTAGGGAACGCTCGCGAGCGTTCCCTACGAAAATTTAAAAAAATGACCCTGCCTTGGCGGGGTCATTTCGTTTTCCTCCTCTCATCGAAGAAAAGGCATTAACAAAGGCGGCTCAACCATAAATCTCAATCGATTTAGGGCCTGGACTGCCTGGCTGATTTGGGACTCGGCGGTTGAGTGAATGGTGACCACAAACGGCAACCGGTTTTGAAGTTCAGGCGGGACTTCAGCTTGATGAATGGCTTTGATACTGATGCCTAGCCTCTTGAGTGGCCGACTCAAATCATGGATAATGCCTGGTCGATCTCGAACAATGAATCTCAGGTACCACTCAAAAATTCGCTCCTTCGCTTTCCTCAACGGCCAAACCGATGGTTGAGGCAACAAGGGCATAATATCCCTGCGCCACCCTCGGCGAGCTAAGTCCCGAGCTAAAGTGATGACATTGGAAGCAACCGCAATACCGGTTGGGATACCACCGGCTCCGCTACCCTCGTAAACCGTTTCGCCGGAATTTTTGCCCCGAACCACGATCTTATTCAAGCTGCCCTGAACCACGGCCAAAGGATGAGATTGCGGTACAAGCATTGGTCGCACAAAAACATCCAGCTTCCCCTCTCTCACTTCTGAGACCGCAACCAACTTAATAGTGTAGCCGAGAAGGTGAGCGTATTCGAAATCGATCGGCTTGATCGGCTTGACGCCAGTAAAGTCGATTTCTTCGAATCGAATCTTCCGGCCCAGGATCAAGGTCAAGATCAAAATCTTGAAAGCCACGTCCTCGCCCGAGAGATCAGATTCCGGATTTGCTTCCGCGTAACCTTTCTTTTGCGCTTCGGCCAAAAGATCCTGAAATTCTCGGCCACTCGCTTCCATTTGATCGAGAATGAAGTTGGTTGTCCCGTTCAGAACGCCCTGAAGGCTCAAAATCTGATCAGCCACCAAACCTTCTTCCAGAGCATTGATGATCGGGATAACTCCACCAACCGCGGCTTCGTACTTGATGACACTCCAACCCTCGCTCGCCGCAGCCCGGATCTCATCCCAATGGGAGGCCAACACCGCTTTATTGGCCGTCACCACGGCCTGACCATTTCTCAAGGCCTTGACGATTAAAGCTCGAGCTGGTTCTTGGCCACCAATCAACTCAACTACAATGTCGATTTCCCGATCCCTCAGAATGACCTCTGGGTCAGCGGTCAAAATGATCGACCTCGGAATTTTCCGAAATCGAGCCTGATCTCGACTACCCACCAGCCGATCAGCGATCGTTTTGATCACAATCCTCAGACCGGTTCGCCTTTGAAAATCCCTCTTGTGTTTTAAAAGAGCAGCCACTGTCCCTTGGCCAACGGTTCCAAAACCAATCACTCCGACTCGAACAATTTTTGAGTTTTGGCTCATTATTCCTCCTCCCTAAGATTCTAATCTTAGAAATAACTAGATTTTTTGTCAACAAAAATTAGTCAATAAAAAAGGCCCGCTAGGATTTTACCTTAAACGGGCCTCGAGTATTCTTTTTGATCGCCGAACTAATTTGCTCTGATGAATTTCTTCGCCACGAGCAATTCGGCAGTGAGAATGGCTCCCCCGGCCGCGCCCCTTTTGAGATTGTGACTCAGGCCGACAAACTTATAATCAAAAATTCCGTCTTCATCCAACTGACCCAGAGCAATCGCCATGCCGCCTCCCAGCTCGCGATCGAGCTTAGTTTGGGGACGAGCGACGTCTTTGAAGTATTGAAGAAATGGTTTCGGGGCCGATGGCAGGTTCAGTCTCTGCGGTTCGCCTTCGAAAGTGTTCCATCTTTCCAGAATCTGGCTAAAGGTTGGCTTGGTTTTGAACTGAACCCAAACCGTGGCCAGATGGCCATGGCTCACTGGCACCCGCACGCATTGAGCCGAAATCTTTGGTTCCAAAGAGATGATGATACCATCAGGTTGGACTGTCCCCCAAATCTTCAAGGGCTCTCGCTCGCTTTTATGATCCTCGCCAGCGATGAAAGGGATGATGTTGTCTTCCATCTCGGGCCAATCCCTAAAGGTCTTACCAGCGCCCGAAATCGCTTGATAAGTTGCAACTAAAACAGATCGCAAACCAAATTCCCTCAGCGGATGCAAGGCCGGTACATAGGATTGGATACTGCAGTTGGGCTTACAAACAATGAAACCGTACTCGGTGCCCAATCTTTTCTTTTGGATTGGAATCACATCCAGATGTTCCGGGTTAATTTCGGGTATGACCACTGGTATATCTGTTGTCCAACGATGAGCTGAACAATTGGAAATCACTGGTTTTTCTCTTCGGGCGTAAGCAACTTCCAACTCACGAATCTGATCTTGGTTTAGGTCAAGAGCCGAAAAAACCAAATCCACTTCTGGAGCAATTTTCTCTACGTCGCTCGCTTCCCTGACTATCAGCCGAGCGACCTGGGTCGGCGTTGATTCAGATATCTTACGCCGTCCCATCACTGCTTCCTGGTAGGTCTTACCAGCCGATCTCTCGCTTGCGGCGATAACCGCAACTTCAAACCAAGGATGATCAACCAACAAAGAAATGAATTGCTGACCAACCATACCGGTTCCACCCAAAACTGCGACTTTGAACTTTTTTGCCATTCCTTATTTCCCCCTTTCGGTTTTTAAGAACAAAGGTTTAAATAATCTTAAGCCCTACTTAAGATTCTGTCAAAAAAGAAAATAATCTTGGCTTGCGGTATAATGATATCTAGGAAATCAAGCCTGCCTACGACTTTCGAGACAGGCGCTTAAAGAGAATGTGGCAATCTCTTCTGTCATTCCGAGCGAAGTGAGGAATCGCTGGGTTTTTCCTAGCATCTTGCGTTCGCAAGCGATCCCTCCCTCTCAACATGCGAGGTGTCAGGATGACGCTTCGCATCAGATTGCTTCGTCGCTCAATTGTCATCCTTCGACTAAGCCTGTCGCCGATGGGCAGGCTCAGGATGACAATTTCACTCCTCGCAATGACAGACGTAAAATTGTCATTGCGAGCGAAGCGAAGCAATCTCAATCCACGATTCTAAACCATCTCCTCCTCCGGTCTCAAGACTTTCTTTATTCCCTGGAGCGAAGGTCTCGAGACCGAGCACTAATAAAAATATATTCGCCTTCGGTCTGAAGACCTTCAGGCTAGAAAAAAATCATATGACCATTAACCAGACCCTCAACTGGGCCTCTAAATTACTAGATCGAAAAAAAATCTCCTCATCAACTCTCGACGTAGCAGTTCTTTTAGTTTTTATCATAAAAAAACCTAAAGAGTACCTCTTTACTTATCCCGAAAAAACTTTAACTAAAAAGCAATGGCTTAATTTTAAAAGCCTGACTGCCCGACGCGCTAGACACGAACCCATAGCTTATCTAACCAACCACAAAGAATTCTATGGCCTAAATTTCTACATTAATCCAAGTGTTCTGATACCACGGCCCGAGACCGAACTCCTGGTTGACGAAGCTTTAAATTATGCCAAGCAGTTCCAACCAAAGATAATCATTGATCTCGGGACCGGTTCCGGCTGTCTGGCTATTGCTCTGGCCAAAAATCTTCCCGAAACAAAATTTCTGGCGCTTGATTCATCAAAATTCGCCTTGAGAATCGCTCAAAAAAATTCAAAACGCCAGCGAGTCTTGCCTCAAATAACTTTTCTCACAGGTAATCTCCTCAAGCCACTCTTTAAAAAACGATTTGATCTTTCGAATTCTCTCTTGGTCGCCAATCTCCCCTATCTTATCACCAAAGAATGGCAAAACGCCCAACCCGAAGTCAAAAAATATGAACCACGCCAAGCTCTCGACGGCGGTCCCGACGGATTAAAATATTATCAAGAGCTATTCAAAGAATTAGTCCGGGATTCAAGTCCACCGATCCTAATTATAGAAATCGGCTACGGCCAAGCCGCCAAAATAAAAAAATTGGTAAAAAGATATTTACCAAATTATCAAGTTAAAATCAAAAAAGACTTAGCTGGATTTGATCGGGCGGCAATTATTTCAAAACTAAATCCCATCGCTGATAATTTTTTTAGAAAAAGAAAAGAGCCCCGACAAGCAACGCCTGTCATGGGCTCTATTTGTTCTTCATTGGCTACGAGCGGCTAATGTACTAGCCGAACTCGACGACAGCTCCGACGAAGAACCCGCCGAGGAATAAGAAAACCATCATGATAATGAAAGTAACAAAACCATTGTGAGGACCGTCATAGTGAGCGATGGCAAGGCCCATTGTCAGACCGAAGAGAAGACCCCACGTGAGCATCGCCTTGGTGCCCAATTTGAGGCCTTCGAGCACAATAGCTTTCACATCCTGTTTGTGCATTTTTACCTCCTTTTTCTTGGTTGTTTAGGTTCAATCTAATAATGGGATTATTCCCATTATTTCATTGTAGTCTATCATATTTAACTAAATTTGTCAAGCATTTCCTAATGCACTCTTATTGTCGCAGGTTAAGTTTGTTATACCCCACTAGCCCGAGAGTCTCGAGACCGAGGGCGGACTTGTTTTTCCACGCGGAAAAAGAAAAGAGCCCCGACAGATAACGAAAGGGCCCTCAGAAACCTGGCGGCTACCAGATAAATCTATCGAGGTAGCGGCCAAATAGATCCACGAGAACTGAACAGACACATCCAAAGAGACCCATTGCTAGGACAACACCTAGGCGTATAGCGAGACTTTCGTTAGAGTTTAAGCCTAGGATCAAACCCGTGATAAGACCACCAATAATACCAGCTGCGACCGCACTTTTCAGTAATTGCCATTCACTCATTTTTACCTCCTTTTTGGTTTTTGTAATCTACATCTAATAACTAACCGAGGTAATATCCGGGACTACCTCCACCCAAGTCGTGCCGGCATTAAATTCAATCTCTTGATTATTAGCGTCATAAAATTTCGTTCGAGCGCCACGGCCATCCTTTTTCCATTGACCCGAGATAACCTTACCATCTTCAAAAATCAGAGCTTGGCCCTGGCCTACAGTCCAAATTTTTCTCCGGCTATAATCATCAACGATTTGAATCTTGGCGATCTGAACCGCGATGTTTTTGGCTCTCACCTCGGCCCCGTTAAGCATAGTTTGCGGCTGATCACCCTGATAGCGGAGGTAGCTATTGGTGGCTGGATCGTATTTCCAGGTTGCTCGATAAGCCGGCGTGGAAAAATCAATCACTAAATCTTTGACTTGAGCTGGCCGATCCTTCGGATCAGCGTCATCTTTATAAAGCCAAGATTCATAAGCCACCTCCTTCAAATTTTTAGCGGTCAGAGCCTGATTAATTAATTCTGAGGAGGTGTAGACATTATGCGGCGCCAAGCGACCGCGATCGCGCCAGAAATAGCGATCATTAAAAAATTGATTCAAATCGTAGATGTCGTAGTTTTTAATTTTGGCCAAAGCCTCGGGACTGCCAC
This sequence comes from uncultured Gammaproteobacteria bacterium, assembly GCA_964518525.1. Classification (GTDB taxonomy): domain Bacteria; phylum Patescibacteriota; class Patescibacteriia; order JAGVFQ01; family JAGVFQ01; genus CAZFGO01. The sequence continues at coordinate 6,707 of CAZFGO010000018.1, read as the reverse complement.
CGACGTGCAAATAAAGAGCCCGCAGCTCCTCGGCCCAATCAAGATAATAGGGCCGAGCCGAGCGAATTGGTCCAATCTTGGCAACTGGTTCACCTGAGGCGTAAAAGGCCGAAAATCTCGTGATCCCGCCTTCCACCGGAGCTTCAAAAACTAAATTGGCCTGGTCGAGACCGGAGAGTGGCCAAGCATCGACCATATTCTCGATCATGACAGCCACGGGATAAAGATTGGTATTGATTTCTGACGCTTCACAAACCCCATCAATTTTTCTTCGAAAACAAGGTCCGAATTCAACTTTGGTTAGTGGGACATTAAGATTAGTAGCTAGGTTTGAATTCTCGTTCACTCCCACTGGATTATAAAAAAATTTATAACTAATCAAACCAATGCCGACCAAAATTAAAAGGCCCCAAACCACTAAGAGAATGGTCCACTGCCGACTGGTCAATTTTATTTTAGGAAATTTGATTTTGATCATAATATTTTTCAGGGCCGCGCGAGATTTCTACTGTACTAGCCTGATGGTCTTAAATATTGAGGGCGGAGATTATTTTTATATGCGCTCAGTCTGAAGACCATCGCGCCAGATAGACATATCTACCAATATCTATAAATATCTTTTTATCTATTTATATCCATGATTATATTATATCAAAATTAAATAAAACAGTAGAGTCGCGCATTTGGCGCGACTCTCGGCTATTTTATTTTTCAAATTAAAATTATTCCTTTTTCTCGGCTTCGACCGCTGCCTCAGCCGCTTCGGTTTCCTTCTCTTTTTCTTTCTTTTCCTCAGCCACCACTTTGACCTCTTCAATCTTTTCAACTACTTTTTCTTCAAGCGCCTTCAGCTCTTCTTCCGAACGAGGTGGAGTGACCGTAGCCACCGGTTCGCCCAGATTTTCCAAAAGCTCGAGCCCTGAAGGAATTTTTAAATCACGAACATAGATTACGTCTTCAAAAGTATTAAGAGGTGAGATATCGACTTCGATTTCGTGTACTAAATCTTGAGGTAACGAACGAACCTTAATCTTATCCAAACTCTTTACTAAAACGCCGCCTAATTCCTTCACTGCTTTGGATTCGTTGATAAACTTCAATAAAATTTCTGCAGTAATTTTTTCGGTCATCTTGACTTGGCGAAAATCAACATGAATAAAGCGGCCGGTCAGAGGATCGGTTTGAACTTCTTGGATTAAAGTCTTGACCGGCTTTTGGTCGTCGATAATCAAATCAATCAAACTGCTTTCGCCGCCTTGGCGATAGACCTTTTCAAAAGGCAGATAATCAACTGCCAAGTTCTGATTGCCAAAACCATGACCATAAACCACCGCTGGAATTAATTTCTTTTCCCTCAAACTCCTAACCTTCTTACCCATTAGTTCTCTCTTTTGAGCCTTCAAGGCTAAATTATTCATAACGCTTAAATCTTAATTAGTGTTACGATTATTCCAAACTAAATTATCTAATAAAATTTGTCAAATCATTGCCCGACTTTTCTAATAACTGATGAAGCTCAATCACCTCGTCAATAGTGATATTCGGTGCGTCCTTGAATTTTATGAGGTCGTCAAAACTCAAATCAGTCACCAGGCCAACTGAACTAACCCCTAGATTGCTGCTTAGGATCAGGGCGATCACTGAACTCAAACATTTCCGACACTTAATATAAACCAAGTGTACTCCTTCTCGCTCTTCAACCACCTTGGCTTCAAGCGGACTATAGCGCGATTCGCAGAGCGGACAATGCGAAATCAATCTTAAACCCTCATTAAAAAAATTGGGAAAGGGATTGGAAGGCATGATGGTAATCTCAATTCTTATTTTCTATTTCTAATAAAAATACTTTCAAGTATTCCCAGCATTATAAGGTTAGTCACAAGCGAGCTGCCACCGTAGCTAACCAAGGGCAAAGTAATCCCCGTGATCGGCGCCAAACCAATATTCATTCCAATATTAACAAATATTTCGCTAGAAAGCAAAATCAAGATGCCAAGCGCCAAAAATAAACCAAAATCATCTTGAATTTCTTGGGTTCGCTGCCAAATTCGATAAAGCAAGATCAGAAAAAAACTCAAGACAAAAATTACTCCAACCAAACCCAATTCTTCGGCAATGACGGCAAAAATAAAATCAGTTTGACTTTCTGGCAAAAACCGAAGTTGGCTTTGCGAGCCAAAACCCAAACCGCGACCCAAAATTTCGCCGGAACCGACCGCGATAATTGCCTGGGTCATATTATAACCACGACCCAGCGGATCAGCTAAGGGGTTAACAAAAGTCGAAAGACGATTTTTTTGATAGGGCTTAAGTATTAGAAACCAAGAACTAATGATGACCAAAATAATCAAACCCAAAATCAATAATAAATAAGATCGTTTAGTGCCAATAATCAAAACTAAACCAAACCAAAGAATAAACAAGATCAGGGCCCAGCCCAAATCTGGCTCTAAAAGAACAAAAAGGACTAGGAGGGCTGTCGCCGCTCCGCCGAGGAGCAGATAACGAAGTCGGTTGAGCTCCCGGGCGTGATCGCTAAAGTATTTGGCGAGAAAGATAACCAAAAATATCTTCACTAATTCCACCGGCTCAAAATTGAAGGTTCCTAAAACAAACCAACCCCTCGTGCCGCGGATAGTTTGACCCAAAAGCAAAACTGCTCCGAGAAGAGCGACGGCCAGGCCATAAAGCACTAAATAATAGTGCTTATAAATTTTGTAATCAATCAAACTGAAAGTGAAAAAAAGAACTAAGCCAATCAGGAAGGAAAAAACTTGCTTCCTAAAATTTAGGAAATCGGGCACTTCTTTACTTAGGGTAATGCTATAAATCGCGGCTAGACCAAAAAAAACCAAGAGAAAAATAGCCCAAAATAAAATCCAGTCGAACTGCCTAAAATAAAAAATGACCTTGCGCCAAGACATAATTTAAGATCAGTAGAATAAAACCAAAAAAAATTATTGGCCGATGGTGCTGCCAGCGCCAACTTGCATATAAACTGAGCTATCAAGGATATTGACCTCGGGCACCACTTGAACCTGAGTGATATTGGGCAAATTCTGAAACCAATTAACCTGAAGCGACCGGGTTTGGCCCGAAAGGAATTGATCAAGAGAGAGATAATTCGCTCCACTGATGGTCGGACCATTAAACAGAATAATATAGAATCCCACGTTCCAGAAACTATAAGCCGATTTGTTGGTGGCACTAAAACTCACTTGGCTCACTGCCAACTTGCCGCTAATCGGCACCGCACTCGCGGGAACAAATTTAACGTTGCTGATGGCAAAATTAAATTTTTCTTTGGCGATCGAAGCGAAATTCGGCACCCGACGCCATTTAAGGTTGGTAAGATTCAAACTTGCTCCGGTGATGGCGGTCTTACTCTTGACCGAAAGATCAATCAAATATTTTTCTTCGCCCGGCAAAATAAAACCATGTTTCAGACGATCGGGATTAGGCCTACTGCGATCCTTAGTCAGATCTATCTCATCAATGCCGGTGACAAACTGATAATCAAAAGACTCAACCGTCCAAATAGAATTGGGGTTCTTAATCTTAGCCACAAAATCGTATTTACCTTGACCACTGGGAATAATATTGAGATTAGAAATCTGGAGGTTGCTGACTCGATTTTTGACTTTATAAGCATTAAAATTAACTTGGCTTTGATTGAGCGACTGAACAGCTAGATCAAAAGATTGACCATAAATGACCAGCTCAGAAATTAAACCATAAATGGCATAACCCAAAAAACCCACGCTCCAGACAATCAAGAAAATGATTAAGATCTTCCTGAGGAGGAGCTTATGAGTAACAAACCAATAGCCAAATTTTAACTCTTTTTCGCTTAAATCTTGAAAGTCAGTCATATAGCTGAATTTTAGCATAAAAATATAAAAATAAAAATTTGCTGTCAGCTGTAGTCTGTAGACCTACCTTGTCTTTCTCCCCCGCCCATGATAAAATAGAAGTACGAGAGAGCTTGCCACAGCCAGCTCTTTCTCTCTTATTTAATGACCCATCTTTATGGTTTCAGACAAAGAAAAAAAACAAAAAGCCGCTGAATACACGGCCAAACAAATCACGGTTCTGGAAGGCTTGGAACCGGTGAGAAAAAGACCAGGTATGTATATTGGTAATACTGCCTCCGAAGGCTTGCATCATTTGGTTTGGGAAGTGGTGGACAATAGCATTGATGAAGCCATGGCCGGTTTTTGTAATGATATTCGAGTGCGCTTGTTGCCCGAAAGTAAAGTTGAAGTTTCTGATAATGGCCGAGGCATTCCCGTGGAAATCCATAAACAAACCAAAGTTTCGGCCTTGGAAACTGTTTTGACCAAGCTTCACGCCGGCGGCAAATTTGGCGAAGGCGGCTACAAGGTTTCGGGTGGTCTTCATGGCGTTGGCGTTTCGGTGGTCAATGCCCTCTCGACTTTTATGAGGGCCGAGGTTAAGCGCGATGGCAAACTCTGGATGCAGGAATACCAGCGCGGCAAACCATTAAAAA
>CAZFGO010000018.1:0-2097 GCA_964518525.1 uncultured Gammaproteobacteria bacterium | reverse complement strand
AAGCTCGGCAACGTGGAAGTTCGAACCGCGGTCGAAGCGGTCTTTGGCGAAGCCTTCCAAATTTTCCTCGAAGAGCATCCCAAAGACGCCGAAGCCATTATTGAAAAATGTCTCTTGGCCTCACGGGCCCGGCTCGCAGCCAAGGTGGCGCGCGACACGGTCTTGCGCAAGGGCGTACTCGAAGGTTTGGCTCTGCCAGGTAAATTATCCGACTGTTCTTCTCGCGATCCCCAAAATAGTGAACTTTATATTGTTGAGGGCGATTCAGCCGGCGGCTCGGCCAAGCAGGGCCGCAATCGCGAATACCAGGCCATTCTGCCTCTCCGGGGAAAAATTTTGAATGTCGAAAAAGCCCGACTTGATAAGATGCTTGCCAATAATGAAATCAAATCCTTGATCGTTGCCCTGGGCACCAATATCGGCGAGCAATTTCGAATTGAGGATCTTCGTTACGATCGCATTATTATAATGACTGATGCTGATGTTGATGGCGCCCATATCCGAACCTTGCTTTTGACCCTCTTCTATCGCTACCTCCCTAATGTCATCACTTCGAACCATCTCTACATCGCCCAACCGCCGCTCTATCGCCTGCAAGTAGGTAAAGAAATCAGATACGCCTATAGTGATGAAGAAAAGGAAAAGATTTTAAATGAATTAAAAAAATCAAAAAAGGAAGTGCCGGCCAAGGGCCGAGCCGAGAAAGTTGAATTTGAATTGCCCGCGGCCAATATCCAGCGCTACAAGGGCCTGGGCGAAATGAATCCCGAGCAACTCTGGGAAACGACCATGGATCCTTCAAGAAGAATCATGAAGCTAGTTACCGTCGAAGACGCGGAAAAGGCCGATGAAATCTTTTCGGTCCTGATGGGCGATGAAGTCTTGCCGCGAAAAAGATTTATCCATGCTCATGCCAAAAACGTAAAAAATCTGGATATCTAAATATAGTGAACGGCCACGACGTTCCCTACGCATCTAAAAAGAACCCCCTGGTTCGTAGAAAACGAACCAGGGGTTTGAGATTCAAGAACTCGATCTAGAGAACCACCAGGACGCGGAAGCCGATGCCGTCATTCGGGTCGCCACGCCAGTACCTGCCCACGCCGGCCAACCCGCCGTCCTCGCGGTGACCCGCAACGAGGCGAGTGTCGGACCCGCAGAGATTCTCGCACCACTCCCAAGAGTTCGTGGCACCGAGATCAGGTAAGATTTGCTCACTGTGCCTCTCTCTCAAGAAGTTGAAGAGATTGCCCAGGAAATTCCATTCCTCAGCAGTTGGTAGGCGAGTGGCCTTTTGCGGAAAGCCGGTCACCCTCGCGATCCTTTGAAGAAATCCGCCATCATGCAGACCGTACCAGGAGACACCGAAACGCCACTCCAATTTCACGGCCGCGGCCAGTCGATCATTCGGATAACCACCCGGATCGTCCCAGTTGGGCTTGGCAATGGTTTCCACTGCCACCCATTCTCCTTTGAGCGGCCGATGCTCAACCTGGCTCGCATCAAGGCGACGACCCCAATCGGGCTTCCGGAAACTCGCCGGATATTCCGATTCGGTGATCGCCGGAATGAAAAAGAGACGAAAACCGAATTTGACGAGTGACTTCTGCTGCTTCTTTGTGAGACTTGGGACTGGTGGAACCTGACAGTTGATGCCGAGGCTGGCATAGACGCCATCAAGAAGAGCCTGCGGCTGATATAACAATACATCGTCTTCCGTCCACACAGTTTGGCGCCACAATTCTGGATTGCGGAGAAACTCGGCCAAATCCTGACTCGTGATCGGGCTTTTTGCTCCTCGGCAATTCCTTTCGTGTAGCTCACTCAGTTGCTCTGGCCTGAACGGTTCTATTTCCATGGCTTTCCTCCATTCGCTCATTGGCCTTCATCGCGGTAATCCCCTGATGGGATCAACGCAATTCCTCACCAATTGAGCAAACGCTATTACCTATCTTCCGGATAGGCACGGTGGTTCAAGATCTAAGGTACAATTTTATAGATTACCTTAGCATTATCAAATCCTTTTGTCAACGGTAAATTTTCATTACGACCTAGTTTATCGACAGCCAGACTTGAAATAACTTTACTTTAGAGATT
>CAZFGO010000017.1:17091-20394 GCA_964518525.1 uncultured Gammaproteobacteria bacterium | reverse complement strand
ATTCCTTTTCTCTATCAGTTTCTAACTGCAATGAGGGGATAAACAAATCCATGACGAAACCTAAACCAATTCCAAGTAATACGATTATATCAGTGCTTTTTCCGGATAGGAGCAGTAGGATTGTACCAATGAAAATCAAAATAATGCCCCAATGCAGATGATGCCATCGTAATTTAAGCACCGAACGGGTCAGTGGTCTTTTGAAATAAATAGGAATTATGAAAAAAAGAATTCTATACCAAAGTAAGCCACCTATAAACGAAACGATGAATTTAGCTATGTCGCTATCCATTTTTCTTTAGAATTAATCGATAACTTATGGCTTGCGCTGTTCTAAAATGTGGACTTAGCGAGAATCGAACTCGCGTCTCCGCAATGCGAATGCGGCGTACTACCACTGTACTATAAGCCCATGGCTATGGCGGGCAGGCCCGCCTGCCAAAGCCCTACTTCCAAAGGGGAATCTAAATTATCACGCCGTGGTGATCTCTAGAGGAAAAAATATTGAAGATTGACTATGGCGGGTAGGTGCGAATGCCGCGTAATACTATTTTAGTATAGGCCCAAAAAACTTGGCCGGAATTTAGCACTGAACTAATTGTCACTCTTTGTCTGTCTGCCACAGTCAGGGTTATGCCCCGAAGGGGCAAATTCTATCTTTTCCCCTTTTGCCTGCCATCGCCAATGCCCCCAGTATGAATTGAACACACATTTACCCCTTAGGACGGGGTTGTTCTATCCGTTGAACTATGGGGGCGCTGGCCGTGGCGGGCCGGTAGGACGGGACTGTAATATCCATTGTCACCCTGCGCCTGCCTGCGGTAGGCAGGGGTGATGCCCCGAAGGGGCAAACTACAAGAGCACAAAATAAAATTTTATTTTCCTATGGTTATGGCTGCTAATTTTACGTTCTTTTGCGGGATACCAGGAAAATTGACCCAAACAATGAGATATTTGGGAGTTTTACTATCGATTTTAAAATAATGCAAATTATTTCCTCGATAGTTATCGTTATAGCCATTGAAATCGGTGTCAAATAAATTTAGCCAAATTTGATTAAAGCTGCTCTGATTGGTAATCAGAGCATCAATAACAAAATAATCGCCTTCTTGGTAATACTTATTAATTTTGACATTGCCCCAGCCGGTCGTAACTTGATCATAAGTTGAATAGATCTTTACTCCTGCGGCTGGATTCGCTGTCGCTGGCGCTGGAGCCGGCGGTCTAGAACAACCTTGGTTTGGGTCGAATTTAGAACCACTGGGACAATAACAATAAAGATCATTAGCACCGCCCCAAGCGCCGCCAGTGGCGAGGCATTTTGATTCAGCACTTGATTTACTATTGTTTGGTTGTTTTTGTGGTTTACTCGGAATAAAGGCACGATCAATTAAAAAAATTAAAAGTACCAAGCCGATGATTAGAATTAATTTTTTCATCTAAAAATAAACTTTTAGCTTAGTGTCGTAAAATAATTATAAGAGAGATTTTAATAAATTCTGATTGAAAAAAATTATTTAATTGTGCTATAATCATAAAGAATTATCGACTGTTCGTCAATTATAAATTTAGTAATCATCGACATTATTACTAGATTGAGTTTGGAATAACAGTTCGGTGTTTGTCATTGCGAGGAGTGAAGTGAAACGTAGCGACGAAGCAATCCCTAAGTGGATGGATTGTGAAAGAGATTGCTTCGCTTCGCTCGCAATGACAATTTTGAATCTGTCATTGCGAGGAGTCCCGACAATCTGTCGGGATGACGAAGTGATTTCTCCCGTCATTCCGACCCTGCCTTGGCGGGGGAGGAATCCCGGGAATAGTGTGTTAGCCATGGGATCATTCGCTACGCTCAGGATGACGCTTCGCGTCAGATTGCCACGCTCCCTTCGGTCGCCTGCCCGCCAGTATCCCACCTGCGGCAGGCAGGCTCGCAATGACAAATGAAATTAGCGTTCGGAATGACAATTTAGCATACGAATTTACACAATATTTTTATGGAAATTTATTTTTTTATTATCATTATTATCTTGCTGGTTGGTTTTGGTCTAGGCCTTTGGTTGATTAGCAAAAACAAAAAAGATGTTAAAGAAGATCAATCTCTACTTTTGATTCAAAACCAAATTAATGAGATAACTCGAACCCTTGATAATCGCCTCGGTGAATCGGCCCGGGAGTCGACCAGGCAATTTGGTGAGAGCGCCAAAATAATTCGGGATGTTACTGAGAGATTAACTAAACTCGATGAGACCAATAAACAAGTTATTAATTTTGCTGACCAACTTCAGAATCTGCAAGATATTTTGAAAAATCCCAAGCAACGGGGAGTGCTGGGTGAGTATTACCTTGAAACGGTTTTGAAAAATGTTTTGCCGCCCAAGTCCTATGAGATGCAATATCAATTGGGTCAAGATGAGCAGGGTCATGATTTGATCGTCGATGCCGTGGTCCGCGTTAAGGATAAACTGATTCCTATTGACTCTAAGTTTTCCTTAGAAAATTATAATCGGATCCTCGAGGAACGCGAGCCAATGGAGAAGGAGCGACTCGAAAAATTATTTAAGCAGGATCTCAAGACTAGGATTGATGAAACCTCCAAATATATCAAACCGGATCGGGGAACTATGGATTTTGCTTTTATGTTTATTCCTTCGGAAGCGATTTTCTATGACCTCTTGATCAATCAGATCGGAGCGGTTAAGGTCAACACTCGCGATCTTATTGAATATGCTTTTAAGGAAAAGCACGTCGTGATTGTTTCGCCAACTTCTTTTTTGGCTTATCTGCAAACGGTTCTGCAGGGGCTAAGATCACTCCAAATCGAAGAATCAATCAAGGACATTGTTAAGAGGGTGGGCGATTTGAATAAGCACCTTTTGAGCTATGAGGAATATTTGAAAAAGTTGGGCACGAATTTGGGTACCACTGTTAATTCTTATAACCAGACTTACAAAGAATTCAAAAAAATTGATAAAGACGTGGCAAAGATCGGCGGCGGCGAGAGTCAAGTTGAACCTAGACAGTTGGAACGGCCGAATTTAGAATCATGAATCAGGATCTTGATTGATATTTGTTGATATTAATTGATATAAGGATATTTATTGATATTTTTTTAGCAGGATCTTTTTTATTTTATGGCCCAAAGTGTTTGGCAAAAAATTTTAGAACCACATTTAATTTCCGGCCAAGCTAGGGTCGGAGAAATTATTGGTCTTAAAATTGACCAGACCCTAACTCAAGATGCCACGGGCACCCTGGCCTATTTAGAATTTGAAGCCCTGGGTTTGCCCCGGGTTCAAACTG
>CAZFGO010000017.1:0-16991 GCA_964518525.1 uncultured Gammaproteobacteria bacterium | reverse complement strand
GGCACCCTGGCCTATTTAGAATTTGAAGCCCTGGGTTTGCCCCGGGTTCAAACTGAGCTCTCGGTTAGCTACGTTGACCACAACACACTCCAGACCGATTTTAAAAACCAAGACGATCATCGCTTTCTTCAATCCATCGCCAAGAAGTACGGCATTTATTTTTCTCGGCCGGGCAATGGCATTTGTCACCAGGTTCATCTTGAACGGTTTGCCCGGCCCGGCAAAACACTTTTGGGTTCGGATAGTCACACGCCCACGGCTGGGGGTTTGGGCTCGCTGGCCATTGGCGCGGGCGGTCTAGACGTAGCTTTGGCCATGGCCGGCGAACCATTTTATCTCACCACGCCAGCGAACTTGCAGATTAGATTGAGCGGCGAAATGTCGCCCTGGGTCTCGGCCAAAGATTTGATTTTAGAAATCCTGAGACGATTATCGGTCAAAGGCGGTGTCGGAAAAATTTTGGAATACGGCGGCCCGGGTGTGAAAAATCTAACCGTGCCCGAGCGAGCGACCATCACCAATATGGGAGCGGAGCTAGGTGCGACCACTTCAATTTTTCCAAGCGACGAACGGACCAGAGAATTTCTTCGCGATCAGGAGCGAGAACAAGACTGGGTCAAAATCGAAGCCGATGCCGGCGCTAGCTATGATCAAGTGATTGAAATTGATTTGAGCCAACTCGAGCCCATGATTGCTAGACCTCACAGCCCGGATAATGTTTGCCCAATCAGTGAAGTGGCTGGCCTCGTGGTTAATCAGGTGATTATTGGCAGTTGCACCAATTCTTCTTATCGCGATGTGGCTTTGGTGGCCCGGATGCTCAAAGGAAAAACAGTTCATCCCGAGGTTAGTTTGGCCATTGCTCCTGGTTCGCGTCAGGTGCTCTTGAGGTTGGCCCAGAGCGGCGCCCTGGCTGATTTGATTGGCGCGGGCGCCAGAATCCTGGAGTCGGCTTGCGGCCCTTGCATTGGTTTAGGCCAAGCGCCGGCTTCGGGAGCAGTTTCGCTTCGGACCTTTAATCGTAATTTTGAAGGTCGAAGTGGTACCAGAGATGCTCAGGTTTATCTCTGTAGTCCCGAAGTGGCCGTGGCTTCGGCTCTGGCTGGCCAGATCACCGATCCCCGGTCACTGGGTTTGAAACCAGAGATTAAAGCATTGAGTGATTTTACGATCGTTGATAATTTGATTATCGCGCCAACTGGTCAGACCTCAACCGAAGAAATTATTCGCGGTCCGAACATTAAACCCCTACCCGAGATGGCGGCTTTGCCGGGGAAATTATCAGCCCAGGTCTTGCTAAAAGTTGGAGACAATATTACCACAGACCAGATTATGCCGGCCGGTGCCCGAGTCTTGCCGCTACGTTCCAATATCCCGGCCTTAGCTGAATTTGCTTTTGAGCCGGTTGATAGTGAATTCCCAACTCGAGCAAAAAATTTAGGCGGCGGTTTTATTCTCGGCGGCCGCAATTATGGCCAGGGCTCAAGTCGAGAACATGCGGCTTTGGTGCCGCGTTACTTGGGTATTAGGGCCGTGATCGCAATATCATTCGCCCGAATTCATCTAGCTAATCTAGTCAACTTCGGAATTCTACCCTTAATTCTTAGGAACGAAAAAGATTACGAGAGAATTGATCAGGGCGATAACTTTATTATTGATTTAAATGATTTGGGATCAGAGTTATCTTTGGTTAATCAAACCAAAGATGATTTAGTGATTCCAGTTACTACTCCATTGACTGAACGAGAGATAGAAATTATTAAGGCTGGCGGCAAATTAGCTTGGGTTAAGAAATCTAAATCAATTAAATGACCAGCGGAGAGAAAATAATCAAAACCCCAGGAGGGTTAAAAGTTCCGGATGAGCCTATAATTCCTTTTATCGAAGGCGATGGCAGCGGTCCGGACATCTGGCGAGCAAGCCAGCGAGTTTTAGAGGCGGCAGTTGAACGGGCTTACGGCCGCTCGCGGCGAATAGTTTGGCTCGAGGCTCTGGCCGGAGAAAAAGCTTACGCCAAAACCAGTCAGTGGTTGCCCGAAGAAACAATCAAATTATTCAAAGAATATCTGGTTGGCCTCAAAGGTCCCTTGACCACTCCGGTTGGCGGCGGAATCAGGAGCCTTAATGTGGCTTTGCGTCAAGAATTGGATTTGTTTGCCTGTCTTCGACCAGTCCGTTATCTGGCTGGCGTACCGAGCCCAGTTAAAAAACCAGAATTGGTGAATATGGTAATCTTCCGAGAAAATTCCGAGGATATTTATCTGGGCATTGAGTGGCCCGCCGGGAGCCCTGAGGCCGGAGAACTGACTAATTTTCTCCAAAAAAAATTGGGAGTCAAGAAAATTCCTTTTCCCAAAACATCTGGCCTAGGCATTAAACCAATTTCCGAGGAGGGCAGCAAACGTTTGGTGCGAGCCGCGATCAATTACGCCCTCGGCAATAAACGCCGAAGCGTTACCTTGGTTCATAAGGGTAATATTATGAAATTCACTGAAGGAGCTTTTCGTGACTGGGGTTATGAAGTGGCGCGAGAAGAATTCCCTCAGGAAACCGTAATCTTAAACGAAGTCGAAGATCAATCATTAATTAAAAATAAATTAGTCATTAAAGATGTTATTGCTGACGCTTTCTTCCAACAGATCCTCACTCGGCCGGAGGAATACGATGTTATTGCCACCACCAATTTGAACGGCGATTATCTCTCGGACGCTCTGGCGGCCGAGGTCGGTGGGATTGGCTTGGCACCGGGCGCCAATATTAATTTTGAAACCGGACGAGCCATTTTTGAAGCGACTCACGGCACGGCGCCCAAATACGCGGGTCAGGATAAAGTTAACCCCTCTTCGCTCATCCTCTCCGGTGCCATGATGCTGGGTTATCTCGGCTGGTCCGAAGCTGAAAAAATTATTTGGTCGTCACTTGAGAAAACAATTGGTCAGGGAATGGTTACTTATGATTTGGCTAGATTAATGCCCAGCGCCCAGGAAGTTAAATGTTCCGAGTTTGCTTCAGCCTTGATTCGGAATATTTAGATAGCAGATCTTGCCAGAAATTCTAATAGGTGTTAAGATAAGAACATTATTATTAATTTAGACCGACCTCTGGGCGGAAAGAAAAATTTTTATGCCGATCAAACAAGCAGCGATCAAAGCTTTAAGACAAACCAAGAAAAGAACTCAAACAAATGAATTAATTAGGCGCAACTTGGATTTTTTAATTCGCCGAAGTCGCAGATTAATCAAATTAAAAAAAACCAGCGAGGCTAATGAAGTGATTAGTCGAGCGGCCAAGGCGTTGGACAAGGCGGCCCAGAAGCGGGTGATCAAGAAAAATACTGCTTCGAGAATTAAGTCACGGTTAATGGTCCATCTAAACCAATTATCCTCGAAGAAATAATTTAGCAAATTTAAAAAATCCACTCTCAAATTTCTTAGAGAGTGGATTTTTTGATTGGCAAACTTTTAGAGTTCAACTGCTAGCAATTCAAATAAGAGTCGGGGCTTGGCTTGGCCGGTTTTCATTTTGAAATCAATGGTCAGAAGTCTCTGATAAATATTTTTTAATTCAGCCTCTTGATAGTTTGCCACTTGGCTCAAAGCTTTTTCAACCACAAAGGGGTGTAGACCCAATTCTTCGGCCAAAGAAAATTTCGAGATCCTTGGATTCCTAAGACTTAATTCCTTAATTTCGAGCAGGATCCGAAACAGCCGCGTGAGCATGGTTATAAGATAAACCTCATTGGCGCCGCTTGAGAATTGATCAGCCAGCAATTCCAGAAATCTTTTTTTATTCTTTAAGGCCAGCGTGTCAGTTAATTTAAAAATGTCTTCATCGAATTTTCCTTTAACCAATAATGCCACGTCGCTTTCGGTGATCAATTTTTTGTTTTTGTAGGCCAGCAATTTTTCCAATTCGCGCTCGAGTTGCCAGAGATCATTACCAACCAGGGCAACTAGATCCCTGATGACTTCTTCTTTGATCTGGCCGCCAGCTTGCTTAACCTGGTTCTTGATCCATTTGATCAGGGCCGGGTTCGAGAGAAGATCGAATTTTTCAACCAAGGGACTTTTGATCAATTTTTTAAACAAAGGTTCTGAGGTTCGATCGCTGCCCTTGGCGACTTTGCCATTTTTTTCGCCGAGTTCTTCCCAAAAGATAATAATATTTTCATTTTTTTCATCAGGGCCGGTTTTTAGATTTTCCAACAGGGGGACTGTTTCACGTGAAACCTCTTTGTTTTTAGTGATCAGATTTTCAATAATAATCATTCGTTTCGGAGCTAAGAGGGGCGGAGTGACCAAAGTTTGATTTAGAGTCTCGATTGAAAGTTTCTCTCCATTCAATCTAACAATATTAAAACCGCTGGGATCATATTTTTTAATAAATCCTTCCTCATAGAATTTTAATCTCTGCCTCGAGCGATAAGTGTCAGGACCAAAGAGAAAGATGATCATACGAAATTAATCATTAATTATTTTCCTGGCCATTTTTTGAGTTCACCCCAATTATCACCTACTTCAATTTCAACCTCAAGTGGTACTTTGAGCTTGGCGACATCCTCCATCTCGGTTTTGATTAGTGGAATAGCTTTTTCAATTGAATCCTTAGCGACTTCAAAAATTAATTCATCATGAACTTGCATAATCATTTTGACTGGTGCTCTGTCACTTTTTGTTTCGGACCAGTTTTCTTGTTCAATTCGATTGGCTAATTTGATCATGGCAAGCTTCATCAGATCGGCCGCCGTCCCTTGAACTGGCATGTTGACGGCCATGCGTTCGGCGGCGCTACGAATCTGGGGAACTTGGGAATTGATTTCCGGCAGATAGCGGCGTCGACCAAAGAGCGTTTCAACAAAGCCATTTTCTCGCGCCTGATTAATAGTTTCTTCGAGATAACTTTTTATGCCGCTGTAGAAAGAAAAATAACGGTCAATAAATTCCCGCGCCTCATCAAAAGAGATGCCGGCGCTTGAGGCTAAACTATGAGGACCCATGCCATAGGTCACGCCAAAATTAATCACCTTGGCTGCTCGGCGCATTTCGGCTGTAATTTTTTCGGGCGGGATCTCCCAGATTTCCGAGGCGGTTTCGGTGTGAATGTCCCGGCCTGATAAAAAGGCTTGAATCATTTTTTGATCATTGGCCAACGAGGCGACCACGCGTAGTTCGATCTGAGAATAATCGGCCGCGATAAGCTGGTTGCCTGGTTCGGCGATGAAGGCTTTACGAATTTCTTGACCCAAATCAGTTTTGATTGGAATATTTTGTAAATTGGGATCCGAAGAGGAGAGTCGGCCCGTGGCAGTGATGGTTTGGTTATAACTAGTATGAACTCGACCAGTTCGTGGTTGGACTAGCTTGGGCAAGGCTTCGAGATAAGTGGAAATTAGTTTAGCCAGTTCTCGTTGTTCGAAAATCAGATCGATGATCGGGTGTTGGCCGCGGAGTTTTTCTAATTCGCCGGCCGCGGTGGAGAGGCCGGTTTTAGTTTTCCCGAGTCCGGCTGAGGGAATCTTTAAATTTTCAAACAAGATCACCTTGAGTTGTTTTGGTGAATTAATATTGAACTCTTGGCCAGCTAATTGGTAAATCTGATTTTCGATTTTTTGTTTTTTTTGATCTAACTTCTTTTTTAGTTTAGTGAGAAAGGCAACGTCGATTTTGACGCCCCTCTTTTCGATTTTTTCGAGGATCGGCACTAGCGGCATTTCTATTTCCTGGAACAATTTCCAGAGGTTATTTTTTCTCAATTCCGATTCAAAACGATTAACCAGTCGATAGGCGAAATCGGCGTCTTCGCAAGAATAGTCGGATATCTTATCAACTGATACCTCGGCCATAGAAATTTGATCTTTGCCTTCACCAATCAGGGATCCAATCGCGATTTTCTCATGACCAAATTCAGTAAAAACCACGTCATCGAGCTTGTGAGCTCGGCTGCCTGGATTTAGAAGATAGGAAGCGACCATGGTATCAAATGAAGCTGGTTTTAATTCAATGCCGGCGCTGTCGAGAACAGCCAGATCATATTTCATATTGTGACCATATTTTTCGATTCGGCGATCTTCAAGAATCGGCTTGAGCTTCTGGAGCCAATTAGTGGTCGCGGGTTCTTTTGAGAGATCAAGATAATGAGCTCGGCCTTCTTGCCAAGAAAAACTTAGGCCCAAGAGGCGGGCATTAAAGGGGTCGAGGCTCGTGGTTTCACTGTCAACCGCAAAACCGCTTTGATTTTTGAGCTCTTCATAAAATTTTTCAAATTGTTCTTCGCTCGCGACCAAACTATAGTCGAATTCTTTCTTTTTTTGATTTGGAACCGAACCGTCGGGACTAGCTGGTTTTTCAAATAAAGAAGCTGTGGCTCCGAGATCGGGTAATTTGTTGAGTAATGATTTAAACCCGAGTTCTTGAAATAGTTTGAACATTTTTTCTCGATCATAAGCTTGGAGTCGACTGGCTTCGAGCTTAAAATCAATGGGGGCGTGATGATCGAGTATCACTAGGCGTTTGCTCAAGAGCGCTGATTGGCGCTGGTCTCGGATTAATTTAAGATAACGATCAGGGATTGATTTTAATTTGGGACTATTCTGGTCAATCACCTGGTAGAGATTTTCGATTGAGCCGAATTCTCTTACTAAATCTTGGGCGGTCTTTTCACCGATGCCGCGAATACCCAGGATGTTGTCCGAAGGATCGCCGCGCAAGGCTTTGAAGTCGATCAATTGTTTTGGTTCGAGGTTGAACCGTTTTTCCACTTCTGCACGATCATAGGTGATGGTATCGGTGATTCCCTTTTTCAGGGCCAGAACTTCGGTGTTCTCGTCAACTAGCTGGAGCGTATCAAGATCACCGGTGACAATAATCGAAAGCGTCTCGGGATTATCAATAGATTTTTGATCGCAGATGGTAGCGATCAGATCATCGGCTTCGTAACCATCAAGTTCGTAGATGGGAATGCTGAGCGCATTGATGATTTCCCTGATTCGTCCGAGTTGATCATAAAGCTCGGGCGGCTGTTTGACGCGTGTGGCCTTGTATTCGGGATATAATTTGTGACGGAAGGTGGGTGCTCGACGATCGAAAGTGACGGCCAGGTGAGTCGGCTTTAGATCTTTGATAACTTTAAACAAGAGCAGGGTGAAGCCATAGACCGCATTGACGAGTTCGCCGTTCTTGGTGGTCAGGGGTGGCAGAGCATGCCAGGCGCGATGCAAGATAGCGTTGCCATCAATAATAATAAATTTTTGTTTTTTTTCATTCATGCGCTTATTTTAACACAGATTAGCTCGAGGGCAAACCGGAGTTGGTTTGGGTCTAATAGAATTATTATTTAAAAATGGTATGATAGGGTAAGAATTAATCCGAATAACCCAGATGAAAAAATTAATTATCATCGGCGGTGGTTTTGCCGGCATTGCTGTGGCTAAACATCTGGAAAATGATTTTGCCGTGACCTTGATTGACCTCACGGATTATTTTGAATTTACGCCAGGAATCCTCAGGACCTTGGTCGAGCCCGAACATTTAGCCAAAATTCATTTTCATTATTCGAGTTATTTAGAAAAGTCGCGGCTAATTACCGGCGAGGTTAAGAAAATCTGCGATCACCAGGTCTGGGTCAATGATCAAGTCCTGGATTTTGATTATTTGCTAATTAGCTCGGGCTCGAGCTATGAATCGCCTATCAAGGAAGGAGTGGTGATCACTGCCCGAGCCAAAAACCTAATCGAAAGCAATCAGAAACTAGAAGGAGCTAAAAAAGTTCTAATTGTCGGTGGCGGTTTGGTGGGAGTAGAATTGGCCGGAGAGATTATTGAGCGTTATCCAACTAAAGACTTGACCATCATCCATGGCGCCGAGCGATTAATGGAGCGTCAACCGCCGAAAGCCAGCCGTTTCGCTCAGAAATTTTTAACCAAGCGGGGAGTGAAAATCTTAGTGGGCGAGTTTGTGACCAAAGACGAGGCGGGCTATTTCTATACTAACAAGGGTACCAAACTCAAACCAGATTTAATTCTTTTGTGCACCGGCATCAAGCCCAATGTTAATTTTGCTCGGGAATGTTTTGCCCAAGAGATCGAAGGCAAGGGATTCGTGACCAACGAATTTTTACAATTAGTTGATTGGCCTAATATTTTTGTGGCCGGCGATGCCACTGCTATCCCAGAGGAGAAGACTGCCCAGAATGCCCAAGCTCATGCCAAGGTTATCATCAAAAATATTAGGCGATTGGAACAAGGACGGCCCTTAGTTAGGTATCGATCACGGAAGAGGTTGATGGTTATTAGTCTGGGTAAGGCTCAGGGGATTTTCACCTATGGCAATTTTGTTTGGACTGGATTTCTTCCCGGTTTGCTCAAGAGCCTGATTGAGATCCGCGAGATGATGAGTTATAAAAAAATGCCCTAGTGAGGCGGTTAATACCTTAATACGAATGTTTTTTCTATTTTACGATATTTGAAAAAGGCCACGGCACGGCGGTCGCGACCGCCGTGCTAAAGCTATTTTTCTTTTAAATTTTCCAGAATTCTCTTCCTTAATGGCACCCAAACATTTCCACTATTTTTTAAATTCATTTCTTTTTCTGGCTGCTTTTTCTGTTAAACAGGCTTCATAGGTGGAGATTGCTTCGCTACGCCTGTCTGCCGACAGGCAGGTTCGCAATGGCAGGAATTGCCATTGTTAGAGGCCTAAGGGAGCGGGGTAACCTTTTTTTAGTTTATGCCTTGGCAGAGATTGCTTCGCTATGCTCGCAATGACAGGAAATTGTCATTGCGAGGAGATCCGACGTGTTAAGTCGGATCGACGAAGCAATCCCTATATCAGCCAATCTGAATGGTTTATAGGGGCTCTGAAGATTTTATCTCACCATCATTACCTAGAATTGTTTTACTCTGCAAAAGCTAGACATACCACATATAAAATCTGGAGGCCCGAGTGGGAATTGAACCCACGCATAAGAGTTTTGCAGACTCTCGCCTTACCACTTGGCTATCGGGCCTAAAGCATCGGCGGGTAGACTCCTGACACGGCATTCGCGAATGCCGTGTCCTGCCTTACTACTTGACCAGGCACTCGCGAGTGCCTGGTCTTGGCACGGCGGTCGCGACCGCCGTGCCTTGTCTACGTGGCCGAAAATTAATTTTAATATAACAAAAAATTAATCCCAAAGCAATTTTCTTTAAAACTAAAACCTCCCCTAGGCTTGAAGCGAAGAGGAGGTTTTAG
Source organism: uncultured Gammaproteobacteria bacterium (assembly GCA_964518525.1). Lineage (GTDB taxonomy): Bacteria > Patescibacteriota > Patescibacteriia > JAGVFQ01 > JAGVFQ01 > CAZFGO01. The sequence continues at coordinate 7,761 of CAZFGO010000017.1, read as the reverse complement.
TTTTAATATTGAAAGAACAATTATTCTTCTTTATAATAACCCGTGCCCGCCGGAATCAGGCGACCGATAATGACATTTTCTTTTAGACCTTCGAGATGATCAACTTTGCCCGTGGTGGCGGCATTAATTAGGACGCGGGAAGTTTCCTGGAAAGAAGCAGCGGAAAGGAAGCTGCGAGTCGAGAGGGAAACTTTGGTGATACCAAGGAATAATTCTTCGGCCTCGGCTGGCTTACCGTTGTTCTCCGAAACTTCCTCATTAGCTTCTTCGAGTTCAGCCTTTTCCACCACTTCGCCGGGCAAGAGATTGGTGTCGCCGGCTTCCTTAACATAAACGCGGGAAAAGAGTTGGCGAACAATAACCTCGATGTGTTTGTCGTTTAGTTTTTGCCCTTGCGAAGCATAGATGGTCTGAATCTCCTTGATAATGTATTTTTGGACTTCTTCTTTGCCTCGCAGACTGAATAATTGATGCAGGTCGAGACTACCCTCAGTGAGCTGATCGCCTTTTTTGACTAGATCGCCTTCCTTCACCCAAATAGGCAAACCTGGGGGGACGAGCAGTTCTTTGATCTTTTCTGCTTCAGCACTCACGACCAGGGTAATCTTCTCGCCTAGTTTTTCTATTTCGACCTGGCCGTCAATTTTTGATTTGATTTCTTCCAACTCTTTTTTCTTATCAATTTTAATTTCTCGGGTAAAGAGAACTGAATCTTTTTTGATTTTGGTGCCATTTTTGACTTTAATTTTTAGGGCCGGGTCTTTGGTCAATTCATATTTTTCTTCTAGCCGATCAGCGTATTCGATCTGGATGGCTTTTTGGCCGTGAATGGCCGCTACTGTTTTTCCGTTGGCCAAGACAATCTCGCGTTGATTCTCGATGATTTTTTTGACCAGGCCGTCAACATCGCTGATGATCGCCTTTCTCTTGGGCGGTCGAGCTTCGAAGAGCTCTTCAACTCGGGGCAGACCTTGAGTGATATCGCCGCCGCCGGCCACGCCACCAGTGTGAAAAGTTCTCATAGTGAGCTGAGTGCCGGGTTCACCAATGCTTTGGGCCGCGATGATGCCGACCGCGGTTCCGAGATTCACCAACTTGCCGTAGCCCAGATCATAACCATAACACTTTTGGCAGACGCCTTTTCGTAGGCGGCAGGTGAGCACAGATCGGATTTTGATTTGTTTCAGATCAAGCTCTTTTAATCGTCGGGCTTTTTCTTCGGTGATCAATTGGTCAGCTTTGATAATAACTTCGCCGGCCGCGTTGGTAATTTTTTCTAGACTGGTTCGACCAATGAATCGGTTGATAAAATCTTCATTGCTTTCTTCACCATCGCGCCTCATGACCAGGGCGCCTTCCTTGTCGCCGCAATCTTTTTCAAAAACAATGACGTCTTGAGCCACATCGATCAGGCGGCGAGTGAGGTAGCCGGCGTTGGCGGTTCGAAGAGCAGTATCGGAGAGACCTTTCCTTGAACCATGAGTCGAGATAAAATATTCCAAAACATTAAAACCTTCTTTAAAGCTTTTCTTAATTGGTAGTTCAATGATTTCGCCGGCCGGGTTTGAGACCAAACCTTTCATGCCCACCATTTGGGTGAGTTGGGCCCAGGAGCCACGAGCGCCGGATTCCACCATGGTAAAGACCGAGCCGGTTTTGCTCAAAGAGTTGCGGCTCAGTTTGACCACGCGGTCTTTAATTTCCGTCCAGATTTCAATGATTCGGCCGTAACGTTCGCTCTTGGTCAAGAGACCCTCTTCATACTGTTTTTGAATTTCGTCGATCTGGCGATCACCTTCGTCGATGATCGCTTGTTTCTCGGTTAGAATCGGCAAATCATTCATGCCCCAAGAAAATCCCGAACGGGTTAGATAACGAAATCCCAGATCTTTAATTTCATCGAGGAGCTCGGCGGTTTTTTCTCGATCGTATAATTCGAGCGATAGCCTCACTATTTCGCTCAAGCCCTTAACGTCAACCACTTTGTTAAGGAAGGGAATTTTTTCCGGCAGAATTTGATTAAACAAGATACGGCCAACCGAGGTGTCAATTATTTTTGGTTCGGTGGCACCCTTGATCAGCTCGCGGACTTTGATTTTGGTTCGTAATTTAATTTTACCCAAATGATAGGCAATAACGGCTTCCTCGAAAGAGGAAAAGACTCCAGCCTTTTCTTCCTCAATGAGCGAAGTCATGTAATAAACTCCCCAAACCATGTCACGACTGGGCGTGACCACAGGATTGCCGGTAGCCGGCTTGAGGAGATTTTTAGCCGAGAGCATCAGCTCTTCGGCTTCATTTTTGGCTTCGTCGGTCAATGGGACATGGACAGCCATTTGGTCGCCATCAAAATCAGCATTAAAGGCAGTACAGACCAGCGGGTGGATTTGAATCGCTTTACCCTCAATCAGAACCGGGCGAAAAGCCTGGATGCCTAAGCGGTGGAGCGTGGGGGCGCGGTTCAAAAGCACGTAGGCATCTTTGATAATATTTTCTAGGATGTCCCAGATTTCCGAACGATTGGTTTCGATAAAGCGATTGGCGCTGCGGATATTATGGACCAAACCATTTTTGATCAAGTGGCTGATGACAAAGGGCTTGAATAATTCTAGCGCCATTCTCTTGGGCAGACCGCACTGATCAAGTTTTAATTTTGGTCCGACCACAATCACGCTGCGACCAGAATAATCAATCCTCTTGCCGAGCAGGTTTTGACGGAAACGTCCCTGTTTGCCTTTCAAGATATCGGCAATTGATTTGAGCTGCCTCTTTTGGCCGGTCGAAGCAGTGGTAGTTTTGGTATGACGGGCACTGTTATCAATTAGAGCGTCAACCGCTTCCTGGAGCATTCTTTTTTCGTTGCGCGTGATCACCTCGGGCGCATTTAATTCCATCAGTCGTTTGAGGCGGTTATTACGATTAATCACGCGACGATAGAGGTCGTTGAGGTCTGAGGTGGCGAATCGACCGCCATCGAGAGGAACCATGGGCCTCAGATCAGGCGGAATCACCGGGATGACGGCGAGGATCATCCACTCGGGTCGGATTTTGTTGATTTCTAGATTTTTGATTAATTTGATTCGGCGAATCAGTTTTTCTTTTTTGACACCGGCGGAATTTTTCAACTCGGTCTCAAGATCGGCGATTAATTTCTTAAGATTGATCTCCTCGAGCAGATGGCGAATTGCTTCGGCGCCGATATTGGCTTCAAAAATATGGCCATACTTCAAAGAGAGATCGTGATAAGCGCTCTCCGAGATAATTTTTAATGGTTTCAGCTCTTTTAATTCTCGTTCGGCCAGATCCAGATCATTTTCTAATTGTTTCAACTCCTCATCTTTCGATTTATTAAGTTTGATTAATTTGCTATCGACTTCTTTTTCGGGCGTTTCTTTTTTAACCGCTTCATTTTTGGTCTGCTGAATTTTTTGTTGGAAATCATTTTCAATAATTTTCTTCTTGCTTTTGAATTCTTGTTTGATTTGATCGAGGGCCGCCCTTTTTAGGTCTTCATTGACCTGGGTGATGATGAAGTTGGCGAAATAGATTACCTTCTCAATATTCTGCACTGACAAATCTAAAATCAGGCCGATCCTTGAAGGGACGCCGCGCAGGAACCAGATGTGGGAGACGGGTACGGCCAAATCAATGTGACCCATGCGTTCGCGTCGAACCAAGGAATTGGTTACTTCCACTCCGCACTTATCGCAGACGATGCCCTTGTAGCGAATTTTTTTATATTTGCCGCAATAGCACTCCCAGTCTTTGCTCGGGCCAAAAATTTTTTCACAGAAGAGGCCGTCTTTTTCCGGCTTTTGAGTCCGATAATTGATCGTTTCCGGTTTGGTCACCTCGCCGTGCGACCAATAATGGATTTCATCCGGCGAAGCTAATTTTACCCGAATGGCATCAAAATCAATTATTTTATTTGGTTCGATCATAAAAAGTTTAAAGAGTCGCTAAAAGTTGATTATTTTTTTTCTTCCTTCTTTTCTTCGATTCCCTTGAGACCATCGGTCTTCTTTAAGAGCTCGACGTCGAGGCCCAAGCCCTTTAATTCTCTGATCAGGACATTAAAAGATTCTGGCACGTTTAATTTTTTGATCGGTTCACCCTTAATGATCGATTCATAGGCCTTGGAGCGGCCCGGCACGTCATCAGATTTGATCGTCAAGATTTCTTGAAGCGTGTGAGCAGCGCCGTAGGCCTCGAGAGCCCAGACTTCCATTTCACCAAAGCGCTGACCACCAAACTGGGCCTTGCCACCCAAGGGTTGTTGGGTAATTAGGGAATAGGGTCCGATTGATCGTTGATGGATCTTATCCTCGACCATGTGGTTTAATTTCATGATATAGGTGTAGCCCACTGTGACTGGATGATCGAAAGCTTCGCCCGTGCGGCCATTATAAAGTGTCAATTTTCCGTCTTCCGGAAAGCCAGCTTCTTTAAGTTCGCCTTTAATTTGTCCCTCATTTAAACCCAGGAGCACGGGAGTGGCCACGCGATAGCCCAGACTATTGATCGCCAAGCCTAGATGAGTCTCGAGTATTTGACCTAGGTTCATGCGCGAGACCACGCCGAGCGGGCTCAGAATAATGTCAATCGGCGTGCCGTCCTCGAGGAAAGGCATATCTTCGACCGGGACAATTTTTGAAACTACGCCTTTGTTACCATGGCGACCAGCCACCTTGTCGCCGGCCTGAATCTTCCTCAGATCGGCAATCGAAACCTGGATCGAGCTGATCACGCCGGGAGGCAATTTGTCACCTTCCTCGCGGGAAAAGATTTTGACATCAATCACTTTGCCGTGTTCGCCATGTTCGAGATAAAGCGAACTGTCGCGAACGTCTCGAGCCTTCTCGCCAAAAATCGCCCGCAATAACTTTTCCTCGGCCGATAATTCGGTTTCGCCCTTGGGCGTGATTTTCCCCACTAGGATGTCGCCTGAAGAAACCTCAGCGCCGATTCGGATGATGCCATCCTTGTCAAGATTTTTTAGTTTTTCTTCGCCGATATTGGGGATGTCGGAGGTGACGATTTCCGGACCGAGCTTAGTTTCTCGGACGTCAATTTGATAGTTTTCGATGTGAATGGAAGTGAAGCTATCCTTTTGGACTAGTCGCTCGGACATAATCACCGCGTCTTCATAGTTATAGCCATCCCAGGCCATAAAGGCGACCAAGATATTTTTTCCCAAAGCGAGTTCGCCTTCATCAATACTCGGACCGTCGCTTAAGATATCGCCTTTTTTGATTTTTTGGCCGAGTGAGACCGTGGGGTGCTGATTGATACAGGTGGAAGCATTAGAGCGGGCAAATTTTGTTAGATCATAAGTTTTGAGATTGCCCCGATCTTCTAAAATTTGAATTTTATTTCCCTGTACTTCGACGACCTTGCCGTCATTTTCGGCCAGGGCGGCATAGCCAGAGTCATGAGCAACCTTAGCCTCCACACCCGTCCCAACCCAGGGTGCTTCGGGATTGATGCAGGGAACAGCCTGGCGTTGCATGTTTGTGCCCATCAAAGCGCGAACTGCGTCATCATGCTCAAGGAAGGGAATTAATGAGGTTGAGATGCTAACAATTTGTTTTGAAGAAACATCCATATAATCAATGTTCCAGGCATGATCAACTTCTGGTTTGCCATATTTTCTGACTTCGGCTTTCTCTTCAAGAAAGTAACCTTGTTCATCAATCGGGGTTGTGGCCGAGGTGGTGATCGTCTTTTCTTCTTGGAGTGCGTTTAAATAAACAGTCTCACTCGTGACCACCGGTTTAATTGGTATGGTTTTAAGCGCCGTGGCCTCGAGATCTTTTGAGAGTTTTGGAGAAATGACTTGGCCGTTGGGAACAATTACTTTTTGGGTCTCTGGGTCAATGAGATCGCCGCGGGCGATTTTTCCGCTAGTTAATTTCGCCTGATTATCAATATCATGAAGAACTCGACGATAAGGCGTTTCAATAAAACCATATTCGTTGATGCGAGCGTAGCTGGCTAGATGTCCCACTAGGCCAATGTTTGGACCCTCGGGCGTGGCGATCGGGCAGATGCGACCATAATGGGTGGTGTGGACGTCGCGAACATCAAAACCAGCTCGCTCTCGCGAGAGGCCGCCCGGACCCATTGCCGAGAGACGACGCTTGTGTTCCAATTCAGCTAGAGGATTGGTCTGATCCATAAATTGGGAGAGCTGCGATGACATGAAAAATTCTTGGATCACGCCCATGATGGGCCGAGCGTTGATTAGCTTGCCCGGCGTGAGCGTATCAAGGTCAAAGGTGCTCATGCGGTCTTTAACAATTCTTTCCATCCGAGCCAGACCAACTCGGAAGCGGTTTTGAATCAGTTCGCCGACTGCTCGCACTCGCCGATTACCCAGATGATCAATATCATCCGGTTCGCGCTGAGAAATGTTTAGTTTAATTATTTCTTTGATGATAGCAATTAAATCTTCGCGGCGCAGGATTCGGGTTTCTTTGGTGGTGGGAACCTGGAAATCAAAGCGTTGGTTCAGTTTATAACGACCGACGCGGCCGAGATCATAACGGTCGAAATTAAAGAACATGGCATAGATTAATGATTTGGCGTTATCGGCCGTGGCCAGGTCGCCGGGTCTAATTCTTTTATAGACTTCAATTAAGCCCTCAGCTTCGTTTTTGGCCGCGTCTTTGGCCAGCGTGGCTTCGAGGTATTTGATATCAGGATGAGTCTCAACGTCGCGAAAGATAGCTAGGATTTCTTCTTCGGTGCCAAAACCAAAAGCTCGGAGAAGCGAGGTGACTGCCACTTTTCTTTTGCGATCGATCTTGACCCAGATGACATTATTGAGATCTGTTTCGAGCTCAAGCCAGGCGCCGCGATTGGGAATGATTTTGGCGCCGTAATATCTTTTGCCGCGAACCGCTTCGGAAGTGAAGAAAACTCCGGCCGAACGGATAATTTGAGAAACCACGGCTCGTTCGATGCCGTTGATGATAAAGGTACCCCGGTCAGTCATCAGCGGAAAATCGCCCAGATAGACTTCTTGCTTGTTGATTTTATTGGTTTTTTTACTAACTAATTGGGCTTTGACTCGGAGAGGCGCTTCGTAAGTGATATTTTTTGCCTTACTGGTTGTCTCGTCGAAATTCGGTTCGTCAAGATAATAATCAACAAAATTTAGTTCGAGATCTCGGCCAATATAATCGGTGATGGGATTAATTTCCTCAAATAATTCTTTTAGTCCTTCTTTAAGAAACCAGTCATAAGAATTTTTTTGAATCTCAATCAAATCCGGCAGCGGCATGGCCTCGTGCAGTTGGGTAAAAAATTTTCTTGGCTCGGAAGCCGGAATGTGTCTTTTCTCAAACATAAAAATTTACTCCCCTCTTTAATTTTCTGAGGCGAGTTTGTTTGGGATTTTATTTAGTTAAGCACTCGAGAGATTTTGAAAACCCACTTTTTTGGCTTTAGTTAGCGGGTAAAATGTTTTGAAAATAGTTGATAAGTCAATCTTAGCAGCAACTTTTAAATCTGTCAAGAGTTTAAAATTGTCAAGAATAATATTCTGAAGATAAAAATTTTATCTTATTTAAGCTAAATATTAAATAAAAATTAAGATTCTGTTTTATGATTATCAAAGGTTATCCACATAATTTACGTAAAGTAGAATGATTATTTATCTTTAATAATAATTATGATTGATTTTTAATGTTGGTTAGCCTAAATTTTTGTTTTAGGCACACACTTTTGGCGGTTTTCAGTTATTAATTAAAGCCTCAT
>CAZFGO010000016.1:0-20491 GCA_964518525.1 uncultured Gammaproteobacteria bacterium | reverse complement strand
AGAGCTAATAATTAAATACCTCTCAACCTAATTGCTTCGGCAATCCGATCCAGAGCCAAGGCAAAGGCCGCGGTCCGAAGATCAGTGCAATATTTTTCCTTGACTTCCCAAACCCGCTCCAGACTTTCTTTCATAATCTTGACCAAACGATCAAGGACCTCTTCTTCACTCCAATAATAATTACTCAAGTTTTGAGACCACTCAAAATAGGAAACCGTCACCCCGCCGGCATTGGCCAAAACATCCGGCACCACGGTGACACCGCGTCGAAACAGTTTGACATCGGCTTCCGGCGTGGTCGGCCCATTAGCCAATTCCAAAACAATCTGAGCCTTGATCCGACCAGCATTTTTTTCCGTGATTTGATTTTCTAGAGCCGAAGGAATTAGAATATCAACTGGCAATTCAAGCAGCTGCTCGTTGGTGATTTCTCTCGAGCCCGAAAAACCAGCCAGGGTTTTATTTACTTCCTTCCATTTTAATAAGTCAGTGACATTCAGGCCTTCCAAATCAGTTGCTCTAAATTTATTGCCTTTGACTTTGGTTTTAATGACTGCGCCCTTGGAGTCGGAAAGCGCTACCAAGCGATAACCATTTTGGGCTAAAATTCTGGCCATGTTGCTACCAGTATTGCCCGAGCCCTGGATAGCAATGGTGATTTCGGAGTTACGGGCTTTGGGCTTGCCTCGCTCATTAAGCAATTTAATTTTTTTCAACACTCGCTCTAAAACGAAATAACCGCCCTGGGCCGTGGCTCTTTCTCGACCTCGCGAGCCGCCAAGTCCCAACGGTTTACCCGTCACCACTGCCGGCTGATTCAGACCCTCGAACTGGCTATATTCATCCATGATCCAGGCCATGGTCTCGGCCGTGGTATTAACATCGGGCGCGGGAATATCTTTGCCCGGACCAATAAAATCTCTCACCGCCCGCGTGTAGGCTCGAGTCAATCGTTCAAGCTCGGCTCGGCTTAATTTTTTAGGATCAAAAGCAATGCCACCCTTGGCCCCACCCATGGGTATACCAACCACCGCGCACTTGATAGTCATCCAGAGCGCCAGGGCTTTGACTTCGGCTAAATTGACTTCGGGATGATAACGAATGCCGCCCTTGAAAGGACCGCGAGCGTCGTTATACTGCACTCGATAACCCTCAAAAATTCGGAAACTGCCGTCGTCCATTTTGAGAGGTAAAGAAAATTCCAAAATTCTTTTTGGCTTTTGGAGAATTTCTAAAATATTATTTTCTAATTTGATTAGATCCGCGCCGCGCTTCAACTGTTCAAGAGCACTTAAAAAAGGATTGGCTTTGGGCATAGATCAAAAATTAATTAAAATTATTTAAAGTTGATAAAAGCTAGAAGAGCTAAAGGATGATAGGATAAGAGGTGCCTCTCTGCCTATCGCTCCTATCGCTCCTCTTCTCTTACTTATTCTGCATTCCCCAGTCGATATTAGAATAACTTTTGCCACTTTTTTCTTGAAGATAGCGATAAGCCGTGAGAGCGGCTTTGGCTCCCTCACCAGCCGAAATGACGATCTGCTTGTAATCGATGTCAGCCACATCGCCCGCCGCAAAGATGCCGGGTTCGCTGGTTTCGCAACGGCCATTAACAATCACTTCCTTACGTTCGTTCAGTTTGACTAGGTCGCGAACAAAATCGGATTTGACCACGTGGCCGATCTCAACAAAAACGCCGTCAACTTTTATTTCTCGACTATTATTCTTATTGTCAACTACGATTACTGACTCGACCACCCGATCGCCCTTAATTTCCTTGACCACCGAATTTAAAACCAATTCGATCTTGGGATTTTCTTTAACACGCTCGACCAGAATTTCTTCGCCCCGAAACTGATCGCGGCGGTGAATCAAATAAACCTGATTTGAAATCTTAGCCAAGAGCAGGGCTGCGTCCAGGGCCGAACTACCGCCGCCGACCACAGCCACGGTTTTACGTTTATAAAGTGGCGCGTCGCAAGTGGCACAATAAACCACGCCCTTACCCTTAAATTTCTCTTCGCCCGGCACGCCCAGATCCAGGGGCGTGAGACCAAAAGCCAAAATAATGGCCCGCGAATCATAGACCTGATCATTAGTTCGGACCAAAAATTTATCCGCCTCTCTTTTGATCGAAGCTACCTCGCCAAAAATAAATTCGGCGCCAAATTTCTCGGCTTGAGCCTTAAATTTTAGCATCAGTTCAACCCCGCCCACCAGATCCACGCCTGGATAATTTTCAATATAAGGGGTGGTGGCTGCCTGACCGCCAATGTCTTTGGAAATCACGAGCGTCTTCAGGGCCCGCCGCGAAGAATATATCGCCGCGGTTATACCCGCGGCACCAGCACCAATAATAATCAGATCGTACATAAAATAATATCGGGCCAATCCCTGCCCAGAGAGCTGACCCGATCAACTACGAAAAAGTTTTAAATTACTTTATCAATTTTTTCCTTCAGACCGGCTTTGGGTTGAGCGCCAATGGCTTCATCAATCACCTGGTCACCCTTAAAAATCTTAAAAGTGGGAATACTCATCACGCCGTACTTTTCGGCCGTCGCTGGATTCTCATCGACATTCAGCTTGCCGATCTTTACTGCCTTGTCCTCGTATTCCCGAGCTAGTTCTTCGATCACCGGCCCCATCATCTGGCAGGGGCCGCACCAGGGCGCCCAAAAGTCCACCAGGACCGGCACGGCTGATTTTAGAACCTCGCTCTCAAAATTTTGATCAGTTAATTTAACTTCGGCCATAAAATAATAAATTTTCATCCCGGACTACAGAGCCCGGCTGAAACTAATTAATAATTAATCTACTCAAATAGAGTATACTAGAAAATCAATTCTTAGGCTAATTTTTTAATTTTGGTTTCTTCGCGATAAACTTCCAAAATATCGCCGACCTCGATTACTGGTTGACCAACGTATTTGACCCCACACTCCTGGCCTTGAAAAACTTCTTTGACAACTTGTTTACCTGATTGAACTTCTTCGATCCGGCCTTCGGCAATTCTCTCGCCCTTCCTTTTGACCAGGGCTTTGGCCGGAGCTTCGATCTTGCCGGCGAGTACTCGGCCGCCAACTATCATATACTTAGTTTCGGTGCGAAAAACCGCCAGGATCTGCAGCCGACCCAGATCAACCCTAATAATTTCCGGCGCGAGTAATTTCTCCAATCGCCCCCGCACCTCATTGATTAAATCGTAAATAATTTTGTAGAGCTTGATCTCCACTTTCTTATCTCGCGCCAGCTCCTGAACCACGGGCGAAGTCGAAACGTTAAAACCCAGGATCATGGCTTGCTCGGATTCGGCTTTCAAAACATCGCCTTCGTTAATATTGCCCAATCCCTGGCCAATGATATTGACTCGAACCTCGGGATTCTCGATCTTTTCTAAAGATTCGTGAATCGCCTCGATGGAACCAAAGACATCGGCTTTCAAAATAATATTAAATTCTTTCGCCTGAGTTTCCTTTTCTCCCTCTTCCTTTTTAGCCGCCACGAAGATTTTCTCTTCGGTCAGGCGATGAGCCTTTTTCTTCTTTTCCAAACCCTTGATCTCAGTCCGAGCCTCAACAATGTCACCGACCTGCGGCAAAATCTTAAAACCAATCACTTTGACGGGCAGCGAGGGTGATGCTGCTCTCACTATCTCGTTACGAAAATCTTTCATGGTTCGAACTTTGCCATAGACCACATCGCCGATCACCAAAAAATCGCCGGCCTTAAGAGTGCCCGCCTGAATCAAAATTGTGGCCACCGGCCCTTCGCCTTTATCCAGATGGGCCTCAATCACGGTGCCCGCCGCCAGCCGATCGGGGTTAGCCATAATTTTATTACGCTCCATTTCGGCCAGGAGCAAAACCATCTCGAGTAAATTATCAATGCCAATATTTTGCTTAGCCGAAATCGGAACGCAAATAGTCTTGCCGCCCCAATCTTCGGGAATCAGATTAACCTTGGCCAGTTCTTGTTTGGTTTTGTCGATATTAGCTTCGGGCTTATCAATCTTATTGATTGCCACAATCACTGGCAGCTTCTCCTGCTCGATAATCTTTATGGCCTCGAGCGTTTGGGGCCGGACGCCGTCATCCGCGGCCACCACGAGAATAGCGATGTCAGCCACTCGCGCACCCCGCGACCGCATGGCGGTAAAAGCTTCATGGCCCGGCGTATCAATAAAAGTAATGGCTCGACCCAGAGAAGGTTTGGCTTTGGCGGAACGGGATTTTTTCTCTTCTTTTTTCTCGGCTGCAACCAGGACCTTGGGCGGAACAACTACCTGATAAGCTCCGATGTGCTGGGTGATTCCACCAGCTTCGGTCTCAATCACGTTAGTTTTTCTAATAACATCGAGTAATTTAGTTTTGCCGTGGTCAACGTGACCCATCACCACGACCACCGGCGGCCGAGACTTTAACTTGGTGGGATCTTTTTCTACCAAGAGCTCGGTCAATTTTTCTAAGTTAGATTTCTCTTCTTCCCCAGCCGCGGCTTCCTCTTTGGAAACTTCAAAACCAAGATCTTCAGCCACAATGTAAGCGGTCTCATAGTCGATCCGTTCATTCAAAGAGGCCAGAATACCATTTTTCATTAATTCTTCTTGCACCTTAACTACGGGCAAACCCAAACGATGGGCCGCTTCCCGGACCGTGATCATGGCCGGAAATTTAACTTGTTTTTTTTCTATTGCTCCAGAGACTTCTGCGGGCAGGATGGTTACCGACTCGGCGGTGGCGGCTTGCTTCTCTTTTAATTGCTTCATCAAACTCGACCAATTTTCTAAAATTTTTCGCGCCACGGCCTCATCAACTTTGATTGCCCGGCGACCAATATCAAAACCGAGTTGAGGTAAAAGATCCCGGAGCTCATTGGGTGAGAGTTTTAATTTTCGAGCTAATTCGGCAATATTCATGTCAGAGATTAAATAGAAAACAGAAAACTTTTAAAAATCTTGTTTTCTGTTTTCGTAAAACTATTTAACTAACTAGATTTAACCATCACGCTTATTCGATCTTCATAGCGTTAACAAAATCGAAGTTGATTCCAGCTTACTTATTCTGATTTTAGTATCTTTTTACTAAATTGTCAATTAACCTAGCGGGAATAATCTCTTACTTGACGGACCAAATAGCTCGTGCTAAGCTGTAAACAATAATTAAATAATCATCCAGATCAGAGAATTGTTTAAGGATTATTAAGGGGAAAGATCTTGATTCAATCGCTTAACGGTTATCAGAAAATGTTTCGCCACCAAACTTCGACTAAAATTAGTCTCATCAAAATTCCTCTGCCAAACTTTCAAAAAGTTTTTGAAAGCTAATTTGTTTTTGGTCCTTTAAAACCTCAATTCTCTCTGGATTTAAATTTGTGTCTCTAAATTTAACTGCACTGATTTTATTAGTGCTGGTTTTGGTCATCGGCTTGGCTCTGGGCTATCTTCTCCGAAAATTTTTAGCCCTAAGAAAGAAAGGGTCGCTCGAATCAGAAATCGAAAACCTGACCACCAGCGCCAAACAAAAACAAAAAGAGCTGCTGCTCGAAGCGAAAAACAAGGCCCTTGAAATCATCGACGAAGCCAAAAAAGAAGAAATCGAACGACGGAAAGAAATGAACCGTCTGCAGGAACGGCTGGAAAAACGCGAGGCCCTGTTCGACCAAAAACTACTGGAACTCGAATCTCACCAACAAAAACTTCAGGATCGCGCCAAGGAGCTAGAAAAACTCAAGGCCAAAATCAGCGAAATCCAAAAAGAACAATTCGCCAAGTTGGAGCGAATCGCCGGACTAACCAAAGAGGAAGCCAAAAAAATCCTGATCGAAAACACGGAAAACGAAATCAAAGAGGATCTTGCCGGTCGAATTAATAAGCTGGAAAACGAGGCTTCGGAAGAATGGGAACGTAAGGCCAAAAATATCCTCGCAACGGCGATTCAACGCTGTGCCATCTCCCAAGCCACTGAGATCACGACCACCACGGTTGACCTACCTTCCGACGAGATGAAAGGACGGATTATCGGCCGGGAGGGTCGCAACATCCGCGCCATCGAACAGTTAACCGGAACTGAGATTATTGTTGATGATACTCCTCAGGCCATTACCATCTCGGGTTTTTCCCCGATCCGTCGGCACGTGGCCAAAAAAGCCCTGGATCGTTTGATCCAGGATGGTCGAATTCATCCCACCAAAATCGAAGAGGCAATCGAGCTAGCCAAAAAAGAAATTGCCCTGGACATCAAAAAGGCTGGCGAAGAAGCAGTCTATGATGTCGGCGTGGCCGGGCTCGATCCCAAACTGGTCCAAATCCTCGGCCGGCTAAAATACCGAACCAGTTATGGCCAGAATGTTCTTCAGCACTCAATCGAAGTGGCTCATCTCTCGGCGCTCTTGGCCGAGGAGCTCGGCGCCGATGTTACCATCGCCAAGAAAGGCGGCTTGCTCCACGATATCGGCAAGGCGGTTGATCACGAAGTCACGGGCACTCACCCCGAAATCGGCAAGGACATTGCCAAAAAGTTTAATCTGCCTGATGAGGTGATTGCCCCGATCTTCACTCATCACGAAGATCGTCCGCCCACGCTCGAAGCGATCATTGTCAAGGCGGCTGACGCCATCTCCGGCGGCCGACCCGGTGCTCGCAAAGACACCTACGAACAATACATTCAGCGACTCGAGGAGCTGGAAAAGTTGGCCCTGGCTTTTCCGGGCGTGGCCAAAGCCTACGCCATCCAAGCCGGCCGCGAAGTCCGCGTCTTTGTGACACCCGAAGAAATTGATGACCTGGGCGCCATTAAACTAGCCAAAGATGTCGCCAAAAAAATCGAGCAAGAATTAAAATATCCGGGCGAAATCAAGGTCAATGTTATCAGAGAAACTCGGGTAACCGAATACGCTAAATAACCCTTGAGGTCTTAATTTAACTTCATGAAAATATTATTTTTTGGCGACGTCATCGGCCGCATCGGCCGGCGAGCCATCGCCAAAATCTTGCCAGAATTAAAGAAAAAATACGAACCGGATTTGGTGATCGCCAACGCCGAAAATTTGGCCCATGGCTTTGGCGTGACCGCCAAGACGCTCGGCGAGATGATCGAGGCCGGCGTTGAAGTCTTTACCTCGGGTAATCATATTTGGGACAAAAGCGAAGTTTTCGAAATCATGTCCGAAAGCAAAATCAATCTTCTTCGACCAGCCAATTACCCGCCGGGCACCCCGGGCCTGGGTTACAAAATAATTAATATTGTCACCAAAAGGGTACTTGTGATAAACTTAATGGGTCAGGTATTCTTACGGGAAAACCTGGATTCGCCTTTCCGAAAACTGGATGAGATCCTTCTCAACGAGAGAAACGAAGATTTGAATGCCATTATTGTCGATTTTCACGCTGAAGCAACTTCCGAGAAAGTGGCTCTCGGCTGGTATGCCGACGGCCGGGTCTCCGCGGTCATCGGCACCCATAGCCACGTCCCTGCTGCCGACGTCAAAATCCTACCTCAGGGCACGGCTTACGTGACCGACGCGGGCATGGTTGGAGCCCGAAATTCGATTATCGGCGATGATAAAAAAAATCTGATCAAACGATTCGTGGAGCAAATTCCCTATCCCATCGAAGTGCCCGAAGAAGGGCCCTGCCAAATTAATGCCGTTTTGATTGAAATCGATCCCAAGACTAAGCGAGCCAAAAAAATCAAAAGAATTGACGAGGAGGTTGAAATTTAAAATAATAAAAGAGCTTAATTTAAATTCCTCAAAGGTCGAACTCTTAAAAATATTTTAATTAAGTAATAAAATTATTTTATCATCAATTCTGGCGAAAAGATTTCGTCAAGATTGATCAAAAAATTATGAATAAAGCTGAATTGGCTAACAAAATTTCCGAAAAATTCAGTCTCGCCAAAAAGACTGGCGAAGAGGTCCTGGAATTTGTCACCGACACTGTTACCCAAACCTTAAAGAGCGGCGGCGAAGTGACCCTGACTGGCTTTGGCACCTTCTCGGCCAAAACTCGAGCGGCAAGAACTGGCGTCAATCCCCAGAAGCCGGGTGAGAAGATTCAGATTCCGGCTGTCACGGTTCCCAAATTCAAAGCTGGCAAGGCCTTGAAGGACGCACTTAAAGGGAAATAACTCTAACCATCGATTGAATCTAAAAATACCTCCGTAAAAGTTCTCGGAGGTATTTTTAATTATCGTTAGGAAGTCTTGACAATTTTTTCTCAATCGTTCAAAATCGACTCTAGCTAGTGGCGATTTAGTTCGAAATCAGATCGGTATTTAGCCGATCAAAGGAGGAAATAGTGCTGAACCAATCGTCAGGCAAGTTCCTTAAAATGCTTCTAGGTCTGATCTTCTCGGTAGGTTTGCTTTCTCCGACCTTCGGCGATTTCAACTACGAGCCTCGAGCTTCGGGTGTCTCGCTGCCGGTCCCAACCAAACAGCAAGAGGCTCGGGAGTGCGGCCAGGTCTCGCTGGCCATGGTACTCGAGTACTGGGAACATTATTATTTCAAACGATCAACGACCTTCAACCCCCGCGACCTCTTTCGCTACGGTCTCTCGGTCGGCACCGCTCCCCAAAATATTGTCCAGACCGCGGAAAAGAAAAGCTACTTAGCTCGAATGTACAATCAGGGCGAGATCGCTGAACTAATCTATTACCTCGATCAGGGTATACCCTTGCTCTCGCTCATGACCTGGGATGAGGGGCTCGTCGCAGGTAAAGCCCATTGGCTCGTGGTTACGGGTTATTTGGCCAGCTCGACTGGTGCCATCACTGATCTACGGATTAATAACTCGACTGATGGTCAGTCTCATTATTACCGTCTGGCTGATTTCCTCGAGAAATGGCAAAAGCAGGGCGAGATCGCGGACTTGGGTTTTGATCGCTTCTTCATTGCCATCGTCCCGCCAGACAAGCAGTCTCTACTCAAGCCCGAACACAATCTGGACGAAGTGAAGTTGACCAACGACTTCCTGGCTGGCTTGGTCGATTTCTTGAACACCATCACCTTTGGTTGTCTCTTCTGAGAGCGCCAAAAACGAACAGTCCCCGACAAACTCTTGTCGGGGATTTTATTTTTATAAATCTATGGGCTCGCTGGGGATCGAACCCAGAACCTTGGGCTTAAGAGGCCCCTGCTCTACCAATTGAGCTACGAGCCCATAAATTTGTAAAAATTCTCCGTTCAAAATTTAATCGAAAACTGAGTTACCAAAACTAAAAACTATTTTTAATCTCATTTGCCCTAAGCAGGAATTGTCACTCTTCGCCTGCCTGCCGCAGGCAGGGGTGATGCCCCGAAGGGGCAAACCTTACCTTCCTTCAACTAACCCACACTCACTAGAACCCACATCACTGGTTCCGCCTGCCAGTGCTAATGCCCCTGGAGGGAATTGAACCCCCATCACTGGTTCCGAAGACCAGCGCTTTATCCATTAAGCTACAGGGGCACAGGCATTGGCGGGCAACTACTCGGCACGGCGGTCGCGACCGCCGTGCCGAGGGCACAAGAGCAATATTAATTTTATTCTGCCATAGAAAAACAAAAAAATGAACTCCTCTAGCATCTCCCACCCGCTAGATAATAAAATATCCGCCTCAGCGGATCAAAACCGTCTCCTGATATTTTTGTTTTTACTATCAGATTGATCTTTCTATTCCCACTCTTTAACCTTCAAGGCATTTTCCGCGGCCGACATCTGAGCCTCTTGCTTGCTTGAACCTTCACCCGTGGCTACTAATTCTTGATCTAGATAAACGCCGATTTTGAAATGTTTGGCATGATCCGGACCGCTTTCTTCGAGGACACTGTAGCTTGGAGTAATGCCGAGTTTATCTTGAGCAATCTCCTGAAATTTACTTTTAGCATCGAGATAGAGTTTGTGTTCGATGATGTAAGGCAATTTACTCAAAAGAATCTCTTCAATAAATTTTTTGACCACGCTCGTTCCTTGATCAAGATAAATCGCTCCGATCAAGGCTTCAAAGGCATTGGCCAAGATGAATTGCCGCGCCTTGCCCAGGTCTTTCGACTCGCCCTTACTCAAATAAAGATAAGAATCTAGCCCCAGATCTCTGGCCACCTCGGAGAGCATATGGGCGTTCACCAGACTGGCTCGCCAGTTAGTAAGTTCGCCTTCGGGATTGGGGTAATTTTGATACAGAAATTCGGTGACGATCAACTCAAGAACCGCATCGCCCAAGAATTCCAGGCGTTCGTTATGACCAACTTTGAAACTCGGATGCTCATTCAAATAAGATCGATGGACAACGGATTGAATTAAGAGGTCCTGATCTTTGAATTTTAAGCCTAATTTTTTTTCTAACTTAGAAAAATCTTTCATTCAGAGGTAAATGGCCAAATTGCTACTTTGTTACTGCCTAAATTCCCTCTCAGGCAACAATTTAACAATATAACCATTTAGAAACATTTATAAAAATTTAAAAAATTAACTTGGCTACTCCTTGGATTCCTCCTCGGGAGCTTCAGCCTTAGCTTCTCCGGTTGGCGTTTCCAAATCAACTGCTTTAATTTGCCCTTGATCTTTCAAGGATTTATAAATAGCTCCCAAGACGCCGTTAACGAATTTCCCCGATGATTCGCCGCCAAAGGTTTTGGCAATCTCAATGGCTTCATTAATGGCAACCTTGGAAGGTATTTCAGAGTCAAACTTCAGCTCAAAGATACCGATCCGGAGAATGTTTCGATCAACGATGGTGATTTGTTCCAATGGCCATTCAGAGGCGTATTTAGTGATCAACTGATCAATCTCTCCTAAATTCTCCAAAACACCTTTCACTAAATTAGCAGTGAAGCCGGCGTCGTCAAGTCCAGGAGCAAACTCTTTTAGATTTTTTTCAACCAGAAGATTAAGATCTTTTTCCTTTTTCCCGTGAAAATCCCATTGATAAAGAATTTGCATCGCCACGGTCCGAGCCAAATGACGATTAGACATATTATTTGCCTTCCTCAGTCTTTATTTTAAGAACTTGTCTGCCCGCGTAAGTACCGCAAAAAGTACAGACATGATGAGATTGAACCGCTCGCCCGCATTTGGGGCAGGCCGAAAAATTGGCCCGCTTCAAGGCGAAATGAGCCGCTCGTCTCCTTTTATCCGAACTAGTTCGACGATGACCGGGTAAACCCATAAAAAATTATTAGAAATTAAAACAAGATTCGAGTATTACTATTTTACACAATTTTTAGAATTTGGCAAGAGCCAATTAGATGAAAGTCACATTAGCCACACTGTCTTTCTCTTCCTTGAACCTCATTAGCCTAACACCTTGAGTTGCTCGGCCGAGCACGGAAACGGATTTGAAGGGCAAACGAATCACCTGGCCTTTTTCTGAAATAATAATCAAATCACGACCCTCGATATCTCGAGCATTGATAATTTTGGCGGCCACGATCTGGCCGGTCTTCGGCGTAATCTTGGCTGTCTTAATGCCCGAACCACCACGACCTTGCAAACGATAGAGCTTGACATTAGATCTCTTACCAAAGCCATTCTCCATCACCACAAGCAGCTGCAGATTATCAATTTTCAAACCGGCCTCAATAATATCCATGTCAACTACCTGATCTTCTTTTTTCAATCTAATGCCGCGGACGCCGGCCGCATTTCGACCCATTGGCCTGATCTGTTTTTCTTTAAACCTAATGGCTTGGCCTTTGGCCGTAGTGATTAAAACTTCGTCATTGCCGGTTGAAGGCCTGGTCCATTCAAGAACATCATTGCCTTTTAGCTTGATGGCGATCAAACCCGAACGACGCACATTGCTAAAATCAGCAATATCAACTTTTTTAATCAAGCCCTGACGCGTCATCATCACTAGGTATTTGTAATCCTTAAGTTCGGCTAAGGAAAGTGTGGCCGAGACCTTCTCATTGGGTGAAAGCTGCAAGAAATTAACCAGAGCTTGACCCTTGGCCGTGCGCGAAGCCTGGGGAACATCATAAGCTTTTAGTTGAAAAACTCGACCGCGAGTAGTGAAGAATAATAAATCAGCATGGGTGTTTGTGGTAAAGAAATGTTCCACTACGTCCTCCTCCTTGGTTGTCAAACCAGCCACGCCCTTACCGCCTCGACTCTGGGTTTTGAAGGTTTCGGGTGGCAGACGCTTAATATAGCCATCGCGAGTGATAGTGATGATCGTTGGCTCATTGGGGATCAAATCTTCGGCCGAGAATTCCTTGACGCCGTGAACCACGATCTGCGTCCGGCGCTCGTCGCCGTACTTGGTCTTGATTGCGTTTAATTCTTCCTTAATTAAACCAAGGATTTTCTTGGGCGAAGCCAAAAGCGCCTCAAGCTCTTTGATTAATTTTTTCTTTTCCTTCAATTCTTCTTCAACTTTAATCCTCTCGAGGTTGGCCAATTGCTGTAATCTCATTTCGAGAATCGCCACGGCCTGGCGCTCGCTGAATTTGAATTTCTTAATCAAATTAATCTTGGCCTCATCACGATCTTTGGACTTTTTAATGGTCTTGATGATCTGATCAATCTTTTCTAGGGCCATGACCAAACCATCGAGTATATGGGCTCGATCCTTGGCCTGAGCTAGATCAAATTCTGTTCGTCGCCGAATCACTTCCTTGCGATGTTTGAGATACTCTTCAAGGATCATCTTGAGCGTCAAAACTCGCGGCTGAATTCCCTCGACCAGAGCGAGTAGATTAACGTGAAAGGTTTCCTGAAGCTGGGTTAATTTAAAAAGCTGATTGAGAATTTTTTTGGGATAGCTATCTTTCTTGAGCTCAATGACGATCCGGACGCCGTCTTTGTTTGATTCATCGCGCAGATCTTTGATGCCCTCAATCCTTTTTTCTTGAACCAGGAGTGCGATTTTCTCGAGCAGGCTGGCTTTATTAACCTGATAAGGAATTTCGGTGACGATGATCTGAAATTGCCCAGACTTAGGTTCAATGATCTCGGCCTTAGCCCGTACCACAATGCCGCCCTTGCCCGTGGCGTAGGCCTGTTTAATGTCATTGATGTTATAAATAATGCCGCCGGTGGGAAAATCCGGACCCTTGATGAATTCCATTAAATTTTCAACAGTCATCTCGGGATTTTCGATCAGGTGAATCAAGCCGTCGCAGAGCTCGGTTAGATTATGAGTCGGGATATTGGTGGCCATGCCCACGGCAATACCCACCGCGCCGTTTAAAAGCAGGTTGGGTAGCTTGGCTGGTAAAACAATGGGCTCGTTATGAGTGCCATCATAATTCGGTACGAAATTTACGGTTTTCTTTTCAATATCAAGGAGCAACTCCTCGGCAATCGGGGCTAATTTGGTCTCGGTGTAGCGCATGGCAGCCGCAGCGTCGCCATCGAGCGAACCAAAATTCCCTTGGCCCGCCACCAGGGGATAGCGCATGGAAAAATCCTGGGCCATTCGAACCAAAGAATCATAAACCGCCACGTCGCCGTGGGGATGATATTTGCCTAAAACTTCACCGACCACGGTAGCGGATTTTCTAAATTTGGCTCCGGGCTTGAGACCAATATCCCACATAGCATAAAGAATTCGGCGATGAACCGGCTTTAGACCATCACGCACATCGGGCAGAGCTCGAGCCACAATCACTGACATGGCGTAGTCAAGATAAGACTCCTGAATCTCCTCAGTGATTAGCCGCGGTTCGACTTTACCAACATTCTTAACTATTACTTCGGGTTCTTTTTTAACTTTTTTGCCTTCCTCTGGCTTTTCGGCCGGAGTCTTGCCGAGAGACTTCTTTAACTCGGATTCTTTTTTCTTGGCTGGTTCAGATTTTTTTGATTTTTTTTCTTTTTTAGCCATAGTTAATTTTATTTTGGTGCGGTATTGGCAGCACTATTAGCGGAGAAAGAATTAGTATTCGTATTGCTATTAATATTATTGGTGTTCGAATTGGTTGAAGTCTCGCCTTGCTTTAATTTTTCCAAAACCTGATTAGTTAATTTCTTTAACTCCTCTTGATTTAAATTAGAGTTCTGATTGGTTTGATTGACCTGCGCTTGGTTTAATTGAGAAAATAAATTGCTAAAATTTTCCCTAAATTGATCGAGCTCTTTTTTAACGTCAGACCAAACCCTAACGGTTTCATCTTTTTGGTCTCCACCCTTACTCGAAGAAAAATTTGATTTTAGGCCGATCGCCCAAATAATCAAAACCAAAACTATGATTAAACCAATCACGATCCACATCAGAGCCCTCCGCCCTCTTTCGCGATCGCGAAAGAGGTCGCGACCACCAGGCTTCTTTTCTTCCCCCGCTCCAAGACTCGAGGCCGTTTTTCGTCGATTGGCCATTGTTTCTTGGAATGATTTAACCAATTCTGACTCAGTTCGATCAATGATGGCTTGACTTCGAGTCTTTTTACCCTTATTTGGCTGCTTCATAAATAAAAATGCATAAATGGTTATGCATGTTTCCGGGTGAATTGTTCGGCCTACAATTTCATAACAATCGCTTCCATCTCTTCCTGGGGTAAATCTTTCTTCGTGAGCTTGAGTTTTTCGGTCGCCTCTCGCCGGCAAACACCAATTTCTTTACAAAATTTATCCACGCTCTCGAGATTTATTTTCAGACCCGGCACCTTGTAGTGCATGGGGATAACAATTCGCGGTTCAATCTGATTGATTATCTCCACCGCCTCTTTCGAATTAACCGTATAAGTTCCGCCCACCGGTATTAAAAGAATATCCACGCCCTCGAGCTTTTCCATTTGTTCATCCGAGAGACTAGTCTGGCCAAAATCGCCGAGATGAGCGATGTTCAAATCGTCAACTTTGATCAGGTAGATAGTGTTAGTACCGCGTTCCTGACCCGACACCTTGTCGTGGAAGGAAGAGAGGCCATAAACTAAAATATTTTTAACTTCGTATTCGCCCGGTCCCTTAATCACAAAAGGATTGCCCTTGATAGCTTCAAAATTATTATGGTCCGAATGGTCATGACTAATCGTTACCAAATCAGCCTCGATTCTAGGCACCTTGAGGCCGATCGAGGCATTGAAAGGATCGGTTACGATCGTGGCTTCTTTGTCTTGGATTTTAAAACAAGAATGACCTAGCCAAGTGAGGGTCATAATTTAAGATCGTTGAATTATTGGATAGTCTAATCTTATCATAGTAACGAAGCCTTGGCAATAAATTTTTATTGCGACCTAGCATTGCCTACCGCAGGTAGATTCACCTACCACAAACGGGATGCTGACTTTAAAGGAGTTCACTTTTAGTAAAGAGAGGAGCTCTCCCTTTAAGGTGTAAGGGGCTACAGGCCTGCCTACCAGCGGGTAGGTTCGCGTCACTGGCAGGCTAAAGCCTGATCTACTTTCTGGCGCGCTTGCCATCGTCATGCCCTGGCGGAGATTGCTTCGTCCCCCGCCAAGGCGGGGTCCTCGCAATGACAGGACTAGAATTGTCATTGCGAGCGTAGCGAAGCAATCTCTACTATGGTTAAGGGATTGACAAATTTTTAAAATAGGCTATGCTAAATTGTTCGAACAAAGGAGGAAAAAATGGAACAAATCAATTGGCGTTTTCTGATCGACTGTATCATCCTTTTCGGCTCAATTCTAAGCTTAACCTGGTTCTTCTACCACCGCGATCAGGATCTCGCCGCCATCTGGAATTTCAAAATCCGTCTAATTGACAACCGGATAGAAATCAGATTAGAAAATTGGCACCAAGGAACCAAAGCTCTTGAACGAATCCTTAATCGCACGATCATTTACCCCGAAGGCGAACCAGCCGAGACGATCTGCTTGGGTTCCTTACCAAGGAACATCACGAGAGATGCTGAGACAACAGTTGTCTCCTTGGAGGTTCACGATCCCGAAGACCAATTGATCCTTTGGCAGATCGCCAAGCGAGATTTGATGCTTCGCTATCGTTTAACCAAACCCTTGATTTGTCCCATCAAAAAAGAGTGACTTGCCAAAATTGGCAGCCGCTCTTTTTCTTTTTTAATTAAATTATTCCTGACTACTGGTCTTAACCTCTTCTTCCACAAATTCTTCGATCTTCTGCCCCGGAGCGGAATAAAATTTCTTCAAAAGCTCCTCGGTTTTCTGGACAAAGTCTCTGATCACCGCCGGATTGGTTTCTGCTTCCTCGGCGAGATTCTTGAGGCTCGCTTCAAGATCAGCGTCTTCGACCTCACGCAGGGCTTCGAGCTTCAAACCCAGCTGATCTTTTTCTTCCGGACTAAATTCGTCGCTCTTAAGCAAAACTAGTTGAAGACTATCAATAATTTGATCCATAAGTTTTAATCCGATTAGCTCGGCTTTTGAGCTAATCGAAAAAAATATTTTAATTAAGCTTCTTGATTTGATTCGGCCAATTCTGCTTCAAGATCAGCCCTCTTCCGACCCCAACTCATCCGGAGATCATCCAAAAAATCTTTACTCACCACTCCGGCGGTGGCCGAAACTCCAACCATACCAAAGGTTTCAATTACTTGAGCCATCTGATTGGGATCAACTCCGGTGTGTGATCGAATCGTTTCTAAAGCGGCAAAAAGAGCAGCGCCAACAGCCGCGGGCAGCCCGTATTCTTTGACTAGCTCTCGGGTTCGCTCTTTTATTTGCTCCCATCTGGTTTGCTCGCCAGCCTCAGGCCGTGGTTTTTCAAAAGTTCGTGGTGTTTCAAAATCTCTACGCATAAAATAAATTTAAATTTAATTAATCCTTTTAATCCATTTTAGCAGATTTATTTAAATTTGGCAAGACCAGGCACTCGCGAGTGCCTGGTCAAAGAAGCACACGGGCGCGCCAGAAAGGAGATCAGGCTTTAGCCTGCCAGTGACGCGAACCTACCCGCTGGTAGGCAGGCCTGTAGACCCTTACACCCTAAAGGGTGAACTCCTTTAAAGTCAGCGTTCTGCTTATGGTAGGCAAATCTACCCGTGTAAGCAGTGCTAGATCGCAATGACAATTTTTGACCTGTCATTGCGACCCCGCTCTAGCAGGGGAAGCAATCTCAGGCAGAACCTGAAAAAGAGATTGCTTTGATCGTCCCTCTGCTGGCCACTAAACAGGAAGGTCTCGAGACCTAGCGTCAGTGTATTTCAAAATCTTGACCAAAACATAAAATTATAAAAAAGCCCTTGGATCTCAAGTGTCTGAGAGTCCAAGGGCAAAAGTCAAAGGCCAAAGAGACCTAAGGCTACGCCAGTTGTGGAGCGACCACGCGATTCCGGTAAGCGGCGCACCAGACATCAGCATGCCCGAACCGGTAGACGTGGACGTGGAGCTTACCATCGCCGTAAACGTCCACGTAGGCCGCGAAGAAATGATTGTATGATCGAAACAAGAAGAAGGTCACGTAGCTGCCAGTCCGGAGCCAGTTGCGGTGCTGCTTCACAAAGGCTTTGATCTGGGCTTGAGTGAGGCAGAGCTTGGCTGGGTCGAGCGACAAAGACCCAAACATCTGGGCGAGAGTCACGTCCTTGACCTGTTCATACACCTGGACCTCTGTTTCCCTGGTGGTCGCACCGGGTTCGTCAGCCTTCCAGTTCCGGAAATCTGGGTTGATGTAACCAGTGAACAGGTCACCGGCCTCAGCCAGGATTTCCGAACCATCGGCCGGCGGAATCACGATCGGCTGGTCGGAGATGAGGCGAAGAATCGGTTTGTCCGCACCCGCAACGCACCGGTCCGGATTTTGCAGGTAGGCTTGTAAATTTTCCCGATTCACCCGGCCGGTATTCGCCTGAGCGATTAATTCGCCCAACTGTGCCACTGTAATCTCGGACATTTTACATCCTCCTGGCATCTGCTGCCAAACAGTTTTACATCCGACCCAATGCCAGACATATTACTGCCGGTAGCCAGCAGACACGTTAAATGGCCAAGGGTTATCCTCAGCCTTCTTTTGATCAATTTATTGTCATCTCGAGCGAAGTCCCGACAAGTCGGGATGGAGTCGAGAGATCTCAATCATTATTTCTTGCGACTCAAAAGAGATTGCCACGGGCCGACGTATGTCGGCCCTCGCAATGACAATTCCGTTAGTCTTTGAGGGGAATAACCAAGTATATATAAACCTAACCAAAAGAAGGCCAGGATAAACCTTTTTTCTTATTTAATGAACTAATAATAAATCTTAACATAAAACGATAATTTGTCAAGCGGCGGCAAGAAAAAATTTCGCCAATTATTGGCCTTGCCAAAAATTAAGGAATATTATAAGATAATGTTAATTAATTAACCCGAGTCCCGATCTAATCGGGACCGGACTTATCCGCCAACAAAACCAGGATAGGTTAAATCAACTTATCCCCGTCCAAGCGGGGTATTTAATTTATTAAAATGACGAACAACAAGATTAAAGAAAATTCAGAACTCAAAAAATTATTGACCGAAGAAACCTACCTCAAAATACCGAAGGTCGGCGAACTGGTGAAGGGCAAAGTTATCAGCGCTTCCAAAAACGAGGTGCGCCTAGATCTCGAGGGCCTGACCACAGGCGTAATCCGCGGCCGAGAGCTTTATCGCGAATCGCCCGACTACGCGGACCTAAAGCCTGGCGACGAAGTAGAAGCAACTGTCATCGAACTCGAAAACGAAAGCGGAGAAATGGAACTCTCCTTCCGCTATGCGGGCCATCGCAAAGTTTGGAATAATCTTATTGCCTTAAAGAACGAAGGCAAAATTATTCCGGTCAAAGTTATTGATGCCAATAAGGGCGGCTTGATGGTCCAGGTAAATCGCATCAATGGTTTCTTGCCGGTTTCTCAACTGATTCCCGAACACTATCCCAGGATCCAGGGCGGCGATCGGAATAAAATTCTAGAAAAATTAAGGCAGTATCTCGGCCAAATTTTTAACGTTAAACTCATCGACGTCTCCGAGGATGAAGAAAAATTAATCGTCTCTGAAAAAGCGGCCTGGGAAGAAGCCCAAGGAGCGATCATCTCCAAATACAAGGTCGGCGACGTGGTGGAAGGGAAAATAACTGCAGTCACTGATTTTGGCGCTTTTATTGAATTTGATGAAAACATGGAAGGCCTGATCCACATCTCGGAAATCGCCTGGCAAAGGATTGACGACCCACGCGATTATCTCAAAGTGGGCGATCGAGTCAAAGCCGCGATTATCAATATTGACGGTTCAAAAATCTTTCTCTCAATCAAAAAGCTGATCGAAGATCCCTGGCGCAAGGTCGGAGAAAAATATCGTGTTGGCGATATCGTCGAGGGCAAGGTCTTGAAAGCCAACCCCTTCGGCCTCTTTGTCCAACTAGATGAAAACATTCATGGCCTGGCCCACATCTCGGAACTCTCGAGCAAACCCATCAGTGATCCCAAAGAAGTGGCCAAGCCCGGCGAGGTTTTAAAGTTCAAGGTTGTTTCGATTGAGCCGGCTGATCATCGCTTGGGTTTAAGTCTCCGGGCTCTAAAAGAATCGCCAGCACCTAAAAAGGAGCAACCTAAAACTGAACCAGAAAAAACAATGGCACCACAGGAATCAGCGCCTAAACCCCAACCCCAGAACGAACCGACCCAAAAAACTTAATACGATCTAACCAAAAAATAATTGAATCGGCTGGCATGGCGGCTTCTCGGCCGCCATTGTTAGCATTCTGAATACTTTAGGTATTGACTAAATCAAACAATTAATCTAGAATTGCTTGGATCTAAAAAAATCGTTATAATAAAAATAACTTATGCGAACTATACTAAAAAATCTTTTGATTTTCATTCTGGTCTTCATTGTGATCGCCAGTATTTTTAGTTTATATAATACCTCACTCGAGAAAACCAAAACCGTTGGCATTGAAGAATTAATTAAGGAAGTCAATAATGAACAGGTCCAAAAAATCGAAATTGATGGTGATAAATTAAACATCACCCTTAATAATAACGTCAAGCAAATTTCCCAGAAAGAACCGAACGAACCCTTGAGCACCCTCTTCAAAAATTATAATGTCGATCCAACCAAGATGGCCAAGGTCGCGGTTGAGGTTAAACAAGAGAGTGGTTTAGGTTACTGGCTCTCGACCTTATTGCCCTTCCTGATTCCTTTTCTCTTGATCGCGATCTTCATCTATTTTATGATGCGCCAGATCCAGGGAGCCAATACTCGCGCTCTGACCTTTGGCCAGAGTGGCGCGCGCGAAGTTAATCAGGGTCAAAAGGATCGCATCACTTTCAAAGATGTGGCCGGCGCCAAAGAAGCCAAAGAGGAATTAATGGAGATCGTTGAATTCTTGAAGAATCCCAAAAAATTTACTAATCTCGGAGCTAAAATTCCTAAGGGCGTGCTCCTGATGGGCAGCCCGGGAACCGGCAAAACGCTCCTGGCTAAGGCGGTTTCGGGCGAAGCCAATGTTCCTTTCTTTTCTATTTCGGGCTCGGAATTCGTTGAGATGTTTGTCGGCGTGGGCGCGGCCCGAGTTCGCGATCTCTTCCGTCGGGCCAAAAAGAGCGCACCTTGTATTATTTTTATTGATGAAATTGATGCGGTGGGGCGGCAACGAGGGGCTGGTCTCGGC
>CAZFGO010000015.1:19906-21124 GCA_964518525.1 uncultured Gammaproteobacteria bacterium | reverse complement strand
ATAATCTTTTCGAAGCTGACGGCAATAAAAAATCCTGCCGAGACAGGATCGATCAAAAAAATTTCTTACAAATAACCCATAACTCTAAACAAACAATAAATCAAACCAGTTATTCGTTTCTAAAAGCTACTTTTATTGGCACTATATGTTCACTTATCCATTGTTTAATATTAGATATAACTTCATCTGGTTTCATCGGTGCCCTAGAATCAACGATATACAAAGTTTTTTCAACAATTTCATTCTTTCCGGCATCTAACCACGTGTCATTAATATAAAGAAAAACCATCAGGGAAGCAGCGGAAATTCTCTTGTTGCCATTTCGAAAAGCATGCCCTTTATTTAATGCATAAAATAAAATTACGGCTTTATCGACGAGAGTGGGATACAAATCTTTCCCGCCAAAGGTCTGTCGCGGCAAATTGAGCGCTGAATCTAATCGATCTTCTGCATGCTCATGAAAAAATGCAATCGGATCATCTTTAGTATCAAAAACGGCCACCGCTAATCGGTGGCACATCTTTTCCATTAATTCTTTATCTAAATAATTAATGGACATAATTAATTAGGTCCGATCGTAATCGGCCAATTTTACAAAAACATCGCGGTATTCACGAATAACTAAATCGGTCCCTTTCTCAACTTTCTCTTTGAGTAATTGCCTTTCAGTCTTTTTTTGTTTTTGAGACCGTCTAATTAATTTTAATAACTTCTTGCTCATAACATTATTACAATATTATCGTAACATAAAAAATTAAATATAAATATGGTGTATAAATTATATATTAATATTTAAAAAATATCAACTGCGCTCAGAATTTAAGCATTAATGTCTAAGATTGTGGCTAATCAATCTTTTTCTATCTTAATGATTATGTGATCTTTGAGGCTCGGCACTTGATAAACCCAAAAAGGAGTAAAGTTGACTTGGAAACTTTCGATGGTATCGAAATTTTTTAGATAAGCCTCGACTTGACGCTGGGTCAGACCAATTAATTTATTTTTATCCAAAATCGTATCTCTCGGAGAGAGAATCATGGTGCCAGCCAGATGAACGCTGAGTTCGGCTTGATTATTAGTTTGGTCATAAGACTGAATTGAGTATTTAAAACTATTCTGATCAATGTTGCTTAATTCCTTAAGGGGGGGCAAGCTGGCTTTTAATTTATTTTCCGCTAACGTTGACAGTTCCTCATTATTAAAAGCAACCCCGCCAAC
>CAZFGO010000015.1:0-19806 GCA_964518525.1 uncultured Gammaproteobacteria bacterium | reverse complement strand
ATTTATTTTCCGCTAACGTTGACAGTTCCTCATTATTAAAAGCAACCCCGCCAACCTTTAATTTCAGACTAAGAGAAAATTCTTCTTTAGGATCGTCAAGCTTGGCATCAAACTGACTCGAAAGCTCCTGGCTTGTCGTGGCGATCTTCAAGGAAGCATCTTTGGAAGTCAAATTATTTTTGAACCCGTCCATTGCCCGACCAACTAAACTGTCAGCCAGGGTCTTTCTGGCCTGATCAAGATCAACTTGGGAAACAACCGTCATCTCCTTCTGGTTGCCGCTAAATGATTCGCTGCTCTCGGCGTAAATCTTATCCTGCAAGCCAGACCAAAGACCGGGGATGGTAAAGCGAGTCGGTCCGACTGCTTGAGCTAGATTAGGATTGTCAGCGTAGACTTCGACTGTTTTCTGGCTTCGGGCCGGAATAGTCACTGAACGTTTGAGGCGGAAGAGAATCTGGTCGGGCGTGAGGAGCCGGGTGGTGGCAACGAGAGTCTGGCTTTTGGCTGAATTATTAATGATGGTCACCTGCCCGCTCACCCCGGTCTCGAGCGTCTTGGTTCCAGTCGCTTTAAATTTCTGACTGCCTTCGACCGTTGTTTCAAAAACCTGACCAACCAGAACGTCGGGCTCTTGGTCTGAAGCCGCACTCTGAATCTTAACCGTGAAATCAACGTCAGCCGATTCTTTTTTGGGTTTAATTACGATCGTCGCTTGATTAAAAGAAAAATATAAAATTATTAGAATTAGAATAACAGTGATGGTGGTAAAACCAAAAGCAATTTTACGATAAGTTCGGCCCAGGGCGGTTTGCTTCATAAGTAGTTGATTTTAAACGATTCGAGCTAGACGGACTGAATTCAGACCACTGATCTTTTCGATTCGCTCTTTCAGTTCCTCGGTATAATTAACCAAAAAATTAGTTTCGATCTTTTGAATTGAATCCCGATTTGGAACTACCAAATAAACGCGATAAGAGCCGGGACAGGATCCGAGAATGGCTTTCAGTTCATCGGTCAACTTCAGATCAACCAATGATGGTAGATTGATGCAAACTGTATCGAGTGACTGAACCGCTGAACTAACTTGAGCGGCCCGATTATAATTAGAGAACGAACTAGTTTGATCAAATTTCTCAAGCACGGCCCGAACATTATCAATGGTTATTTCTTCGGCTGACTCGCAAAGGAGTTTGACTTCATTTTCTTTGTCTGATAAGCGCCCTTGGGCAATAATAATTTTATCTTCTTGCCAGAGATAAGGTTTTAATTTTAATAACCTAGGAAAAACCAAAATCTCAAGCGAATCAGTTGTGTCTTCCAGTTTGACAAAGAGCATGGTCTCATTATTTTTGGTGATAATTCTTTTGATGGCAGTGATCACGCCCGCGACCTTGAGGGTTTGGCCAGCCAGATCGCTCGAGAGTTGGGCCAGCGGGGTCGCGGCTCGAGTCAACTCAGACTCAAACTCCTTCAGGGGATGCTCAGAAATATATAATCCCAACAATTCCTTTTCCCAAGACAACTTCTGTTTTTTGGTCGCCGGCTCAGCTTTATCCAAAAAAAGGTTCGTGGCCAAAGAAACACTCGGCAAAATGCCAAACAAACTCGCTTGGCCGTTTTGACTTTCTTTTTTAAGATCTTTGCTGTAGGCCAGGAGCTTATCAATGTTTTGAAGCATCTGATTGCGTTCAGCGAAAGCGTCCAGACTGCCGGATTTAATCAAACTTTCGAGCGATTTCTTATTTAGATCTTTATCCTGCACCCGACTGAGCAGATCCTCCAGGCTCTGATAATTTCCGCCTTCTTTTCTTTCATGGATAATCGCTTTGGTAATGTGATCGCCCAGATTCTTAATCGCCGAAAGACCAAAACGAATTCTTGGTTTCGCCTCCTGGAGCGAGGCAGCGACCACGGTAAAGGTGCTGTAGCTTTCGTTAATATCGGGCGGCAGAACCTCGATCTTCATCTGGTTACATTCCTCAACTTCGATGGCGATCCGATCGGTATCGCCGCCTTCGGAAGTCAAAAGTGAAGCCATAAATTGAACCGGCCAATTAGCTTTGAGATAGGCGGTCCAATAAGCAATCAGAGCATAGCAAGCAGCGTGGGCTCGGTTAAAACCATAACCAGCAAACGGCTCAATAAAAGCAAAAACTTTTTCAGCAATGGCCCGATCAATACCATTCTTGATTGAACCTTTAATGAATTTTTCTTTTTGTTCCTTTAATAGCTTTGGGATCTTCTTGCCCACGGCCTTGCGTAGGATGTCAGCCTCGCCCAGAGTAAACCCGGCCAGGTCGCGAGCGATCTGCAAAACCTGCTCCTGATAAACCGCCACGCCATAAGTTTTTTCAAGTATTGGTTTAAGTTTGGGGTGGAGATATTTGGTTTTTTTCCTGCCGTGTTTGCCAGCAATAAAATCCGGAATCCATTCCATCGGTCCGGGCCGATAGAGCGCAACCATGGCGATCAGATCCTCGAGCACCGTCGGTCTAAGGTCTTTGAGATAACGCTTCATGCCCGAACTTTCCAATTGAAAGACGCCGGTGGTTTCACCGCGCTGAAGTAAGCTAAAAGTTTTGGCGTCGTCGAGGGGAATCTCGTCAATCTTAATCTTTTGGCCCGCGGTCTTTTCAATAATCTCCAAGGTATTTTCCAAAATGGTTAAATTCTTCAAGCCCAAAAAATCCATTTTCAAAAGACCAAGATCTTCAATGGGATGTAAGGAATATTGCGAGATGATGGTCTTATCGTCGCTACTGGCGAACTGGAGCGGGACATAGTGATCGAGCGGTTCTTTGGTAATCACCACGCCGCAAGCATGGGTCGAGACATGTCGCGCCACTCCTTCGAGCCGCCGGGCGGTATCGATTAATTTTTTACCACGCGGATCATTGTCATAGATTTCTTTCAATTCGGGGACGGTATTCAGGGCTTGGTCAAGATTGGTCAGGTTCGGTATCAGCTTAGCCACGTGATCGCAATAAGAATAAGGTAGGTCCAAAACCCGGCCCACATCGCGAATCGCTGCTCGAGCGGCCATAGTTCCAAAAGTAATGATCTGGGCCACGTGATCTTGACCATATTTGTTTTCAACATATTTGATAACCTCATCGCGCCTGGTATCAGTGAAATCCAAATCAATATCAGGCATGGAAATTCTTTCGGGATTCAGAAAACGCTCGAAGAGCAATTCGTATTTGAGTGGGTCAATATTAGTAATGTTAGTCAGATAAGAAACGATTGAACCAGCCGCACTGCCTCGACCCGGACCAACGATAATCCCTTGGCTTTTAGCCCAGTTAACAAAATCTTGAACAATTAAGAAATAAGAAGCAAAACCGGTTTTTTTAATTACGCCGAGCTCGTATTCCAGTCGCTCCTGAACTTTAATTTTAAAATCTTCGTCTTTAAATCGATCACCATAGCGTTCGGCTAGGCCTCGCTCACAGAGCTCTCTCAAATAACCGTCAGCGTCTTTCCCTGCCGGCACCTCGAAATAAGGTAAGGTCACCTTGCCTAATTCCAATTCCAAATTGCAAGCCTCGGCAATCTTTTGGGTATTCAAAATCGCTTCGGGGGGATAATCTTTAAAATCGGCGATCATTTGCGCCGCGCTTCGGAAAGAATAATCCTCGCCAAGCATACAGAGCCGGTCCTTCTCTTCCCTCTTCCTCTTAGTCTGTAGACAAAGCAAAATGTCTTGGGCCTCAGCGTCTTCGGCATTCAGATAATGAGTATCGGCTGTGGCCACGATGGGCACGGCTAGCTTACGACTGAAATCGATCAATTGTTGATTGACCTTGGTTTGCTCGGGCAGGCTCGGATGATGTTGAATCTCGAGATAAAAATTGTCTGGTCCGAAAAGATCTCGGTATTTCAAAACTAAACCCTCAGCCCTTTTTAAATCCCCCTGCAAAATAGCCGAGGGAATTTCGCCGCCCAAACAAGCTGACAAGGCAATCAGACCCTCGTGGTAGCGCTCTAATAATTCCCAATCAATCCGGGGCTTATAATAAAATCCTTCGAGCTGGGCCAGCGAAGATAATTTGATCAGGTTTTGATAACCAACTCGATTTTTTGATAAGAGTATTAGATGATAAGGCCGCTCATCGATTTTGGCTCGCTTATTCAAACGGCCGCCCGGCGCCAGATAGGTTTCAATGCCAATAATCGGCTTGATACCAGCGGCTTTGGCCTTCTCATAAAATTCAATTGCTCCATACATCACTCCGTGATCAGTCAGGGCCAAGGAATCCATCTCCTGCTCCCGCGCGCGAGCCACCAATTGATCGATTTTCGATAAACCATCGAGTAAGCTATAGTGAGAATGAGTATGAAGATGGGTGAATTTCATAATTGCCAGTAAAAATTTCTTTGGGTTTCTCTTATTATAACAGGTAAAAAAAATTTTCTCAAATCTAAAACCATCTTCGGCTCGAGAAGATGGTTTTTGGTCTCTTGCCTCCGATCGGAGGCCAATGGATTGATCGAAATTGATTACTTTTTATTGGTCTTTTTAATTCCCTCTTTACGTTCACGGAGAAAAGTCAGCGTCTGCCTGGCTACTTCCACCAACAAACCCAAATAAGAAACCGAATGCTCAATTTTTTCTTTAATCACTAGGAAGAGATCATCTATTTTTTTCAGATCAGCTCGAAAATCAGCGATCATTTGATTGATTTGTTTTAAAATCATGACCAAATAATAAATGGCCCAGCCAATGAAAATGGCTAACCCCAAAATGGCCAAAGACAAAACGATTAATAAAAGATCCTTTGAGCTCGCGAACATAAATTTTTTAAAATAAGAAATTAATTTGATTAGCTGGCTCTTAATTTAGCCTCGAATCTCGCTTCGAGTTTAGCCACGATCTCTTTTTGTAGCTGCTCAACCTCACTTAGTTTCAGGGTTCGATCATCAGAACGATAGGTCACTCGGAAAGCCAAACTCTTTTGGCCGGCCGGAATCTTTCCGCCTAGGAAGACATCAAATAATTCCACTGCTCGGATCAATTGACTGTTGACCTCGGGAATGGCTTCCTTAACCTCGGTCCACTGGGTTCTTGCCGGCACTACCAAAGCCAAATCTAGCTCGATGCTCGGAAAACGAGGTAGTGGGACATAGGTCCGATTGACGGTCGCAAGTGGAATCAGGCGAGAAAAATCTAAACCAAACAAAACCACTGGCTTCTTTAAATCAAAATTTTTACTGACTTGAGCACTGAGCTCACCCAAATAACCTAGATTAGTGCCGGCCGCGATAATTTCAGCTGTACGTTCTTTGCGCCAGGTCAGTAAATCAGTTTTGATTAATTGAAATTGGTAATTAGTCAGGCCTAATTTCTTAAATAAGAGCTCGATAATACCCTTGGCCTCATAAAATAAACGATTCCCTTTTTCCGAACCAACTAGAGCGCCACTGAGTTTCAATTGTTCTTCGGGCAAATCATTTTCTCTTTTTAAATAGACTTTGGCTAATTCAAAAATTTTAAACTGATCTTTTATTTCCTGATTGGTTTTCACCGCTTCCAAGAGCGATGGTACGAGACTGTTGCGCAGATACTCTAATTCCAAATTCAGGGGATTCAAGAGCTTAAGGCAATCAGCCGGCCGGTAGCCACACTTAGCCAAAAGATCAGCGCTTAAGAACGAGTAGCTATAAATTTCAGTGAGTCCGGCTCCGGCTAAAATCTCCTTGATTCTCCTCTCCCAAAATAACTCCCAATCTCGAGGACTGATCGGAATCTCACCCGAAATCATTTCGGTGGGCAAATTATGATAGCCAAAGATCCGCGCGATTTCCTCAATCAGGTCTTCTTCGATTTTAATATCTCCTTCCCGCCAATAAGGAACCGCGGCGGTAATGGTCTTTTGATTTCCTCGACACTCAAAGCCGAGAGAATTCAGAATTTTAACAACTTTTCTGACTTCAAGCTTGAGACCCAAATAACGCTCCAGACTTTCCGAGGTCAACCTTACCTTAGTGGGCTGATATTTTCTTGTTTGTTTATCGATCAAGGAACCGACGATTTTCCCGCCGGCTAGCTGGCCAATTAATTCAGCGGCTCGCCAAATGGCTGGAGCCACCAGTTCAGTGCTCAAGCCTTTTTCAAATCGATAAGAAGAATCGCTTAATAAATTCAGAGCCCGAGAGGTTCGCCTAATTGAAACCGGATCAAAATTGGCGGCCTCAAGAATAATGGTTTTGGTTTGAGGCCGAACTGAAAACTTTTCTCCGCCCATCACCCCGGCCAGGGCAATTGGCTTTTGGCTATCAGCGATCACCAAATTGTTCGGCGTCAATCGATATTCTCGACCATCTAGGGCCTGGAGCTTTTCTCCCTCCTTGGCTCGACGAACAATTATTTTCTGGCCCTCGACGTTTTCATAGTCAAAGGCATGCATCGGCTCACCAAGTTCAAGCATTACGTAGTTTGTAACATCAACGATATTATTAATTGGCCGCTGCCCGCTCGCGATTAATTTTTGCTTCAACCACCCGGGCGAGGGTTTTACTTCCACTCCTTCGATGACCAAAGCGGCGTAACGGCGGCAGAGTTGGGGTTCTTTTATCTCAACACCGAGCCTAACCTTCTTTTTTGTTTTCTTGGGTCGGATTTTGGAACTGGTTAGTTTTAAACCAGTGAGAGCAGCAACTTCTCTGGCCAAGCCAACTAGGGAAAGGCAATCGGGACGATTGGAAGTCACTTCAATTTCAAAGATGGTATCTTTTAGATTCAAAACCTGGCTAAGGTTAATTCCTGGCTTGGCTTTGGTCCAACCAAGATCAATTACACCGGCTTCGGGTTCAAGGGTTTGACCAAGACTAATCTCGGGGGCCGCGCAAATCATGCCTTCGCTCTCCTGGCCGCGGATGGCGGTTTTCTTGAGTTCGACTAAGTTGCCTTCGCCGTGCCAGCGCACCTTGGCGCCGATCAAAGCCACGGCCACGAGCATACCAGGATAAATGTTTTTGGCGCCGCAGATAATCTTCAAGATTTTTCCCGGACCAACTTCAACCTGGGTTAACTGCAAACGATCGGCCCCTGGATGCTTGGCTATCTTTAAAATCTTACCAATAACAATCTTATCTAGATGCTCTCCCTGAGGGATAATTTTTTCTACTGATTGACTATGGAGCGAGAGCTTCTCGGCCAATTCTTCGGGCGAGAGTTTAAGCCCGGGCAAATATTCTTTGAGCCAGTTATAAGAAACGAGGATGTTCATATCAAAATTGCTCTAAAAATCTCAAATCGTTTTTATAAATTAGCCTAATGTCATCGATTCTTAAACCCGATTTCATCATGAAAGTTCGTTCCACGCCCCAACCAAAGGCAAAGCCATTGTATTTTCGGTGATCAATACCGCCGGCCGCCAAGACATTGGGGTGAACCATGCCGGCTCCGCCCAGTTCCAGCCAACCGCCTTTGCAGAGACGGCAGTTATCACCGCTTGCGAATTGGCCCGGCCCGCCGCAAATACCGCAGGAGATGTCAATTTCAAAACTCGGCTCAGTAAATTGAAAATGAAAAGGTCGCAATCTGATCTCTCGCTTGGAACCAAAAAATTGTTTCACAAAATAATCCAGCACACCCTTGAGCTGACCAATGGTGACCCGCTCGTCAATGTAGAGCCCCTCAAATTGATGGAACATGGGCACGTGCGAGACATCTGATTGTCGGCGATAGCACTTGGAGATATTAATCATTCGGATCGGCAATCGGTCCTTTTCCATTTCTCGAAGCTGCCCCGAGGAAGTATGCGGCGTCAGAATCATTCGGCCCAAATTTTTAGGACCTTCAAAAAAGCCGCCGCCTGGTCCACTGATAAAAAATGTCTCCCACTCGTCTCGAGCCGGATGATCCTTGGGCATATTGAGACCTTCAAAGGCATACCAATCCCATTCCACTTCTGGGTAACGAACCCTGGTAAAGCCGATCTTGGTAAAAATTTCCTCGATCTCGTTGATCGCCGTTGTCACCAAATGAAGATGACCATCGGGCGGCAAAATTCCCGGCGCCGTCACATCGAGATAACTTTCTCTCCCAGAAACGCCTCGACTCAAGAGATCGCGCTCCCGGTTTTTTATGGCGGCGGCGATAATATCTCTGATTCGATTAGCTTCGGATCCAACCTGGCGCTTCTCGGCCAAAGAGAGACTGCTGATCTTTTTTAAAATCAAAGTAAGCTCACCCTTTTTCCGACCAAAATATCTGATCTCGAGCTCGCGAAGAGTCTCGGAGTTCTGGGCCTGGTTTATCAGCGTCAAGGCCCGATCTTTAATCTGCTTGAGTTCATCAGCAATCATAGGCTAATAATCACTTAATTATCCGCTGCCATAAGGAAACGAATTTATCGCTGTAGCGAACCAAATCGCGATAAG
This sequence comes from uncultured Gammaproteobacteria bacterium, assembly GCA_964518525.1. Classification (GTDB taxonomy): domain Bacteria; phylum Patescibacteriota; class Patescibacteriia; order JAGVFQ01; family JAGVFQ01; genus CAZFGO01. The sequence goes on along the minus strand of CAZFGO010000015.1, from coordinate 11,418 downwards.
TGACAGCAATGACCAAGAGCATCAGGAGCGAAAAGCCAATAGTATGGATCAGGGCTTCGATTTTCCGACTGACGGGCCGACGTCTGATCTTTTCAATCAATAAGAAAAGAAAACGGCCACCGTCCAAAGCTGGAAAGGGTATAAAATTAATAATGGCCAAATTAATTGAAAGCAAAGCGGTAAATTGCAACAAATAGACGAATCCTAACCGCGCTGCCCGGCCGGTCAAAACAGCAATACCCACTGGCCCGGTAACCTCTAAAGCCAAACCCTTGGCCAGAACTAAATTTTTAATCAACTCATAGAGGGCGATGAAGATTTCCTTAATCAGATAAAATGTTGCGGAGAAACCTTTGACCAGGGCGAGATACCAAGGGTAAGAAACCAGGCCAGTTCGAATCAAACCAACGCCGATCGCGACTTGTTCCACTCCTGGAAACTTGGTCGGCTTGACTAGCTTAGTCAAAATCTCGTTGTCGCGTTTGATCTCAAGCGTCAGGGTTTGATCAGGATGCGCTAAGGTGTAAGCTCTAAAATCTTCGGCGCGTTTTAATTCCAAGCCATCGAGAGAAACGATCGCGTCGCCGGCTCGGAGATCAGCTTTTTGGGCCGGTGAGCCATTGAAAACGGTTACCACTTCGATCTGAACGTTGCTGATCCGAGCGCCGGCCGGCTCTTCGGAAATCTCTTGAGGCAAACCCAAAGAAAAGCCAATAGCGAGCAAAACCACGGTCAAAAGGAAATTCATCAAAACACCGCTCGCCAAAATCAAACCGCGCTCGAAAGCTTTTTTATGAGCAAAACTGTCTTCGTCTCCCGCATTTTCGCCTTGCTCACCTTTAATCTTAACAAATCCGCCCAGGGGTAGCCAATTAAGAGAATAAATTGTCTCGCCCCTTTTGACACCGAAAATTCTTGGCGGAAAACCAAAGCCAAACTCCTCCACGCGCACGCCCAATTTCTTGGCCGTAATAAAATGACCAAATTCATGAACCAAAACCAGGAGGGCTAAGATCAAAATGAAGATTATTATGGTGGTGATCATATAAAAATTAAGATGGAATCGCTTAGCGGCTTTCTAATTCCGCTTTCTCGACTCTAACTCCTCGCCCCAGCCATTGGCTCGCTAAACTCTCGAACCGAGGCGTAAGATCGCTCACGTAAAATTGGTGAGCCTGATTTTTAATTAGAGATTCTTCGATCTCGGGATTTTGAACTAAAAAATTTTTAACTGATTTCGTTACTTCTTCAGCCGAATCAATCAGAGTAATGCGTCGGCCGATCTTAGACTGAATAACTGATTTGAGGAAGGGGTAATGAGTACAGCCGAGAATCAAGGTATCAATCTCTTTTAATCTGAGTGGCTGGAGATAATTCCGAGCAATCCTCTTTGTTTCTGGCCGATCAACCCAATCTTCTTCAACTAGAGGGACGAAAAGCGGACAAGGCGCCGAATAAACTTTGATCTCAGAATCGGCCACTTTGATTTGACGTTCGTAAATTCCACTGCCGATCGTCGCGTAAGTGCCAATGACACCGATCCGTTTTTTTCTGGTCGAGGTCACGGCTTTTTTCACTGCCGGCGAAATTACTTCAAAGATCGGCAGCTCAGGAAAATTTTTTTTCAAGGCCTCGAAGGCCAAAGCCGAAGCCGTGTTACAGGCGATAATTATTAGCTTGGCTCCGCGAGCTAACAAAAAATTAACGTCTTCCAAAGCATATTTAACTACAGTTTCGGGACTCTTATTGCCGTAGGGGGTTCGAGCAGTATCGCCAAAATAAATCAATTGATATTCCGGCAGCTGCCGCTGCATTTCGCGAACCACGGTTAATCCGCCAATACCCGAATCAAAAATTCCGATCATAAAATAAAATCAAAGATCTAAATCTAAAAAAATTAATAATTTCAACCACTGCGCCACTCGCTGCCGACCTCGGGATATTTTTTGAGTTTTTCTCGAAAAATATTTTGAATTTTTTCTAAACCTTCTTGGGTCTTAGATTCAAAAACCAAAACCAAAACCGGCAAATTAGAAGAGGCTCGAACCAAACCCCAACCCTCAGGGAAAATCACTCGGGCGCCATTAATGTCGATCACTCGATCCTGACCATATTCGGCTTTAAATTCTTTGGTTAAGCGATCAACCACTTCGTACTTTTTATCATCGGGACAATCAACTTGCAAACTCGGGGTATCAAAATATTGTGGCAAACCCTTTAAGATTTCGGAAAAACTTTCCTTTTCGCCCGACAAATATTCCAATAATTTTAGGGCAGCAAAAACTGAATCATCAAAACCATAATAATTTTTCCAGAAAAAAATGTGGCCGCTCTTTTCGCCAGCCAAAGCCGCCCCGACTTCTCGGCCCTTCGCCTTGATATAGGAATGCCCGGTCTTCCACATAATGGGCACTCCGCCATGAGCCTTGATGTCTTCGACCAGGGCTTCGGTGCTTTTAACGTCAAAGACGATCTTAGCGCCCGGTTCTTGCTTTAATACCAAACGGGCTAATAAGATCAAAACTCGATCGGGCCAAATAATATTGCCGAGTTCGTCAGCGGTTCCTAGGCGGTCGCCATCGCCATCGATGGCAATGCCAATATCGGCCTTTTCCCGCTTCACTCGGCTAGACAAGGCCTCCATAGCTTCGACCAGGGAAGGATTGGGTTCATGGTGCGGAAAAGTAAAATCCAAATTGCAGTATTGCTTGATCACCTCGAGGCCGGCGGCCCGGAGAATCTTGGGCACGATAGGCCCGGCCGTGCCATTGCCCGCGTCGATCACGACTTTCAAGGGACGTTTGATTTTAATCCGGCTAACTAAGGCTTCGCGATAAGCATCAACAATACCAGAAACTTTTTCGTATTTGCCTGGACCAGTGAGAAAATCATCGGTCTCAATGATCTGATAGATTTCTTGAATATCTTGGGGTAATAAAGTTACGGAATAATCATAAGCCAGCTTGACTCCGCCCCAACCATTGGGATTATGCGAAGCCGTGACCATAGCGCCGGCTTTTAATTTCAAATAATACTGAGCAAAATAAAGAATTGGCGTCAAAACCATTCCCACGTCTTTGACTTTAAGACCACTCTCAACCAGACCCTTAACAAACGCTTTTTTGAGTCGCGGCGAATATTCTCGAGCATCATAACCAATCACCACTTCATCTAAGCCCCGACGCTTCAAAAAAGTGCTAAAGCCTCGGCCAATCAAAAAAACTGCCTCGGTAGTCAAATCTTCATCCACCCGGCCGCGGATGTCATATTCTCGAAACATCAACTTGTTTATTTTGGCCATAGAATTCAAGAGAATAATTAATAAAAAAGGCGCGGAAGCGATAAATTTTTTTTGAAGATAATTTAAAAATAAGATCCTTAAATAAAGGTCACTAACTAAGCTAGACTAAATTTAAAATATCTTTTTGACAGATTAAGCGAATTTATTATACAATAAAGACAAGAATAAAACAAATTTAACCATTTTTTAATCTTTTGGGATCCTCTTTGGATCCAAAAAGAAAGGAGAAAATTATGAGCACCACTTTATGGATCGTTTTGGGTTTAATCATTATTCTGGTTCTCTGGCTGATTGTTATTTTTAATGATCTAGTCAAGGGAAAAAATCGAACAGAAGAAGCCTGGTCTGATATCGATGTTCAGTTAAAAAGACGCTATGATCTGATACCCAACCTGGTTGAAACCGTCAAGGCCTATGCCAGTCATGAAAAAGAAATTTTTGAAAGCATTGCCAGCGCTCGCGCCGCGGCCATGGGCGCCAGCGGTGCCAAGGCCAAGGCCCAGGCCGAAAACGCTCTTTCCCAAACCCTAAAATCGCTCTTCGCTGTGGCCGAGAATTATCCTGATCTCAAGGCCAGCCAAAATTTTCTCCAGCTCCAGGACGAGCTTTCGGACACGGAAAACAAAATCCAAGCAGCCCGTCGCTTTTATAACGGCAACGTCCGAGACTTTAATATTCTCCTCCAAACTTTTCCCAACAACCTAGTGGCTGGCCCCCTTGGTTTCAAACCCAAAGAATTTTTTGGCGCTGAAGAGGCCGAACGCGAACCAGTGAAAGTACAGTTCTAGCTCAGAGCCCGAGCTCGAATAATCAAAAACTCGAACACGCCGGTAAAATAATTTTCGACTATGTACCAACAAATCGAATCTAATAAACGCCGATCGGTTTTCCTGATTGCGATTTTTATAATCGTCATCATCTTTTTGGGTTGGCTCTTTGATCAGCTGACCGACTTTGGTTATGGCGGTCTAATCTTCGCGGCCCTGATTTCGATTTCGATGTCCCTCTTGAGCTATTATCAGGGCGATAAAGTTGCTCTCTGGACTGCTGGCGCCCAACCGATTAAAAGAGAAGACAACCTCTATCTCTATCGCTTGGTCGAAAACCTCTGCCTCACCGCCGGTTTACCTCTGCCCCAGATTTATTTAATTCCAGACCAAGCCATCAACGCCTTTGCCACCGGCCGCGATCCGGCCCATGCCTCGGTGGCCGTCACCGCCGGCGCCATCCAAAAATTAGACAAATCGGAACTGGAAGGAGTCTTGGCCCATGAACTTTCTCACGTCAAGAATTTCGACACCCGTTTGATGGCCATCGTGGTGGTTCTAGTCGGTATCATTGTTTTGCTCTCCAACTGGCTAATACGCAGCTTTCTCTGGCGGCGACGCGATAATAATAACGACTCCGGCCAACTCGGAATAATTTTAGTTGTTCTTGGCTTAATCTTGGCGATTCTTTCGCCGCTCATCGCCCAACTAATCCAATTGGCCGTTTCGCGCAAACGGGAATTACTGGCCGATGCTTCGGGCGCCCTACTCACTCGCTATCCCGAAGGTCTGGCCGGCGCCCTAGAAAAAATTGCTCGCGAGACCGAACCAATGCTCCGCGCCAACGATGCCACGGCCCATCTCTATATTGCTAATCCCTTTGGCGAACGAGCTCAAAAATTCTTCCACCGCCTGTTTTCCACCCATCCCCCCATTGAAGAACGAATTAAAATCCTAAGAGAAATGGCTTAAACTTGAATATGTCTGAACTAAAACAATTCTCCCCGGCGCCGGGCCAACTGATCACCACCTGGGGTTTATTCCAAACCTCTTTCAAATTTCTCGGCCGACACTGGCAAAAACTGATCGCCCTGATCGTTCCGATACTTCTGCCGCGATTCATCGATCAAACAATCAGGATCTGGCTCGCCTTCAAATTTAATCAAGGTTTTATCTTGAGCGACTTCTGGGAAAGATTTTTCTTTTATTTTTTTCCGAGCCTGACTTTGGTTTCGATTATTATTTCGCTCTGGGGTTCGATTGCTTTGATCATTTTTATTAATGAAGATGATCCTTATTTTAAAGTAGCGACTGCTTATCGCCAAGGCCTCAGATTATTTTTTTCCTATCTCTGGATCGCTATTTTGAGCGCCCTCATTATCATCGGCGGCTTAATTCTCTTGGTCATCCCGGGCATAATCTGGGCGATCAATTATAGCCTAGCGATTTACCCGCTTATTGCCGAAAATCTCAAAGGCCGCCGAGCTCTAAAAAGAAGCCGTGAACTAGTTAGGAATTATTGGTGGCCGGTCTTTTTCAAAACGATCAATTTATTCTTGGCGATCATTCTGCTCTCCTTACCCTACGTCCTAGTCAATAGTTTCACTAATTCACCGACCATCGCTATTTTCAATCTCGCCTATGATCTAATTTATTCTTTCCTGATCATTATTGTTTCAACGAGTTATTTCTTTTATCTTTACCAAGACCTCCGACGACTCAAAGATTAAAAAAGAGACTTTATGAATACCATCTTCAATAAATTCACCTCTCATCTCAGAAATGTCTTAGCCGAAGCGATTACTTCGGCCAGCCAATTTAAACACGATTTGGTCGAACCCGAGCATCTGCTCTATGGACTGATTCTTGAAAAGGGCTCAGTCGGTCAAGAAGTGGTTAATCGATCCCTCAGTGCTGAAAAGCTGAGACTGATTCTCACTAATAAATTTCCAACCGAAACGCCAAGGGATCGATCCTTGCCAGCCGATAAAAAAATCTCTGAGAAAACGATCTCGCCGGCTCTCTCAGTCGCCAGTAAAAAATTACTTGAACAAGCCGCTCTGGCCTCGAGCTTGCATCATCACAAATACATCGGCACCGAACACCTACTCCTGGCGATGCTGCAATCCCAAAATCATAATCTTAATAAAATTTTCCTGGAAAATAACCTAGAGACCAAGCAGCTCGAAAAACAGATAAAATCGATTCTCAGAAGCGCTTACAAGTTCCCGGATCTAACTTCAAATTTTATTCCGGCTGACGATCTGGCGGAATTTGAACACGAGAATGATCTCGTCGGCCTGCCCAAAACTAAAACCAAAACCCCGACTCTAGATTTCTTTGCCCTGGATCTCACCAGCCCCAAAATACAAAAAAATATTGATCCAGTGATCGGCCGCGAAGAAGAAATCGATCGTCTGATCCAAATCCTCTGCCGACGGACTAAAAATAATCCGCTGCTGCTCGGCGATCCCGGCGTGGGTAAAACAGTCATTGTTGAAGGCCTGGCCAAAAGAATCCTCTTAGGCCAAGTGCCTGAGATTCTATTAGACAAAAGGATCCTCTCCTTGGACCTCAGTTTGGTGGTGGCCGGAACCATGTTTCGAGGCGAATTTGAATCTCGCCTTAAACAGATTGTTGAAGAGATTAAACAAAATCCAAATCTAATCATCTTCATTGATGAAATACATAATATCGTTGGAGCTGGTTCAGCCTCGGGGTCAATTGACGCCGCCAACATTCTCAAGCCTGGTTTGGCTCGCGGCGAGATTCGTTGTATCGGCGCCACGACTTATGAAGAATACAAAAAACATCTCGAGAGCGATCTGGCGCTAGAGCGACGTTTTCAGCCAATTTTCATCGGCGAGCCAACCGTAGCCAAAACTATTGAGATACTCGAGGGAATAAAAAATAATTACGAAAAATTCCATGGCGTCCGGATCACCCAAGCAGCCATCAAAGCAGCCGCCGAGCTCTCGGCCCGCTATCTGCCCGACCGCTTCCTGCCCGACAAGGCGATTGATTTGATCGATGAGGCAGCCGCCGAAATAAAAATTCGCCGAAGGAACAACGGCCATTCGCTCGAAATTAAAAAATTGGAAACCGAACTCGCTAACCTCAAAAACCGAAAACAACGAGCCGTAATTAAAGAAAATTTTAATGAGGCAATCGATCATCAAAAGAAAGAACAAGAACTAACGGCCAAACTTTTAGAACTAAAAAAAATTAACTATCAAGATCCGACCGAATTTCTGGGCCAGATCACTGAAAAAGACATCGCCCGGATCTTAGCCCGAATTATCGGCTTGCCGCTTGAAGAAATAGTTTCGACGGAAAAAGAAAAGTTATTAAATCTGGAAAAGGTCCTAGCCGAAAAAATTGTTGGTCAAACCGAAGCAATTAAACTAGTGGCTGAAGCCATCCGCCGCTCCCGGACCAAAATTAGTTCGGCCGAAAAACCAATCGCTTCCCTCCTCTTCCTTGGTCCGAGTGGGGTCGGCAAAACTGAGTTAGCCAAAGTTCTCGCCACCACCCTCTTCCGCGATAAGGAAAGTTTTATTCGGATTGATCTGTCAGAATTTTCCGAAAGTTTTAATATCTCTAAATTGATCGGGGCTCCGGCTGGCTATGTCGGCTATAAGGAGAGTGGCAAATTAACCGAAGCAGTCAAAAGAAGGCCCCATAGCGTCGTCCTGCTTGATGAGATCGAAAAAGCCCATCCTGATGTCTTTAGTTTATTTTTACAAATCTTAGATGATGGCCAGCTCACCGACGCCACCGGCAAAAAAATAAATTTCCTCAATACTATCATTATCCTGACTTCGAATATCGGCACCCAGCTCTGGAAACAAAATCAACTGGGATTTGAAAATAAAAATTCGAAAGGCGATCACCAGACCGATTATACTTCGATTAGAAATCAAATCCTCAAAGAATTAGAAAAATATTTCAAGGCCGAATTCTTGAATCGCCTCGATCAAATCATTATCTTTAATCCCTTGAATCTAAAAAATATTAAAGAAATTGTCCGGCTTCAACTGACTGAACTGAACAAACGTCTAGCCAGCCAAAATCTGGCGGTCGAATTAACACCCGAAGCAATTGATTTCATTACTAATCATCACTCTGATCCAGCCGAAGGCGCCCGGGGCATCCGCCGAACTATCCAAGATCTAATCGAAAATCGGCTAGCCGAGGACCTACTCAAGAATAAGTTCCAAAAAGATGATATAATCAAAATAGGATTAGCCAATCGTAATTTAATTTTTAAAGTTAAATAGATCTATGCCCAACGTAGCTGCTAATGTTCTGCCCAGGAAAGAAACTGCTTTCAAGCGCAATTTAGACGCCGAAAAAAGGAAGGCCCGTTTGGCACCTAAAACCGGAACAGCAATTGAACTAGGAGCGCTTCAGGGTCCGGGCATGGCCTCTGAAATAGCTCGGGGAGAAAAAACTGGTGAAGCTGAGGCCGGCGGCGAACGAGGTATTGCCCGAACTTTAAGAACCAAGATGGCGCAAGCGCGACAATTGGCGGCCGCGGTCCGAGCTGCGCCCGAAGCCGCTCGTGAAGCCGCGAAGCAAGCCGTAAAAAATTTTACTGCCCAGGCCCTAAAATTTTCTTGGCTCAATCTGATCGATTCTTTTGGCCTGACTTATTTTTATATCTTGTTTCATTTCGTTGTGGCTTACATTCTCGGCGTAGAATCTTTTTGCCGATTTGGCGAAGAATGGAGTCCGCCTGGCGCCGGTGAGGCGGCGAAAAAATTTGCTCGAAGCTTTGGTTTTGAAATCTTTGAAATCATAGCCATGATTCTAGTCGGAATCCTGATCGCCACGATTATCTTCCTGATCTTAACCGCCATTGTAGCAGTAATTAGTGCCGTCGCTAGTCCGATTACTACAACCTTAAAATTAATTACTGCTTCGATCAGTGGCCAATAATAATCTTTTATGGCTCTGCCGAAAATTAATTGGAAAAAACTAGCTCTGATCCTTGGCTTTATCGCCGTTGTTATTGTTATTGCCCTGATTCTTTATTTTGTCTTTCTCCAACCAATCGTGGCTCCAGTTGCTCCGCCGCCTCCGCCAACCGCACCGCCACCGCCATTGGCCAATCTCAATGTCATAGTCACACCGCCACCAGTAACCGTGGTTCCGCCGCCTGCCGCTCCCACTCCTCCAGCCATTGCTCCACCTCTACCTATTTCGGCCACAGCTTCGCCCACTGGCTTTACTGCCATTACCGCCGCTGTCCCAAAAGAAACTAGCGGCGTCACTTTGGCCGCTAACGGTCAGGATGTGCTCTATTATGATAAGGAGTCAAGCAAATTTTTTCGGCTCGACCGTCAGGGCAAATCCACCCTGCTCAGCGATCAAGCTTTTTATAATGTGAGCAAAGTCACCTGGGCGCCCAATACCTCGGCTGCTGTTTTGGAATACGCTGACGGTTCAAAATCATTTTATAACTTTCTAACCAAAGAACAGGATCCCCTGCCCTCTCAATGGAAAGATTTTTCCTTCGCGCCAACCAGTGACAAAATTGCTTTCAAGGAAATGAACTTTGATCCGGAAAATCGCTGGGTCAGCGTAGCCAATGCCAATGGTTCAGGACTTCGAGCAGTCGAAAATCTGGGCACCGAAGATAGTAATGTGCTGGTTTCCTGGTCGCCTAATAACCAGGTGGTGGCGCTTTTCCGTCAATCGGTTAATGCGGATCAGGCTCAAGTTTATTTCATTGGTCTCTACGGCGAAAATTTTAAATCACTCAAAGTGGAGGGTCGCGACCTCAGAGCACTCTGGTCGCCTCAGGGCGATCGTCTGCTCTACAGCGTCTATAGTTTTGAATCCAATTACAACCCCAGCCTCTGGGCAGCTGATGCCAAGGGCGACGCTATTGGCAGTCGCCGAATCAATTTCAAGTTGGCCACCTGGGCCGATAAATGCACTTTCGCTGATAATGTCACGGTCTATTGCGCCGTGCCAATAACTATGGATAGCGGCACTGGTTATTTCCCCGAACTAGCCGATAATACGCCCGACGCTATTTACAAACTTAATTTAGACACCGGAGCTAAAGTTAAAGTGGCCCAACCATTTGGCGGCCCAACCATTGGCACACTGATGATTTCCTCGGATCAGAAATTTCTTTATTTCACCGACAAGAACACTAACCAGATTTATAAAATCAACATCTAAAATAAACTTAGAGCAGACTAAATGAATTGGACCCAAGAAAAAAAAATCTCGTTCGCTATCATTGTCTTATTCGTTTTAATCCTGATCATTCTTCTCATCTACGCTAATTCAATTTTTTATCTGGTTCATCGCCTGAGAAACGAAATTCAATCATATAAGATCAGAAAGTTGGCCAAGGAGCTCGGCGTCACTCGTCCGAGCGAGATAACTCAAAATAATGTTAAGCCGCTGCCCACGGTCGCTGATAGCGACCCCATCAAAGGTTCTAATCAAGCCAAGGTAACTATCTTTGAATTCTCCGATTTCTCCTGCCCAGCCTGCGCTGTCATGGTCGATCCCTTAAAACAAATCGAAGCTGTCTACGGCGATAAAATCAAAATCGTTTGGAAAGATTTCCCTATGGCAACAATTCATCCCTGGAGCGAAAAAGCGTCTGAAGCAGCTCGTTGCGCTGGCGAACAAAATAAGTTCTGGGATTACCATGATCTCCTCTTTAATAACCAAACTGAATTTTCTGATGAATTCTTTGATCAGACGGCCAAAAAATTAAATTTAGATCAGCAAGCCTTTGGTTATTGTCTCAAAAGTGGTAAAATGACCCCTCTGATCCAAAAAGATTTCGATGAAGGTTTAAATGTTGGAGTAGACGGCACGCCTTATTTTTTCATCAACGGTCAAGTAATTCCTAATGCCGCCTCCTTTAATCAATTAAAAGGAATCATTGACCAACAACTGCAAGCAAAATAAATTAAATAATCTTTGGCGGCCAAATAAAAATTATGAAATTGAAGTTAGTTTCAGAATTAAAAATTGGATTATTATTAACGGTCTTATTTCTTGGTTTGGTCACACTATCAATGGTTCAAGCACAACCCCTGCTCCAGGAAAACGGCGGTTTTGGACCTAAGATTGGTAGTGAAGCTGGCTATCCATCATCCGTTGCTGCCCCAGTTGGAACCTCGGTAACATCACCATCCTGCCCACCTGCTGGCGCTATTACCATCTCAACTCCTTTTCCCGGACTAAAATCTTGCCCTAATGGTTTCTATTATATTGAAGACCTACCTCGTTATATTATCGCGCTTTATAATTTTGCAATTGGCATTGCCGGCATCCTGGCTACCGTGATGATCACTTTCGGCGGCTTCCTTTGGG
>CAZFGO010000014.1:17754-21393 GCA_964518525.1 uncultured Gammaproteobacteria bacterium | reverse complement strand
GCTAAGCTATCTAAAGAAATCAATTAGACCTGTTCCAACTTGTTAAGATTACCCGCCCTGAATGACGGGTTTTACATGCTGTACGATTTTCTGCCATGCTCATCGAATAAATCGATGAGTTTAGGCAATTAAATTGTTAATTACAGTTTACCCTAACATAGGGCAATTGTCCATCCAATGTTAGCTTAAAGACTGGGTTTTGCGAAGTCTGAGTTATCTACAGTTTACCTACTTAGGGACTCTGGACTCCCTAGAGAGGTGCGTCATTACCCTGTTATAGGTAATAACTTATTAACCTAAAACCTATGAACCTACCAATGACCCAAATCATGGACAATACTGGGGCTTTAAGCTCTAATCAAGTAGCTCCAAAGCCCTGCATTCGTTATTGTCTCTACGCGCGTAAATCAACCGAGACGGAAGAGCGACAAGCCCTATCCATTGATTCACAAATTAAGGAGATGCTCGCTATTGCGGAAAGGGATGGATTAGAGATCGCAGATATCAGGCGTGAAAGCCATTCAGCTAAAGCTTCAGGCGCTAGACCAATCTTTAAACAAATTTTAGTGGATATTAAAGATGGTAAATTTAATGGCATCTTAACCTGGGCACCTGATAGACTTAGTCGCAACGCTGGCGACCTGGGTGAATTGGTGGATCTAATGGATCAAAAACTCTTGGCCGAGATTAGAACCTATAACCAAAAATTCATTAATTCGCCTAATGAGAAATTCTTACTAATGATTCTCTGCTCGCAAGCTAAATTAGAAAATGATAATAAGAGCATAAACGTTAAGCGAGGTTTAAAAGCCAGGGTGGAAATGGGCTGGCGGCCGGGATCAGCGCCTACCGGCTACCTAAATGAAAAAAATATGGACCGCAAAGGTCAACTAATTCTTGATCCTAATAGAGCGCTAATTATTAAACAGATGTTTGAAAAAATCGGCTATGAGGGCTGGAGCGGGCGAAAACTACACTATTGGCTTAAAGAGGATGTTAAATTTAAAACCAAAAATAACAAGCCATTGGCCTTGAGTAACATTTATCTATTATTACGAAACAGATTTTACACCGGACACTTTGAATTTCCCAAGCAAAGCAATAATTGGTATACAGGCAAACATCAGCCAATTATCAGTCGGGAATTATTTGATAAAGTGCAAGAGCGCCTAAGGAGGGAAGTCAATACCCACGCCTGGGGCTCAAAAGAATTCGCCTTTACTAAACTAATTACCTGCGGACTTTGCGGATCGGGCATCACGGCTATGGAAAAATTCAAGAAAACAAAAAATAAGGTGCATCGTTATGTTTATTATGGTTGCACCCGGACCAAAGACAGAAATTGCCCCAACCGCTATCTTCGCGAAGAGGAATTAATTAATCAACTAATAATAATTGTTGATAAACTAAATCTGGATGAAATGGAAATCAGACAAAAACTAAAAGATGAGATTAGTCGGTATAATAAGTTTCAGGGAATGTTGGGATTAAATAAAGGCAATGATAAGAAGGTCGATCTTAATCTAAAGGATTATGTCAAATACCTATTAAAAGAAGGCGCAACATTTGAGAAAAGAGAGATTCTGTCCTGTCTTAAGAGTAGGTTAGTGCTAACTAAAAAAGAGATAACTTTGGAAAACTAAAAAAAGAAAAAGCCGGAAAATAAATTCCGACTTTTTCTTTCCAAAAAAACGTAATTCTGTTGTTCGTGAATAGCGAGGCCTCTCGGTCGCTCGCACCGTTCACAGTCTGGCAGGGGCGGAAGGAATCGAACCCACATCCCTGGTTTTGCCTGCCCGCCAATGCCACAGGGGGTGAAGGAATCGAACCCTCGTGTCCGGTTTTGGAGACCGGCATTCTACCACTGAACTAACCCCCCATGGCTTTGGCAGGCGGGCCTGCCCGCCTAGCTATTATAACCCAATAGATACTACCTGCCATGACTAGGATTTGGTCGCTTAGCTACAATTTAAACTGTAGATTTGAATCCTGCATCATCCATGGCTTTGGCAGGCGGAGAGACGGCTGTACTACCACTATACGAACCCCCCACAATTTTGGTCTTGCAAAGCAGGGTAGTTTTATTTCCCCAAATTTAGCTTGTCAATTAATTCCGGACGCTTCCTTAAAATATATTCGTATTTATTAATATTTTCTCCGGTTGCCTCATCAAAAAGAGGCGTACCGCCGGTATAAACTGTATCGACTGGATCGCCATATTCATTAAGATTATTGTCCCGTAACCACTGATCAATTTTGGTTTTTTCTTCGGCGGTCAATTTTTGACTGATTAATGCTGGCCCATACAATTTATTAACTGCCTCCTGGCTCAGACTCTCTCCCTGATTTAAAATATTCTTGGCTTCATTCCTCGACTTCCCACCCCATCCCTGAAACCAATCAGCCGGATTGGTATCATTGATCTTGATGGTGCAACCACCCAATAACAAAATCGCGCCTGATAGCAAAACTAATTTTATTATTTTCAGCTTCATCCCTTAATCATTAATAATAAAATTGATTTGGCAGTTACTTGGTTTCTTTGTGATGGGTATGTTTCTGGCACCACTGGCAGTACTTTTTCAATTCCAGACGAGTTTTGACTGTCTTCTTATTCTTGCTCGACTGATAGTTGACGCGGTGACAGGCTGAACATTCCAATTTGATCAGATTTTCTTGAGACATAGATTTAAATTAAAAATTATAAACCAAAGACCAAAAATTACAATGATAATTTATACTCTTTTTAGTTTTTGATTTTTAATTTTACTTTCCCTAGCCGTCCCCGGGGCTCGAACCCGGAACCTATAGTTTACAAAACTATTGCTCTGCCATTGAGCTAGGACGGCAAAGAAAGATGCGGGACGGGCAAAACCGTTGCTTATTGCCGGATGTCCAAATAAAGATAAGACTCTAGCGGTAATTAACTTTAATCTGATTGTGACCAGTATTATGCTTCCCTAATCTTACAGCTAAATTTTCAGTGTGCCCAATATAATATTTTTTATTTTTCTCACTATACAGAATGTAAACTTTATACATACTGTTTTATCTTTGGGCGGTGTAGGATTTGCACCTATCCCGCCTTTGGCGGGACCCCGCCCCTGGCGGTGGCGAAGGCATAAAGCCAGTGCCGCTCAGGAGGCGACCGGAAACCTCTTACTCGACCACCGTCTTAACCATTATTATTTATTAACTTTTTGAAAGCCTCTCCACCTTTATAAGATTTAATTTGAAACTCACGCCCATAGGCCTCTTGTTTTGTTTCGTATTCTTCAGTATAAACAACTATCCAAGGCCGACCACTTTTAGTTGATTTAACTTGACCAGTATTATGCTTCCCTAATCTTACAGCTAAATTTTCAGTGTGCCCAATATAATATTTTTTATTTTTCTCACTATACAGAATGTAAACTTTATACATACTGTTTTATCTTTGGGCGGTGTAGGATTTGCACCTACGAAGGCATAAAGCCAGCAGATTTACAGTCTGCCCCGTTTGGCTGCTTCGGTAACCGCCCTCGGGGTGATAAACCTAATTAATATTAAACAAGAACTACTGCCGATTGCCTGGAGACGATGTACGGATTTGAACCGCGGACCTACTCCTTACCATGCCCCGCATTTGCGGGGTACCAA
>CAZFGO010000014.1:2967-17654 GCA_964518525.1 uncultured Gammaproteobacteria bacterium | reverse complement strand
TCTCCAAAACCAAGCCGACGCGCGGATTTGAACCGCGGACCTACTCCTTACCATGCCCCGCATTTGCGGGGTACCAACTGAGCTATAATAGCTCAAACAGGGATAGGTGAATATACTAACTACTTAACCAACAATCTTCGGTGGAGCTTTAATATAATCTCCAAAACCAAGCCGACGCGCGGATTTGAACCGCGGACCTACTCCTTACCATGGAGTTGCTCTACCAACTGAGCTACGTCGGCATCTTTAAACATGTTTTGTATTTCAATTTCCAATTGTTTACCGCCCTTTAAACTCTTCAAATAGCGCTCATAGTACATTGCTTCTGACTTTACATCGAATTTTTTAAAACAAATCAATTTTAAGGGGCGACGATTTCTAGTAGAAGGATTTAAACCTTGATTATGAAACTGCAGCCTAATTAGAATGTTATTGGTGTATCCAATATATCTTCGATTATCTTTTAATGATTTTAAAATATAAACGTAAAACATCTTATATCCCTATTTGAATAGACAAACTTACCATGCCCCGCATTTGCGGGGTACCAACTGAGCTACGTCGGCATCTCCTAATCGATTCTTTACTTCTTGCCTAGTTTCTCGATCCTTTCTTTAAAGCTGGGCAATTTTTGATTTTCCGGATTGACTTGGCTCAAATGATCAAAAGTCCGGCGTGCCAAATCTTGGTTGCCTACCATTATACTGGTCTCGATCAAAAAATCAAGGTACTTGGGATTATTTGGTCTCAGGACCACTGCCTTTTCAAAAAAATTTACTGCGATCTCGGGTTTATCTTGGGCTAAAGCAATCTCACCTAGACTGACAATTACGCTCGCATCATTGGGGTCGTGTTTTAGGACGAAATTTAGTGTCTCTTCGGCTTCACGATATTGCTTTTTCTTAACATAAAGGTTGCCCAAATTTTCGTAAGCTTTAAGATTTTTTTTATCTAAGCTGATAATCTCGATATAATTTTTCTCCGCCCTGGCCAGCTCACCCTGATTAATTAGATCTGCGGCTTCACTAAAAAGGACTTTGATTTTTTGTTCCAAAGCTGATCCGCCACTCAATTTCAAACGACGTTCCTGATAGTGCTTTTCGAGCGCCAGGACTCGCTGATAAAGCTTTCTAAACTCCGATTGAATCATTAAGCCGACTGGCCGAATCAACTTTAAAAAAAAATTCCAGCCAATCATGATTTTTCTTCGCAGTCGTTCGGAAATAATTTTGTGTTTAATTTCGGCCTCGCGCTCCGCCACGATTGTAGCGATATTAATGGCGGCTAGGTTGGGAAATTTTCTGACAATAATTACGACAATGATTATCAAACTGACAATAATAATTGCTAAGGGTATAAGATAGATCATAAATTTATTAATTCTTAATTCGCCCAGCGCTACCAAAAATTTTTATCTTCTCGGCCACAACTTTTGCTACCGCTTCGGTGGCTGACCGCAAGATCTGGCGCGGATCATAAAGATCCATCTTTCGGGCCAGAGTCTGCCGCAAGGCCCTGGTAAAGGCTAGGCGCATATCAGTGTCGATATTGATGATTCGGATTCCCGACTTGATCGCCTGTTTTATTTCACTACCCCGATTCCCCGAAGCACCATGAAGTACGAGCGGATTGGGTATCAGCCGATGAATCGCGGCTAATCTTTTTAGATCAATTTTTTCTCGACCGCGAAAAGAACCGTGCATCGTACCCACCGAAATCGCCAAGGTGTCGACGCCCGTTCGCTGGATAAATTCTTGAACCTGGGTCGGATCGGTCATGTAATTTTCTGGCCTAAGACCTCGGGCTAGTTTGACCAAACCCTCTTTGCCCAAGATGCTGCCGAGCTCACCCTGGACCCAAACTCCCCGCCGCCGAGCATAAGAAACCGCCTGACGGCAGAGTGAAATATTTTGCTCAAAGGGTAATTCTGAAGCATCGATATGGACTGAAGAAAACCCGACCGCGATCGCCCGCTTAATCACTTCAAGACTATGACCATGATCAAGATGCATCACTACCGGTACTTTTATTTTTCTTTCCCGATCGACCGACCAGATTAGGTTTGTGATAGTTTCTAGGCCAGCATAATTAATGGTCTTCTCGCTTACCTGAATAATCACTGGCGACCGGAGACTGTTAGCCGCCACGAGAATCGCTTCGGTGGTTTCGAGATTAGCGGTATTAAAGGCTCCTAGGCCGTAATGACCCTTAATAACTAATGGTATTATTTTCTTGAAATGGATGATCATTGATCTTAAATTTATTTATTAAGCGCTGCTCGAACGATACCGGTAAATTCTTCCAAAATCAAACTCGCGCCACCGACCAAAAAACCATCGATTAATTCTTGAGCAAAGAATCCGGGTGCGGATCGGCTATCAACACTACCACCGTAGATGATCCGAAAATGTTTTTCTCTTAGGGCGGGAGAATATAATTTCTTGAGCAAACCATCGATTACCTGATGCATCTCCTCGGCGTCATCGGGCTTCACTGGCTTGCCGGTCCCGATCACCCAAACTGGTTCATAAGCAATAATAATCTCCTGGTCATTCTCCAATTTAACGTTTTTTAACACCTGGTTTAATTGTTTCTGAACCACGGTCTTTCTCCGGCCGGCCTGACGCTCGGCCTTGGTTTCGCCGACACAAATAATTGGCTTAAGATTATTTTCTAGCGCGGCTAAAACCTTTTTATTAACCATCTCATCGATCTCACCGAAATTTTCTCGTCGTTCCGAATGTCCGACAATAACGTACTGGCAATTCCATTCTCGGAGCATGCGCGACGAAATCTCGCCGGTATAAGCTCCTTTATCTTCCCAAAACATATTCTGGCCACCGAGTTTGATCTTAGTCGAGCTCGTTAATTGATTTAGGGCGTCGAGTGAAGTAAATGACGGGCACAAAACTACCTCAACCTGGGCCGCCGCCTCACCAATGCTTTTAATTAAATCTTTAACCAAAAGAACGGCCTCAGCCTGGAGTAGATTCATTTTCCAATTGGCGATGACAATCTTTTGCTTCATAAATATTTTTTAAATTTTTAGTAGTTTCATAAATTTTGCTTTCTCCTTAAAAGGACCAACCAAAGCCAAATTAATCTTAGTCGCCTTAAAAAGATCATTGGCGACGGCTCGAACTTCCTCGCGACTAACGGCAAACATTTCTTTAATTCGCTCTTCCGGCGTTAAAATTTCATTGGTTAATAACTCTTGCTTAGCATACCAATCAGCCAACTGGCTCGAATCTTCAAGCTCAAGGGTGATCTTACCTTCAAAAAAATCCTGGGCTCGCTTTAATTCTTCGGCACTCACGCCCTCTTTTTTGATTCGACTCAATTCTTCGAGAATGACTTTGATCGCCTGATCGGCCCGCTTAGTTTCGAGACCAGCCTGAATCACGAGGCTGCCGGTATCTTGATAAACATTAATTCCGGTCCGAATATAATAAGCCAAACCCAGCCGCTCTCGGACGCTAATAAACAAACGCGAGCTCATATTGCCGCCCAAGATTATCCCCAGGGCGTAGAGGGCATACTTACGCGGATCGGAATAAGAATAACCCGGAAAACCCAAGGCAATCGGAACCTGTTCGGTTTTTTTGAATTTCAAATTTATTTGCGGCTCAGCCTGTTTATTTTTGAAGGGCTCAAATTTTATTGGCTTGAGATCGGCCAAGACCTTTCCTGACACAAAATAACGACTAACAGTCTCAGTCACTCCGGTCCCGAGATTACCGGCGAGACCAATGACCGTATTGGCCGGTCGATAAAAAAAATCTCGATACTTAACCATCTGATCGCGAGTCACGCCGCTGACCGTCTCCTTGGTGCCGCTCACGAGCCAACCCAGGGAATTGCCCTGATAAACAACTTCCTCAAAAAGTTCTTCCACTAAAGTCAGAGGATTGTCCTCATACATGTTGATCTCTTCGATAATCACTTTCTTTTCGCGTTCCAACTCTTCGGGATCAAACTTGGAATGATAGAGCATGTCGGAAATAATATCGCAGGCCAGATTCAAATGCTTGTGATTGATCTTTATAAAATAGCCAGTGAAGTCTTTACTCGTATAAGCGTTATATTCGGCGCCAACGCCATCCAGCTCTTTTGATAGAGCCAGCGTCGTTGGCCGGCGCTTAGTTCCCTTGAACATCAAATGTTCAATGAAGTGCGAAACGCCGTTGATCTTGTTTTCTTCGTAACGCGAACCAACACCAAAAAGCACCAAGAGAGTAACAGTCTGGGTTCCTTCCTGGGGAGCCAAAATCAAACGACTGCCGTTTTCTAAAATTATCTTTTGAAACATATCGTGAAAATTAATTTCCTTTAGTTTTTTAACCAAACAATTAATCTAGAACCACTAGCAACCCAACTTATCCTTGAGATAAGAGATTAGCTCGGCAATTTTTATCCGATCTTGTTTCATAGTTTCGCGATCGCGAACAGTCACAGCCTGATCTTCCGGACTTTCAAAATCAATGGTAACAGCGTAAGGCGTGCCGATCTCGTCTTGCCGGCGATAACGCCGGCCGATCGAGGCGGTCTCATCATAACTGATGTTCCAGTGTTGCCTTAGATTCTCGCTAATTCCCCAGGCCAGGTCGGTCAGCTTCTCCTTACGCGAAAGAGGCAGCACTGCCACCTTGACCGGCGCCAACTCCTTGGGCAAGTGGAGAACGATTTCTTCTTCCTTGGTGGCCTCGGTGGTGGTGGTTCGACCGCCCTTAACCTCCTCGTAAGCTTCGAGCAGACAAGCCAAAACCGATCGATCGACGCCGAGCGAAGGCTCGATCACGTGCGGCAGATATTTTTCTTTAGTCTCGGGATCGGTGTAGCTCAAATCCTGACCGCTGAATTTTTGATGCTGACTCAAATCATAATCGGTCCGATAAGCCAAACCATAAAGTTCTTTTTGACCAAAAGGATAAAGGTATTCAATGTCGATGGTGCGCTTCGAATAGAAGGCTCGTTCGTTATCCGGAATTTCATGATAAACCAAATGATCCTCTTTGATGCCCAAAAAGTGGCACCATTTTTTCATTAAAGCCAGCCACTGCTCAAAACTCTCGCGCCAGTTTTTGGGATGAATAAAGTATTCCACTTCCATTTGTTCGAATTCTCGTGTTCGGAAAATAAAATTTTCGGTCGTAATCTCATTACGAAAGGCCTTACCGATCTGCCCCAAACCGAAAGGTATTTTCATTCGGTAAATCTCAAGAATGTTTTTGAAATCAACGAACATCCCGCCGGCCGTTTCGGGCCGCAGATAAACTGTCGCTGATTCATTTTCAACCGGCCCCATAAAAGTCTTGAACATTAAATTGAATTGCCGAACTTCGGTCAGCTCGCCGCCGCACTCCGGACAACGAATCTCCTGCCAACTGATCGGCTTCTCGCGATCGTAGCCGGGTTTGGCTTGCCAGGCTTCGAGCAAATGATCGGCCCGAAATCGGCGCTGGCAAGATTTGCAATCAACCAGAGGGTCGGAAAAATTTTTGAGATGACCACTCGCTTCCCAGACTTTGGGGTGCATAATAATCGCCGCGTCCAAGCCAAGCATATCGGCCCGCTCGCGGACAAACATCTGCCACCAAGCTTTCTTGATATTATTCTTTAATTCCACGCCGAGCGGACCGTAATCATAGGTCGCGCCCAGGCCGCCATAGATTTCCGAGGAAGGAAAAATAAAGCCCCGGCGTTTAGCCAGGTTAATAATTTTATCCATGCGATTTTCTTTTCTTTCAGTCATAAATTACTTTGTAGCTAATGACCCCTGAGGCAATCTCAATCCAGGTTAGATTGTCATTATCTCGCTTTCCTTTTCTTCACCGATTTTTTTGATCTTCTCCTGATAATCTTTGATGACTTCATCCAGGGATTTAAAAAGTTTAAACTTTTCATCCTCAGAAATTTTCTTCTCTTTCTCCTCGCTCATGATCATTTCGCGAATCTTATCTCTGATTCTCCTAACGCTTTGTTTACTCTGCTCTAATTTTTGTCCGAGAATCCTAACTAATTCCTTACGATTCTCTTCGGTCATGAGCGGCACCACTAGCCGAATTAATTTACCTTCGTTCGTGATCCCCAAACCCAGATCGGCTTCGCGTAACGATTTTTCCAAATCCTTTAGGATTGATTTATCCCAAGGTTCAATAGTGATGCTCCGCGATTCCGGTATGGCAATGCTTCCAATCTGACGAAGAGGCACTCGCGAACCGTAGACTTCCACGGTTACTTGATCCAAAATCGCCGCGTTGGCCCGACCGGTCCGGAGAGCGTTTAATTCTCCTTTTAGGAATTCAATTACCTTTTCCAACTCAGGCTGATGTTGCTCAATTAGATTGGCCATAAAGAGGCTCCTAGAAATTAAAACTTAACTCCTTTAGACTATATTCACCAACTCTACTTCTTCAATGCTCTGGTCCCAAGATAAATGGTATTGGTATTAACCGGATCAATCAAAAGATAATTCGCTATTCGCGAAGTCGGCAACTTCTTGGTTTCCCAGGTGACGCCGCCATCTCTCGTGTGATAAAGCGTGGTCTCGGTGCTATAGAAAATTTCTTTGTTGTTCTTGGGATTCACAGCCGAAGCGTAAATTACTGTGCTGCCCGGCGGGGTTAGAAGGGTCAGGGGCTGCCAACTCGAACCACCATCGCTCGTCTTCAACCAACCATATTTTGAAACTAAGAAAAGACTATTGGGGCTAGTCTGATCTTGAATCAGATTCATGAACTCAAAGCTGCCCGAATATTTCCCCAAATCTTTATTCAGGTCGCCCCAGGTGCTACCCCGATCAGTTGTCCTGAAGATTCCTTTATTCTGGGTGGCGATATAAACAATCCGTGAATCGAATTTATCAATCAGGATTTTGGTTATTTTATTATCCAATCGTTGAATCGTATTCCAGGTCTGGCCAAAATTATCACTCTTAATAAAATCGCCCGAGGAGAGGCCAGCATAGACAATAGCTGGATTATAATTATCAACGGCGATGGCAGTGACCACCGCATTGGAACGAGAATCAACGTAAATATTAACCCAGGAACGACTGCAATCGGTCGACTTAAAAATCAGATTAGTCGCCCCGGCATAAATAGTACATTTGGTTTTCGGATCAACCGCCACGGCGTTGATCGCTCCGCGATTCATGCCATCAGCCTGGAGCCAACTCTCCGCGCCATTATAACTCAGAAATAAGCCATCACCCTCCGTACCCAAATAAATTGCTCGATTATCCTCGGGGTCGAGAACGAGAGTTAAAATATTCACGCCGGCGATCGACTGCGGCGCACCACTGGTCGTGGGAACCAAAACTTTTTGAGTCCAGTTTTGGCCATCATCAACCGATTGAAAAACGCCGCCATCGAGAGCGCTGGTTTTCAGACTTAGGCCACAGGCCGCACCCGCCGTGATTAAAAAAATTAAAATTGTACCACTAGCCAACAAAAATTTTTTTCTTGCCACCATAAAATTTAAATAAAAAATAATTAACTAAACTCCAAAGCGAAATTTTCCAAGGCCAGGCGCTGGTTAACATTCAAAGCCAGGAGCGCCTTTACTTCTTTTATTTTATTTAACAATTTTATTAATCTACTCGCAGCAAATTTTCGAGCCAGCGGACTTAATTCTTCCTCAATAAAAATATTGCTGCCGAACTTAAAAGAATTATTTTTGATTAAAATTAAATCCCTCAAGACCGAAGACCAAACTTCGAGTAGATCAAAGATCGTAGGCAGATTCTCGACCGAGCTGCCCTTGGTGGGCACCAAATCGCTAACCAACTTAAATCTAGTAACTAAATCAGCTTCGATTAACTTTAAAAAACCTTTCACTTTGGTTTGGTGAGCATCAAAGAGCTCTTGGTTTTGAAAGTAATCGATCGCTAAACCAACTCGACCGTTGGCCAAATGCGCCAGATTGTCAGCCAATTGACGGCTCGCTCCGAGCTTAATCAGGTGATGAAAGATCTCGTCCTGGGCAACTGGTGAAAATCTCAGCGACTGACAACGAGAAACCACCGTGGCTGGCAAGGAAGTTAGCTTGGAGCTGATCAAAATTATGATTGATTTTGGTGTTGGTTCTTCCAAGGTTTTGAGTAAAGAATCGGCCGCTTCCTCGCTCAGATCCTCAGCCCTATTAATTATAGCAATTTTATAGGAATTTAAAAAAGAAGTTTTAGCTAAGCGACCTTGCAATTCTCGCGTCTGCTCGATGCTAATATTTTTTTTATCTGCCTCCTTCTCGATCCAAAAAATATCAGGATAGATATTTTTGGCAAATTGCTCGCAGGCCACGCAATTTCGACAGGGCAACCGACTCTCGAGACCATTTTCTTCGCAGATCAGGGAAGCAACCAACTCTTTGACTACGGCTGTCTTCCCAATATGCTCTGGTCCATAAAACAAATAAGCCTGAACTAACTTATTATTAGCAATACTTCTCCCTAATAATTCAACAATATTTTTATGGCCAACAATGGGCCAATTGAATCTAGTTAGTTTTTTATTTTCCGCCATAAAATTGCTCTTTGCTCATAGAATTTTATCATAATGATGACAAAATTACAAATCTCCTTGACAATCGCCAATAAATCCGATATCTTAAATTATAAAACAATTTGTTCTTTCGGAAACCAAACTACCGGCTGGTTAAATTGATGAACTAAGACTCAATCTAACCGCCAAACCAAGGAGGAAAAAATGTTTCGAGAACTGATCTTCGGTTTCATCGCCGGTCTCATCTTTTGGGCCGGGGTGGTCGTCGCGCTTTGCATCCGCGATTACCGTTATTTTGCTGGCGGAACAGTCATCATGTTTTTGATCGTTCTGCTCGCTCCAAAGCTCGAGAAATTGATCTTCGGAGAATCAGAAGAGGAAATCCTGATCGCCGAGTCTCTGAGGAAATCAAAATGATCGATCGCCTGAAGAGCAATCCCACGTTTCGAAGTCTGGCTCTCTTGGTGATCTGCTGCTGCCCCATTCTAGTTGGAGTTGGCTTGGGTCGAATACGTTACGTTCTCTTGGGAATAGTAATTGCCTCGGCCCTCTTGTGCTTCTTTGATGTTCAGATAGTGAACTGGCTCTTCGGCAAAATCGAATCCGAATCAACGCTCGACCAAAATCAGGCTGGGCAACCAAACCAACCGGAGGTGAAAAATGACCAAAGCCTTTAAGAAGTTGATCAGTTGGACCACTCTGGCCTACTTGCTTCTCGCCAGCAGCTTCATCTTTCATCAGCACTACCATCTCGAAAAGATTTCTGGCCTAACCCAGAACACAGGCTTGACTATCCTCTTTCTGCTGCTCTTCAAGATCTAAGCCCGGCCTGAACGCAGAACCGAGTAAGGAAAACTCCCTACTCGGTTTGTTTTTTATTAACCGTAATTAAGATCGTTCAAGAGCAGTCGAAAGTTTCCTGAGTATCTATCTTTGACCCAGCTTTAGCTAGCTCGCTCTAACCGACTTCGGGGACGCCAGAGCATTACCAACTAAAGTTGAGCAAAAATTATATAATACTTTCCAGCACCTCAAGAGTCTCCTTGGCGCACTTCTCCCAGCTAAACTCTTTCGCTCGCTCGAGTCCCCTTCTCCGCAATTCCAGCCGTCGACTATGATCCAATAAAACTTTTCCAATTTTATCTACCAGATCCGCCACCCGGTGCGGATCGAAATACTCGATCGCCTCACCGCCGACTTCGGGTATCGAAGCCAGTCGACTGGCCGCGACCGGCGTGCCCGAGGCCAGGGCTTCAAGAATCGGCAAACCAAAACCCTCATAAAAAGAAGGCAAGACAAAGAGCTCGGCTCCGTTCAATAAATAAGGCAACTCCTCTTCACTTACCCAGCCGGGCAGAATAACTTTTTCTTCGAGCTCGTATTTTTTTATTTTCAGAAGCACTTCCTCAAAACCATAACCCGGCTCGCCGACCAAGACTAAACCAAGATCTCGGAAACGCCTTTTACCTTCGGGCGAGTTTAAAATCCGAGCAAAAGCCTCAACTAAACCGGCGGTATTTTTTTTCTTTTCCAGTCGCCCGATAAATAGAAGGTAGGGTTTTTTAATCTGATATTTATTTAAAACTTGACTGATCGCTGATTGGTCTTCAATCACCCGATAGCGTTCGCGGTTATAGCCGTGATAAACAACCTCAAATTTAGCTGGGTCGGCGCCATAGAATTTAATCATCTCATTTTTGGTGAAATGAGAGGGTACAATGATTTTCGTTGCTCGCCGGACTGCCAAGCGCATAGCCCAACGATGATAGCGCAACTCGAGCGGTGAATAGAGTTCCGGATAATATTCAAAGCCAATGTCGTGGCAAGTGGTCACGGTTTTTTTCGGCCGAATCAAAGGCAAGGTGTGAGCCGGAACAAAAAGCAATTCCGGCGGGCGGCGAAACATCTCCCAAGCCAATCTTGCCTGGGTCCAAAGAAACTTGGGCGGCCAGGCTAAGACCCGGCTTTGAAAATTGGCTGGCAGCCAGGCCAGATCGCCGCGCAGCGGTTCGCGGGAATATAAAAAATAGTGGTTCCGATTATCCAATTTCTTTAGCTCATTAATAAGATAATAGGAATACCACTCGGTTCCGGTTTTTTTTGTTTTATTTGCCCGTGAGGCGTCAATACCGATTAACATAACCTAGATCAAAGTCCAAAAACTAACGCCAACCGAATAAAAAAATTGAATAGAAAAGATCTTATCTAGTTGCGAGAATTGATCTTTTATATGATTCCAGATTCTCGAGAGCAATGCCCGTGCCTTTGGCCACGCAGAGCATGGCTTCATCGGCCACGTAAGCGGGCACACCCGTGGACCGAGACAAGAGTTGATCAATATTTCGAAGCAGACTGCTGCCACCCGATAGGATTATGCCCTTATCAATCACATCGGCTGATAATTCTGGCGGAGTATTATGCAAAACTTCTTTTACCGCCGCAATAATACCTTCTAATTCATTTTGAATCGCTTCGGTCACATCGTCGGAAGTGACCACCACGGTCTTGGGCAAACCAGTGATCATATCTCGACCGCGAACATCCATCTTTAATTTGTTCTCGAGATAGAGTGCCGAACCAATTTCGATTTTGATCTGCTCCGAGGTTCGCTCGCCAATCGCTAGACCGTATTTTCGCCTGATATACTCAGAAATGGCCGAATCAAATTTATTACCCCCGATCCGGACCGAAGTGCTCGAAACTATGCCGCCGAGCGAAATGACTGCCATCTCGGCCGTTCCTCCGCCAATGTCGATAATCATGTTGCCCGAAGCGCTGCCAATCGGAATATTGGCGCCGATGGCCGCGGCAATCGGCTCCTTTATAATGTAAGCAGCCTTGGCTCCCGCCGCCAGAGTGGCGTCAATGACCGCCCGGCGCTCGGTGGAAGTAATGCCGGCCGGCACCGCCACCATCACTTCAGGCCGCAGCAAGCGGATGCCACCCAAGGCTTTATTAATAAAATAGCGCAGCATCGCCTCAGTGGTCCGATAATCGGCGATCACGCCCTCGCGGAGCGGTCGACAAGCCACAATGGTGTCTGGTGTTCGACCGAGCATTCCCTTGGCCTCATCGCCCACAGCCAAGATCCTCTTATCAAGTGTGGAGATAGCCACAACCGAAGGTTCATTAATGACTATCCCCCTTTTAGGCAAATGAACCAGGGTATAAGTTGTCCCGAGATCGATACCAATCTTTTTTCTCAGCATAGAAATTATTTTTGAATCGAACTAAAATTTTATATTAAATTCCCGATCAATGCTAAGATCGGTCGTCAAATTATACTTGTTGTCGCCCCAATATTTGGTCTCTTCCGGCGGCGAGGCTGATTTAATATTTTTATCAAATTCCAAATCCAATGTCAAGCCATAGCCAATGGTACCAGCTTGCTTTTGAAAAAGCAAAGAATAACTGCCTTGGTTTATCTGATCTGCGATCGACGATGGTAATAAGTATTCGAAACTCAAAGTTAGCTCTTCGCCCGGCTCAATGGAAATAAAAGCGCCAAAATAGGTCTTACCTTCCTCCTCGCCCACTTCAACTTGACCAGGCTTACCACTTGGCTCAAACAGTTTATCGTTTTCGAGCATACCCTCGCCTCGGATCAACTTACTGCCCGCGGGAACATAAACCCGACTATAGGTGCGCAATCTTGTGGTCTTCCAAGTAAATTGACCACGATGAAGATAAGTAATCGCCACTCGAGCTACTAACTGACCCGGGGCGCTTCGAATCTGATAATTGATCCGACGTTCAACTTCTTGATCGCTCTTCAAGGCGCCGACATTGGCATCCACCACCGAAACATAATCACCGCTAGTCGGCCGCAAAGCTCCGCCCCAATTTCTGACAAGAATTAAATTCTCTAGATTAGCCTCAGCTGAATATAAGAGAATTTGCTTTTGATCTAGATCACTCTTAACTACGTCGATGAGTTTGGGCCATTGATTTAGAGACAGAGAGAAAAGTCGAGACTTAATTTCATTGGCCAGCTGACCAATGATTTCTTTGCGCTCGCTCTCTTTAATGCCCCGGCGATAATAACCCTTTTCCACCAGATTCTCTAGTGTGTCGGTCAAATTGTCACTTGTGAAATTAATCTCCTGTACCTGGATCGAGCCGGTTAACTCGAGCAAGCGACTAATCAGCGCCGGCGTCACCGCAATCACGCCGCTAATCTGGCTCTCTTTACCACCCTCTAAGCGATAAAGGTCCAGGGCCTGCTTGGCGCTGGCAGGAAAATCGGGCGACCAATTAGCATCACGCAAAAACCAATATTTAATGCCCAGGTATTTTTGAAGCGGAGCGGGCAAAGGAATTTTCAGAAATTTTTCGGCCGGACCGTCTAAATTGTAAACATTGTCGGTCCGAAAATAAGTAATCTCACCATCTTTCAATTTCAAAATACCATAAGTGCCGATAAAACCGCCGGTCGGCCGCAATTCTGAATTATTTTCCAGGAGAAAAAGGTAAGTCTTTTCCTCGGGAAAACCAAAAATCGGCGGCAAGACTTTGAGCAGTGGCAAAGACTGGTCGAGTAAATTATCCAGAACTAGCAATTGCTCTTTGAGCGGGCCCACGCTGGTTTTAAACGGGCTAAGAAGACCTGAGGTCGAAATTTGGTTTAAGAGAGCCTGCGATTTTTCAATATCAGCCTTAACCGACAAGAATAATGGTTCAGCCTCGCTAATCCTTCTCAGGAGAGTTTCTTTTTGGGCTGAAGTGAATTGGTTGAAGTTCCTACTAAAATCTATTGTGCTCGAAAGATCTTGGCCAAAAAGGGCAATCTGGCGCGTGCCCCGAGCCAGGTTAATCACCGCTTCAAATAAATCAGCTACATCCGCCACCTGGGAACCGATAAGGGGCAAGGGTTTTAAAAAATTGAATCGGGCTAATTCGTTTTGAGCTTCAATAAAATTATCTTCGGCCACCTGGAGCTGATCGACTGAGGTAGAAAAATTTTTTTCGAGTAAGAGGTCCTTGCCTCGAATCAATCGCTCTCTGCCTGATTCCGCTTCAGCGTAAATATTGGCGAGATCACGATAATAGATCAAACTAAAAATGGCGGCTATCAAACCAACTAATAAAACCAGAACGAGAAAAAAAATTAAGAACTTCTTCAGGAATCTTCCGACTTTTCTGGTCCATGAGGCTTTAGTCTTAACTTCAGTAAAAATTTTTTTATCTTCCTTTTTTTCTAACCACATAATTACGAATTCAAGATTAAGGAGCCATTTTGGGTAAAGGAACGCCAAAATATTTAACAAAATATTTCAGCCAGCTTGAAATATGAGCCCGAGTGGGATAATTGAAAAGGCCACCGATTAGGCTGGGGTATTCAGCCGATTCCCGACGATGGTAATGAACCAGCGAAGCCGAGGCAATGTAGTAGACTTGCCAGCCCGCTTGCCAAAATCTCCGACACCAATCAATGTCATCAAAATAAATAAAAAACCGTTCGTCGAGCAAACCAACTTGTTGCCTAGCCTCCCGTCGCACGATCATACAGCCACCCAAAACCCAATCAACCGATCGACTCTCAGCGTGATCCCAATCACTCATCAGATACTCCCTGATCGCCCGCTGAGCGAAAGGTAATCGACCTAAGAGTGTCCGGCGATAAAGTGGCGTCCAAAAGGAAGGAAATTGGAAAGCCGACATCTGAACCGTCCCATCGGGATTAAGCAGCTTGGGTCCGGCCAGCCCAACTCGAGGATGCTCATCCATAAACTGGCACATTTTTAAAATGGCGTTATCGAGCACGGCGATATCGGCATTCAATAAAAGCAGGTAGCGACCCTGTGCTTCCTTGAGACCCAGGTTATAACCGGCGGAGAATCCTCGATTAGCTTTGGCTCGAATAAACTTAACCTCTTTAAAATCTTGCGCTAGAATCTGTCCGATCCGATCACCCGAAGCATTATCAACCACAATGATCTCATGGGTTAAGGGTGATTTAAAAAGATTAATGCCCTTGAGGCATTGTTTCAAAAGACCGCTCGTTTTGTAATTCAAAATAATAATCGAAAGATCCATGGTCAATTTATTCAAATTATTCAAACCACTTACTAATCTCGGCTGAGCTAACTTTGGCTCGACTTTGAATAATTCGTCTCTTTCTCCAGACGCCAGGCAATTGAGTTAAAAATTTTCCTAAGATCAAGAGGGTTGCTGGCTCAAAAAAAA
>CAZFGO010000014.1:0-2867 GCA_964518525.1 uncultured Gammaproteobacteria bacterium | reverse complement strand
GGCAATTGAGTTAAAAATTTTCCTAAGATCAAGAGGGTTGCTGGCTCAAAAAAAAGTAAATAAAAAAATTTTTTAAACTCATACCAAAAAATTTGCGGGCCAGAGATCAGAAAATTAGACCAGGCCTGATCCTTGATCAGCATCAAGAGATGATTTTTATAGGAAAGTTGGTTAATCAATTGAGATCTATCTTGCCTCAATTTTCTAGTTTCCAATAGACCACTCTCCTTGCCAGCTGCTCGACGATAATGCAAAGCCACGGCTCGGTTAACCAAAAAGGCTTTAAAGCCTCGGAGCCTCAGACGCCAAGCTAAATCAATGTCTTCTTTGTAGGCAAAAAAATCTTCATCAAAATACTCGAATCGTTGTTCGGATTGCTGATGTACTGCTCTGGGTCGAGCTATTTTTATTTCTTCCAGAGCCCTAGTTCGATAGAGCGCCAAAGCAGCGGAGACACCAAAAACCTCTTCCGACTCTGTTTTATCATTCTGATCTTTTTCACCACTGCTCCGTTCTAAAACTTGACCGCTCCTAAAAATTCTTAAACCCAGACTATCGATTATTTCTGAGCGAGGCCAACAAACTGATCTCTCATCATTTTGATCGAGTTTTAATAATTTTGGGCCAAGGCTAGCGGCCCCGGTTTCTTTCTCCGC
Source organism: uncultured Gammaproteobacteria bacterium (assembly GCA_964518525.1). Classification (GTDB taxonomy): domain Bacteria; phylum Patescibacteriota; class Patescibacteriia; order JAGVFQ01; family JAGVFQ01; genus CAZFGO01. The sequence continues at coordinate 2,211 of CAZFGO010000014.1, read as the reverse complement.
CACCCGCACTAATTCTTCCAAACAATTTGGCGCCAAAATAACATCCGGGTTAGCGACCAAAACAAATTCGGCTCCGCTCTGCCGAGCGACAGCAATACCAAGATTATGAGCCGCTCCAAATCCTAAATTTTCACTCTGACTCAAGATTACGAGTCTTCCGCCAAAATTCTTTTTTAATAAATTAATTGAGCCATCGGTCGAGCCATTATCAATAACCAAAACCGAGAAGTCTTGATAAGTTTGATCGAAAATTGATTTGAGGCAGTCAGGCAAATATCGGAGTGAATTCCAGGTGACAATATTAATCGAAACCTTCATAAAAGAATTAGGCTTCGACTGCAACTAACTCTTCTTTGTTGTAGCTCCTAACCTTAGGCGTATTGAAGAATCCTAAATATTTACCCAACATCAATCGAGTTTGTGCTTCAATCGCCGGCAGTGAACCGAACAAAATCAAAGCAATCGGCAGGATCAGCCATTGGAGCATCATAATCAGGAGCGTTAATTTTCTGTGGTTCCGAGGCAGAGGCGGCAACAAACGCAAACTAATAATCGCGGAAACAAAAATTCCAACCATCGCCAGAGTCATAAGACCCTCGAGAATATGGGGTGTATTCTGAAAAAGCGCCAGCGATCTAACTTCTTGCGGCGCGACCAGCAAAGGCAATCGGCCGAGAATGAAAATTAGAATTGGAGTCGTGGCCCAAGAATACATGCCTTCACCCAGATTCCAAAAATATTTGATCTTCTTCTTGAAAGGGATCAACTGATTATTTCGGAAATGCCAGATCATATAAGGAAAGTGTTCAATTCCCCAGGCCCAACGGCGCTGCTGTTTATAAAGATTTTTAATGCTCTGCCAAAAACTGTCGCCCGAAGTGGCGTCCATTGAAACCGGCAGATACATCGGGCTCACGGTATAATCGCCATTATAGTGGATGAAGCATTGTAAAAAAATTCGGGAATCATCGGTAACGATATTTTTCTGCCAGAACCCAACCTCAACCAAAGCCCGCCAACTCATGCTATGGGAAGAAAAAGTAAACAAACGTTCGGGCCGAGCCAACTCGGTCAGGAGCCAAAAAGTGGTCGAAAAAGCTGCAACCCGAGTGACCAAGTTTGATTCCCAAACATTATTATTATAAAGAGCCACGGGCTGATAAGAAGTTCGAGTCGGATTAGGGTGAGTTAAAAATTTATAAGAGAGGTAAGCAAAGTATTGGGGATGGGTGCAGGTATCAATGTCAAAATAGGAAACAATAATATCGTCGTAGGGCAGACCTAGCTCATCAATCATTTCTTTGGCTCGATGACCAGCCCAATTGGCATTGGCGCCCTTGGCCTTGATCTCGCCCGGCAGACCATCGGGATGGATGGTAATAAGTAAGCGAAAAAATTTATCGCCATATTCTTGTCTAATAATTTCGGCGTTCCTTAAAAATTCTTCGCCCTTCCTTTCTTCACCAGCCAAGACCACCATCATTCGGTCGTGAGGATAATTGACGCGAAGGAGACTATCAAAGGTAGTTCTAATAACTTCCAAACTCTCTTGATAAACCGGCAAAAAAATTATGTGATAGAGTCGGTTCCAGCCTTTAATCTCTTGAATCCGAGATAACCAATCAACTCTCCGATCTTCGTCGTAACGTCGCCAAGAAATATAAAGATAGAAAACGAAGTAAGTAACCCGAAAAAGCCAATAGAGATCAAACAAAATAATAAAATAGATAACCCAAAGCGGCTTAACAAAAGAAAAGATAATCGCCATTGCTAAGGTTATCCAAACCAATAAACCTGGGATTACTTCATAAAGCCGATATCTGGCCCGATTAGTCATAAGAGATTCTTCTTAATCTATTTTCGAGATCTGAGAAATTGAAATTTAAAAAATTATTTTGAAGTCTTCAAATTCTCCTTTGTACCTTTGCCAATTCGATTCAAGATCAGCGACTTGTGCCCAGCTTGGACCTCGACCGCAAGCCTTAATCAACTGATCCAGTTTTTCTTTCTCGCCTTCGGCCACCACTTCAACTGAACCATCTTCATGATTTTTAACCCAACCAGTCAGACCCAAATTTCGGGCAGTTCTTTCTATAAACCAACGAAAAGTTACGCCCTGAACCTCTCCCGAGATTTTAATATTAGCCCTTTTTTTAGGCATAAATCCTGTTTCAATCATAAATAAATTCAGCTAAAAAGTCAAATGATAAT
>CAZFGO010000013.1:6990-23267 GCA_964518525.1 uncultured Gammaproteobacteria bacterium | reverse complement strand
ACGTTCGGCTTGACAAATATTTTAATTATGTTATAATAGGGCTAGGATTGGAATATAGTTGGTTGAGCGAGATCAAGCATCAAGCCAAAGGAGACTTTGGTTGATGTGAGTTCGATTCAGAGCAGGAAACGGTAGAGTCTTCTCTCACCTTTGGGAGGATGAGGAACCGTTCTCTTGATTCGGGAATCGAACGCTCGCTAGCAGCAGCTTGCATCGTGCTTGGTCAGCCTGCTCCCAACGAGGGAACGCAGAGGTCTCCCGCCCTGCTTGATCCCGTTCTGGTCCTGGGGGGAAGTGAATTTAGCGCTTCCCCCCTTTATTTTTTCTAAATATCTTTTCTTGACTATTATTCTAACCTTGTTAGAATGGTCTTGGGGTTGGAGAACGAGGCTGATTAGCTCGACCAACAGTTAGGTCCCCCTCCTTTAGCTGTTGGTCTAGGAGGGTTCGATTCCCTTCACTCGGCTTTTTCGGGATTTGTCCGGCAGAAGAGTTGGTGGGCTGAACTGGTCGCCTTAGGGCGATCCAGGGGGAAGCCAACACAAACAACACCACTCCAGGATGAATTGACCCCGCGAATCTTGGCAGCGATGCCATTAGAGGAGCGGCCTGAAAAAGACTTCGACCCTGGGGAAGCACTGGCAGGCTTCCCCTTTTTCTTTTTATAAATCAGTTTCTGGGCTGGCTTGTCTCATCGATAATTTTGTTTTATAATTATGGTGAGAGTTAGTTATTTCTCTTTTGTCTGCTACGGTTTACGCCTAAAAATAATTAATAATATGAATTACGAAAAAATTCCAGCCAAAGAAATAATTAATCGTACAACCAATAATCTGCAAGAGCGTGGTATTAAGGTGGTTTTTGCAGCCGATCGGAAAGAAGCCCTAGAAAAAGTAAAGGAATTAATTCCCAAAGGAGCTGAGGTGATGAACGCTTCCTCAACTACTTTGGATCAGATCGGTTTTGTTGATTATCTTAAGGCCGGCCAACACGGTTGGAATAATTTGCACTTAGCCATCTTGGAAGAGAAGGATCAAGCCAAGCAAGGAGAGCTAAGGAAGCGGAGCATTCTCTCGGATTATTTCTTGGGCAGTGTTCACGCCATTACGGAAAAGGGTCAACTAGTCGTGGCTTCGGCCAGCGGCAGCCAGATTCCTTCTTACTCTTTTGCCTCGAATAACGTCATCTGGGTGGCGAGCGCCAATAAAATTGTTCCGACGCTTGAGGACGCCATCCGGCGTATTTGGGAATATTGTTTGCCCCTCGAAGATCAGAGAATAAAAAGTACTGGCGGCTCGGGCAGCACCATTGGCAAAATTCTAATCTTTGAAAGGGAGATTTTACCCTCGAGGCAGATCACCCTAATTTTGGTTAATGAAAAATTAGGTTTTTAATTGGCTGATTGTTAATTTATAAATTTATAGCCTTCTTTATTGGTCTGCATCAATTTGGCGATTGGGGTCTTTTGGCCTTGCGGTTGGCCCTGGGCGCGATCTTTTTGGTTCACGGATTTAAAAAGCTGGCGCTTTGGCGAGCCAGGCCCGGATCACAGCTCGGGCCGGGAATGCTCGCCCTGATGCGTTTTCTTTCGATTGCGGAACCCCTGGGCGGGCTGGCTATGGTTTTAGGTTGGTTCACTCAACTGGCGTCGGTTGGTTTGAGCTTGATCATGATCGGCGCAATTTATTTCAAGATAGTTATGATGAAGAAGAAATTCAGCACCGAGGGCGGTTGGGAATTCGATTTGATTATTCTGGCGGCCGCGATTGCCTTATACTTTTTGGGTGCGGGCGGTTTGAGTTTGGATCGATTGATCTTCGGCCTTTAATAGTATCTAGACGATTCTAAATCTAATCAAGACTAGTTTATGGATATTCTGGCTCACGGTCTTTGGTCTGGAGCCGCGGCCAAGGGAGTTAATCGTAAATATCGCCATCACCACTTGAGCGTAAAATGGGCGGTCTTCTGGGGAATTTTTCCTGATCTTTTTGCCTTTGCCTTGCCTCTGCTTTGGTTTGCCTGGGATTTAATTTTTGGCCGGGTGCATTTGGCTGATTTGCCGCGACCAGAACAAGTGGAACCAGTGCCGACGGATGCGAGATTGATTTTCCAGGTCGCTTCAGCGTTATACACCTTGAGTCATAGTGTTTTTGTTTTCTTTTTAGTTTTTGGCATCGTTTTCATCCTAGCTCGTCGGCCGGCGTTAGAACTTTTTGGCTGGCTGCTTCACATTCTAATTGATATCCCGACTCATTCTTACCGTTTTTATCCCACCCCTTTTCTTTGGCCAATTTCTAGTTGGAAATTTAATGGTTTATCCTGGGCCACGTCTTGGTTTTTGGCCACCAATTATACCGCCCTCGCGGTCGTTTATTGGTTACTTTATAAAAAATCTAAACCCTGATATCTTTCCAGGAATAAAACTATAATTTTTTTGTCGTGAGCTTAGCTTCGTTTTTGGGAACGGTGAAACTTTTTCCAATTCCGGCGAGCCTGATCTCTGAACTAAAAGCCGATTAGGAGACCAGGGTAAAATTTTTTACTCTTGACAAACATTATTTTATAGTTTATACTTATAAGGAAGTTTAGGTAATTTTTGATGGTCGCGGGCATTTTGTCCGCGAGCTTTATTTTAAATTAATAATTATGGAAATTAGAAACATTGCCATTATTGCTCACGTTGACCATGGCAAAACCACCTTGACCGATGCTTTAATGAAGCAGACCGGTATGATTAGCGAAGGCGTTAGTTTAGATAGCAATGCCCTGGAGAAAGAGCGGGGGATTACGATTTATTCCAAGAACGCTTCGTTATTCTATAAAAATACCAAAATTAATATCGTGGATACGCCGGGCCACGCTGATTTTGGTTCGGAAGTGGAACGCGTGCTGCGCTCAATCGACGCCGTGATCCTAGTAGTGGACGCGGCCGAAGGACCGATGCCTCAAACTAGATTTGTTTTAAAGAAATCATTAGAGCTAGGATTAAAACCAATTGTAGTGATCAATAAGATTGATAAACCAGCCGCTCGGCCCAAGGAGGCCGAAGAGGCAGTTTTAGAATTGTTTCTTGACCTCGGAGCGAACAACGAACAATTAGATTTTAAAACGGTTTACGCCATTGGGCGTCAGGGAATCGCCAAACTAAATTTGACTGATCGGTCGAGCGACTTGACGCCACTGCTCGAAACAATTTTGAAAGAAGTTCCGCCGGCCCAAGCCTCGAGCAGGGCTGAGCTTCGGGCTCAACCGTTTAATTTGGCTTATGATAATTTTCTAGGTCGACTGGCCATCGGCCGAATTTATGAAGGAACTATTAGATCGGGTAATACTGTGATCGTCAAAAAGCCCTCGGGCGAATCACGAAGCGGTAAGATCACTAAATTATTTACTTTTCGAGGACTGGAGCGTCAAGCGGTTTCCGAGGCCGAAGCTGGCGACATCGTGATGATTGCTGGTCTCTCTGATATTGATATTGGCGAAACCATTTGCGCTACACCCGAACAAGAGCCGCTCTCGGCTATCAGCGTTGATGAGCCAACTATTACTCTAAATTTTTTGGTTAATAATTCTTCCTTTGCCGGACGGGAAGGCAAATTCATCACCAGTCGACAAATCAAAGAACGATTAGAGAAGGAGCTGGAAGTCAATATCGGATTAAAAATAGATTTTTCCAGTTCTGAGTATTATAAAGTTTCTGGCCGAGGAGAGTTGCAGATCGCTATTCTGCTTGAGAATATGCGGCGCGAGGGTTATGAGCTTCAAGTTTCGCAACCCCAAGTTATTATCAAAGAAGAAGCCGGTCAAAAGCTGGAGCCTTATGAAGAAGCAGTGATTGATTTGCCCGAAAAATTTTCTGGCAGCGTGATTGAAAAATTGAGTAAGCGTCGAGGCTTGCTTAAAAGTTTGAAACAATTTGGCAATCAGGCCAGATTGATCTTTGAAGTGCCGACTCGCGGTCTCTTGGGTTATCGCAGTCAATTTATTATTGATACCCATGGCGAGGGTATTCTCTGCAGCCGGATGATCGGCTTTCGACCTTTTGCCGGTGAAATCAAAAAACGAGAAGTCGGCTCCATGATTTCACTCGAGACCGGCAAGGCCCTGGCTTATTCCCTAGAGAATCTTCAAGAGCGAGGTAATCTTTATATTGAACCCACTACCGAAGTTTACGAGGGCATGGTGATTGGCGATGTTACCAAAGGCAATGATTTGACCGTCAATCCGATTAAAGGAAAAAATTTGACCAACATGCGTTCTTCCACTTCCGACGAGGCCATCCAGCTCGTGCCGGCCTTAAAATTAACTTTGGAGCGGGGGCTGGAAATCATGGCTGAGGATGAATATTTAGAAATAACCCCCAAGAGTATTCGCCTCCGCAAACAATTGCTTAGAGAAACAGATCGGATTAGATTGGCTCGTCGTTCACGCCAGTAAAGAAGATCAATCTAATCAAGTCCGCCAAGAACAGCCCGACGCTGTCTTTTGGTTTCGGATTAGAGCTAGACTATTCTAATTGTTTTAATTTTGGTAAAATAGATTCAAGATCAAGGTTTAGATTTTTTGGAAAGATTATTTTTTAATAATGAATAAGTTGAAATTTATTTTTTGGTCCCTGCCTTTACTACTCTTAATTTTATTATTTGGTCTAGTTGTGGATCAGGGTGCGAGAAGTCTTTGGTCTCTCTGGAATCAAGTCGGCCCGACCCTTAAACCTGACGCGCCAAATTCGATTCTTAGCTTGGAAAGCGCTGCCTTTACTCGGCAAGAGCGAACTAGTCTCAAGAATCAGTCCGAACCGATCGAGGATTCGACTAAGGGGGATCAGGCCAGCGATTTTTGTCTTAAAGTTCCGGTTTTAATATATCATCATATTCGGCCTTACGATCAATCAAAAACTTTGGAGCAGAAAAAATTTACGGTGGAAGTGAATTATTTTGATCGTCAGATGAAATACCTAGTTGATCAGGGATATCAAGCTTTGACCGCGGAAGATCTGGTCCAGGCTCTTAGGAAGCGCGAAACCTTGTCCGGTAAGCCGGTGGTCATTACTCTTGATGATGGTTATAAGGATGCTTATATCTATGCTTTCCCCATTGCCAAGAAATATGGTTTGATTCTAAATTTAATGATTTCGGCTGGTTTCATCGGTGATCCCGATTACCTAAGTTGGGCCGAGCTTAAGGAGATGATTGGTTCTAATTTAGTGCGAGTCTATGATCAGACTTGGTCTCATTTTCCCTTGACGCGCGGAACCGATGATCAAGCCCAATCCGAGATCATCAAGGGACAGGCCGAGTTAGAGAAGCGGCTTGGTCAGACAGTAAAGATTCTTACTTATCCTTACGGTTTATTTAATGATCGAGTGATCGAGATTCTAAAGAAAGATGGATTCCTTGGCGCCTATTCGATTATTTCTTCCACCACCCAATGTTCGAGCCGTCTTTATAACTTGCGACGCCAGCGAATTGGCAATGCTGATCTTAAAACTTATGGTTTATAAAACGAATCGCTATGTTTAATTTTCTACCCACTCTGGAGCACCTCAGTTTGCTTGGCGGCGGGCTAATTTTTTTAGCGGCCTTGGCCGAGTCATTGGTTTTCACTGGTTTAATTATACCGGGATTGATCTTAGTGATCCTGGCTGGTTTTCTTTCAGCTAAAGGACTGATTGATCTTGGTGATTTAATTTGGTTGGTCGCCGCTGGTTTAATACTTGGCGATCTTTTGAGTTTTTATTTTGCTCGGAGAACGGGTCGTTTATTATTTAGAAAGCGGCTGCTCGAACGCGGTTATCTCGAAGCCGGCGAGGAGTTTTTTAAAAAGCGCGGCGCGGCGAGTTTATTTTTAGGCAAATTCATTGGCCGGATTAGACCGGTTATTGCTTTTGTCGCTGGTGCAACTCGACTTGGTTTTGAGCAATTTATTTTTTGGGAAGCTCTTGGGGCAATCACTTGGGCCGTAGGTTATTCGATTTTAGGTTATCTTCTGGGCCAGGCTTGGCTTGGTCTTGAAGCTTGGTCCGATCGTGTCAGTATTTTTATCCTAGTCCTGGTGGCCGTTGTTGCCTTAATCTATTTGCTGGAATGGCTGATTATCAATCAAGGTCGGCAATTCTTCGCTCTGATTAAATCGCTGCTCAAATCGATTGGTACCGCTATCGTTTCAAATCCCGATGTGAGAAGGATAGCTAGTCGATATCCCAAAACTTCGCGTTTCTTGAAGCGGAGACTCGAGATCAAAAGATTTTTTGGTTTGCCTTTGACGATTTTGGTAATCGCTTTCCTTTATGCTCTTTTTTCATTCTTGGGCATAATCAGGCAGGTAATTACTTCGGCCGACATCATCACCGTCGATATGCAGATCGCAAATCTTTTTTATGCTTTTCGTTATCCCGCACTGGTTAAATTTTTTCTCTGGGTAACGGTTCTCGGTCAAGCACAAGCAATTTTAGTTGGCGTCGTGATTTTTTCGCTTATTCTTTGGCTCTGGCCAAAACGTTCCTATCTCATGCCGCTTTGGTTAACAGTGATTGGCGCTGCCCTCACCAATTTGTTGGGTAAAGATTTAATTCATCGACCGCGGCCCGAAGTAGCCGCTTATTTAGAAAGTTCCTTCTCTTTCCCAAGTGGACACGCGACTTTGGCCGTGGCCTTTTACGGTTTTATTATTTACTTTTTAATCCGCCAGACTAAAATCTGGCAAAGAAAAGTTAATTTACTTTTTATCGGTCTGGTGGTGATTTTGGCCATTGGTCTTAGTCGATTATATTTAGGAGTCCATTTTTTTAGTGATGTGATTGGCGGCTATCTCTTGGGCTCTCTTTGGTTGATCTTGGGAATTAATTTGGCCGAATGGCTGACGGCTAAAACTGGCGAGCGGCGACCGAGCGCGTCAGCCACTTTTAGAGTCAAGATCGGCTTTCTGATTTTAGTTTTAGCTTGGTTAGGTGCCTATCTTATTTTAGCCATTCGTTATCGGCCGCCGCTTTTAGCGCCAATGGATCAGGGAGAAATCACTGAGACGGTTAGCAACGTTCTTGATATTTTTTCTGGCAAGAATAGCTTGTCACGTTATACTGAAACTTTGATTGGCGACCGGCAAGAGCCTTTGAGTTTTATCGTGATCACCAAAGATGATGATAGTTTGATTAAAGATTTTAATAAAGCTGGTTGGTACCTGGCTAATAATCCCAACCTGGCGACCTTATCAGAGTTGGCTAAATCAGCCGTTTTAAAAAAGAGTTACCCGGAAGCTCCTATGACGCCTTCGTTTTGGAATCATCAAGTTAATGACTTCGGTTTTGAGAAGCCAACCCTAGCCAATAATGTTCGGGAGCGGCACCACGCCCGAGTTTGGAAGACTAATTTTGAGCTAGCCGATGGCGAGCGGATCTACGTGGGCACGGCGAGCCTGGATCGAGGTTTGAACAAGAAGTTACCCCTGGTTCATGAAATTGATCCTGATATCGATTCCGAACGTGAGGTTATGTTTAACGATTTAAAAAAAGTTGAAGTGGTGGCCAAATTTTCAAAAGAACCATTTGTTGGTCATATTTTGGGTAAGAATTTTGCTGGCGATGCTTTTTTTACCTACGGTGATGTTTATCTGATTTATTTAAAATAAAAGACCCCGAGAACAAAGTCTTGGGGCCAGAGCAGGGAATGGTCGCGACCTTTTCTACTTGGCTTGGCGGAGCTGATTGCCGGTCGGTGACAAATTCTAAGCTTCGGTTTCGTTGCGCAGACCTGCCTGCGGTAGGCAGGCTAAAGTCTGCTACTCCAATGAATGAATTGCGTCGATTAATTTCCCTGTCATATTAAAAGCGGATTTACTGTCATTGCGACCCCGCTTTAGCGGGGGAAGCAATCTCAATCCCTACCTTGATGAGGAGTGATGAGGCAACCACATTTTATTTTGTAAAGATTGCCACGTCGCTCCGCCTTGACGGAGCTCCTCGCAATGACAGATAGTGTTCTCGAGGAGGTCTTTGCACTAGTTGGGGATAAGCGCAGGATTGTTTTACTCTCGGCATTTAATATGATAATATAATATTATCTAACTTAGATAAACAATTAATTAAAATTTATGTCAGTCTCTTCTTATTTAAAATTGACAATTATTATTCTGGTGATTGGTTTTTCACTTCTGGGTTTGGGAACTTTGGCTCAAATTTATTACACTAATACCAATAATTCTAATAATACTAGTATTAATAAAACTAACGCCGGTGCAGCCACTAATGCCAACGCTAACATGCTTAATCAGAATAGTTCGGTTAATACTAATACCGCACCGACACCAGTGGTGACTAAGCCGGTTAATATCACGACCGATCAAGTAGCCGCGGCTGGTTTTACGGGCGTGACCAAGCAAGCGACTCAGGGCAATGCTTTTTTACCGCCAGTTTTTTATTTTCGAGTTAAAGAGGCAGTGGTCGGTCCCAATGGCGCGGCCTGGGGTAGTGCGGCTAATTTGGTAGCAGTTTTGGTTCGGCCCAAATATGATCGGAATTGGTCTTATAATAATGGCCAGATGGAAATTATTGATTATGCTGGTCGCACTCAGGCTCGAATTTCGAGCACGGATTATTACATCGTTGTAACTGGCCCAGACCGAGACAAAGTGCTTCGCCTGGCCAATAATCTCAAAGCGATTTACGATTAGTGATTGAATATTTAGAAAAAAGCCACCCGGTGAGAGCCGTGGTGGCTTTGACATTCTAGTTTAATCTCAAGCGACTAACTTGCCACTTGATTCTTTTGTTCCCCCAAAAGACCGGGATGCCTCGGTGGCTGTCTGGCACTTTCCAACTCTGACGTTTCAGGGTAATCTGCCCTTCGTTTAAGGGCAGGCCATAAAACTCGGCGCCGAAGCGGGAAACGAAATCTTCCAATCGGTTCAGGGCATTTTGTTTTTCAAAGATCTCGGCCAGAAGGGGTAGAGCCACTGGTGCGGTGAAGATGCCGGCGGCTGGAGGTTCGGCTCTTTTCTTGATCACCGGATGAGGAGCGGAATCAGACCCAAAAAAGAATTTGGGGTTGCCGCTCGTCATGGCCTGAATGACGGCTTCGCGATCAGCCGTGGATTTTGGTATTGGTTTGCAGTAAAGCAAGGGGTTTTTGATTTGACCTGGTTCGTCGAGCACATCTTCGGAAGTCAGAAGGGCGTGATGGACCGTGAGCGTCGCTGCCACGTTGGGTGGAGATTTGGCCACGAGTTCGATCAGAGCCTCGGTGCTCGCGTGTTCGGCGGTGATTTTTAATTTGGGGAAATCGTTGATGATTTGCCTCAAAGTGAAGAGGGCCATTTCCTCGCGTTCTGGTTCGGGTAACGGTGCTTCGGCTCCAGGGCCTTTGAGTAATTCCCAATGGCCAGCCAGGATTAGACCCAACCTCTCAGCTGCTTCGAGTACGTGATAATAGTCCTTGAGATTGAGTAGACCGATGCCATCCGCTGAATTGGTTGAAGTTGAGCCGGGAATGAACTTGAGGACCCGCGCACCAGCTGCCGCGGCTTGCTCCAAGATCTGGGGCGTAGTTCTGGCCGTGAGCATCACTGACATGATCGGCTTGAAGCCATGCTCACTGAATTTGAGGATCCACTGGCGATAGTCGTTGACGTCTTCGGCCGTGGTTACCGATCGAGCTAAATTGCCCATAGCCACGGCTCGACCAAAGAGGCAGGTGAAAGGCAGAACCCAGATCAACTGCTCACCATCGCGCAGGTGAACATGAAAATCGTCGGGTTGACGGATGGCTAAGACTTTTTTACTCATGATTTTCTCCCAAGATCTGATTAGCCAGGCGGATGATCGGGCCAACGCGCCAGGGTCTTAAGATGGCCACGCTCCCGATTTCAACCGCATCAGCTCCGGCTTGTTTCATTTTAAGGACATCTCCTTTCTCGAGGATTCCGCCGCCAGCTTTGAGTTTGATTGCGATGCCGGCATCGCGGAATCTTCTGATTCGGTCAGTGACAATCGGTAGTAACGGTCGGCCAGAAAGGCCACCGCCACCAAAATCAACCAAAGGTGATTGAGTACTGCCAAAAAGTCGAACCCAGTCGATCTCTTCGGTCAGTTCACCCCAGGGGATAGTGTTGGAACAGGTGATCACGTCGCAGAGTTTCGAATCAGCAATCTCTTTGACGAGTTCGACTTTGACTAGGGCATTGATCTTGAGATCAAGTGGTCGGCCCAGCCGAGCCGCGATCTCGAGAAGCAACAAAGCTTCGGTCACGAGTTCAGTGGTATTGTGACCAGTGTTCGGACAGGAGAGATTTAGTTGAAGTCCGATCGGCGCTTGGAATTCAGGCAAATGAGTCGCGAGCAGATCAATAAAGATCTTGGTTTCCTCGAGCCGAGTTCGAGAAATCGCTCCAGTTGGCATAAAGGAAATCAGAAATGGTTCCTTGAGCTTTTGCCAGCGATTTTCTCGGAGCAAAAAGTTAGCACCCGGTCCGCTTAGGCCCACCGAATTTAAGACCATTCCGCTCCAGGGATAAACCCGGATGCAACGCGGGAACCATTCGGTTGGCTCGAGATCAAATCCTAAGGACAGATTGCCCAGGCGAGGTCCGAGAGTGGTGGTTTTGCTGATGAAAGTAGCACCCCGAAAATCGAAAAGTCCGGGAAAGAGTAATTTAAAGAGGCGATGATAGGGCCAACCTTGGCCAAAGAAATTTAGTGTTCCCGAAGCCAAGAAGATCGAACCAAAGTCAATTCCTCTCAATTTCATAATAGTTGATCTCCTTTGTATTTGGTTTTTTCAATGAACGGTTTAACTTAAATTATTCTAAATTAGCTTAACTGTCAAGCAAGCCTAAAATATTTAGATTGTTTGATTTTAAGAGGCGAGGTTTGTTGGATAAGCATATACTTAAATTTGGCAATTTGATATAATTTAAAAATACCGCCAGAGACGATTAAAAAAAGAGAAAATGGCTGCTTATTTGTCTTACTTGATTAAAAATTATCTCTACCTGGCTATTTTTGTTTCGGTTTTTGGCCAGGAGATTAGTATTCCAGTACCTCTACCCAATGAGATACTTTTGACATTCGCCGGCTATCAGATAGCGGAAAAAAATGTCAACTTCTTTTTAGTTTTGCTCGTGGCATTGGCGGCGGACATTTTGGGCGCCTCTTTATTTTATTGGTTAGCCTTAAAATTAGGTCGGCCAGCCATCCTGAAGTACGGTAAATTTTTGATTAGCGAGCGGAGGCTGAATCAAGTTGAAAAAAAGATCAATAACAAGTTTGATATTTTTTTAGGTCGAACTATTCCTTTTGTTCGGATTTATGCTTCGGCTGCCGCCGGCATTTTGAAAATAAACTATCGTCAATTCATCACTTATTCGAGCCTGGGGACGATTACTTGGAGCTCTTTTTTTATTTTTGCTGGCCTGATTCTAAATAAGAGTTGGCAGAACCTGGCTAACTTTTTTTATTTGATTGATAGTTTCGTTGTTTTCATCTTGATACTTTTAATTATAATTTTTATCTCCCTAGTCTATCGCTATCGGCAGCGGAGAAAAAAACGTGAAAATACTACTCGCCACTGAAACCTATCACCCCGATACCAATGGCGCCGCTTATTTTACTTATCGCTTGGCCACTGGCCTCGCCCAGCGCGGTCACCAGGTTTCGGTTTTTACTCCGGCGCGGAGGTTTAAAACTTCGGTTGACCAGGAGGATGGAGTGAGGGTCGCTCACATCCGATCAGTTCCTACTATTCTAAATAAGCTTTATCGAACTGCGCCCTTCGCCGACCGAATAATTTTTGAGTTGATGCAAAAAGAAGCGCCTGACCTAATCCATATCCAAAGCCATTTTTTTGTCGGTACCTCAGTTTTCAAAGCCGCCCAAAGATTGGGCTTACCAGTGATTGGAACCAATCACTTCATGCCCGACAATTTAGTTCACTATCTTTATTTGCCGCCACTCTTAGGCCGGGCCTTGAAAAGGTTTATGTGGCATCAGTGTGTTCGGCTTTTTAGCAAATTTAATCTGGTCACGACGCCAACCCAAACCGCTGCTGATCTCTTAAAAAGATTTGGTTTTAAAAAAGAAATCATTGTCATTTCTAACGGCATTGATCTCAAGATTTTTAATAATAAAAATAACGGGTCTTATCTTAGGGAGCGTTATCACTTGGGAGATCAGCCGATCATTCTTTACGTTGGCCGTCTAGAAGAAGAGAAGCGAGTTATGGTTTTAATTCGGGCCTTGGCTTTGGTTCTAAAAGAAATGCCGGCTCAACTAGTCTTGGTCGGCGTTGGTAACGACGAGTCCCGGCTTAAAAATCTGGCCCAAGAGCTCGGTGTTCGGAAACAAATAACTCTTACTGGATTTATTCCCGATGCTGATCTGCCTAACCTTTATAGTCTGGTTCAGGTTTTTGCTATTGCCAGCGTGGCTGAATTGCAAAGCATCGCGACTCTTGAGGCCATGGCTTCTGGTTTGCCCGTCGTGGCCGCTCGATCCAACGCTTTACCAGAATTAGTGAAAGAGGGGATTAATGGTTATCTTTTTAGGCCCGATGATGAAATTGAGCTGGCCCAAGAGTTGATTAAAATCCTTGGTGATCAAACGCAAAGAAGGGCAATGAGTGAAAAAAGTTTGGAGTTGGTCAAAAATCATTCTTTCGATAAGACTTTAGATCGTTTTGAAGAACTCTATCAATTACTGCTGACCCAGAAACGGAATCAATAATTTACTTCAAAGATTATTTTTGATAAAATCTAGAGTGGTTTATTAGTTTAATTTAGGAATCTATGAATTTTTTAACTACCGTGCCATTGATCTTCGATAAGCCGATTTATGTTTGGCTCGGAATTATTTTACTTTTCTTGGTCGCTCTTCAGATTATCCTTGGTCTCATGATGGTGCACGGTCGTCCCGAGCTCTTGCGTTATCATAAGATCAATGCGGCTCTGATCGTTCTCGTAATCGTCTTCCATGCGCTTTACGGCTTAGGCGTTTGGTTCTTTAATTTTAGAATAAAATAGTCGGAATAAATTTATGAAAAGAAGTGTGATCGTCAGTATTATAATTGTGGCATTATTAATCATTGGAGGAGTTATTTATTTCGGACTAAAAAATTTTTTGCCCGCTCAGCCGTCGAGTAATAGTCGATCGCTGGTGCCAGAGAAATCGCCACAAGTGAAAATTTCTGGTTTTGCTTTTGATCCGAGCACGGTTGCGATCCGAGTCGGCTCAACTGTGACTTGGCTTAATACCGATCCGGTCGGCCATACGATCACCGGCGATAATTTGAATAGTGATCTCCTGGCCACAGGCCAAACTTATCGGCAGACTTTCAATCAGGCCGGGACGTTTAATTATTATTGTAGTATTCATCCTTTTATGAAAGGTCAAGTCATTGTGGTTCCATAAGAAATCAGATTAATTTAATTTAATTCTAAAGCCAGGCCTGAATTGGCCGGCTTTATTTAATTGTTATTGCGGGCCTCTATACTGCAGGATAGATTCGGGATGACTTTAGAGATTGCTTCCCCCGCTGAAGCGGGGTCGCAATGACAATTTTCTGTCATTGCGAGGAGTTCCGAGCTTGTCGAGGGGCGACGAAGCAATCTTTATCTTTGCTCTGATAGAGCTCCTTGCAATTACGGGAAATTGTCATTATTTAGATTGCCGACTGGCTGGTTGTAACGACCCGAAGAGATTGGCATACTCGCTTCGGTTGTCTGTCTGGCGACAGCTTGTCTGCCGGTAGACAGGGTAGGCCCACAGCGATATCACCATTTCTTAGGTACATACTTTTATAGTTGACAAATTTGATTTATTTTGCTAAGGTGAGATGAATCGAGTTCCTTGAAAATAAAAACATTTTAACCGGGCTTTAAACGAAGCCTTAAAAAAGGAGCCAAGATGATCCAAAAAAGACTAGATCGAGACGATAGTAAGAAGACTTTCCGGGTTCGATTAATCAAGGACGAGGAGAATCGGAGAGCAGTTTTAATTCTCTCCGGACTTGGCAGTGCCAGCGAGGGCGAAAGATTCAATTTGTTCATTTTGGGCGATCGTGAGCAAGGAATTAGGGGTGAACTTGATGAAGGTCTCTGGGATCTGATCATCGATCTGGAGTTGCTTTCCTCAATTCGCTCCCGAATTCAGGGCACGCTCAGTTCGCTCTATCATGAGCACAAAAAGAGCTCAGTTGTTTTTGCTTGCGGTTCGCAATTGAACGATCCGGGATTTAAGGGAAAGATCACTAGCCCTCTCATTGAAGTCCAGGGTGTTTCCAAGGAAGATTTCGTTGGTTCTTTGGAGACGGTGCTGGGTTCGAGTGATTTTCCCGAGGAGCTGCGAGATCAAGCTTTAAGCGCCAAGGCCGAGATCGGCAAGGTTGAAGCCTTCTCGCCCGAGGTCGATGCCATGAGAAGCGCCCTGGGGAAGGCCGAAATCGGCTTTGAAGTTGTGAAAGGGGTTTTGGCCGAGAGCAAGAAACTGCGCGCCGGAGCCTTGCAGGTTAAGATTAAGGGCGAAGGTGACAACCTCTTGATTTTGACCAAACCGGCGCATCAATCAGCCGTGATCATTTGGCTGAGAGAAGTGCTCGACAAGAAATACCGCTTTTTTGATCAGAGCGGGAAGGGGCAACGCAAGGTAGGGTCAGACATGCTGGCCTATATTGTCGAAGAGCTCTTTTCCAACTCCCAGAAGAGTTACGGCGGTAGCGAGCGCGGTATCATCTTTGTTTATCTTCTCAAAGTCAAGAATCTGCTTTATCTGATTTGGGAAGATCATGGCGGCCTCGCATCCTATCAGCCCGGCAGCGGCACAGCTCATGCTCACATTCACGACGCGATCGTGAAAATGTATCTTCCCGAGGAAGTGAGGCAGAACGCACTCGGTTTGAAAACCGATGCGGGCATGACCAAACCGGAAGTCCCCAAGGAATCGATCGATCAAAGGCTGGCTGTGGCCAAGAGTCTGCTCGAACCCAAAGAAGCAGAATTGGGAGTCGAGCCAATTGGACCTGGTTTTCGAGTCATCCTGAAGTTCCTTTTGCCTCAAGCTTGAAGGAGGCGATTCGAGAGCACCCATCTAAGTAGGGGTAGATCATTGATCTGCCCCTATCTTTTTATTATCACTAGAAAATTTTTGGATTTATTGTTATAATATCGAAAAAATGTATTTGATTTTATATATATTATATATGGCCACAATTAGAAATAAAATAAAAATCTTTGTTGCCATGTCCGGTGGAGTGGATAGTTCCGTGGCCGCTGCCCTGCTTAAACAGCAGGGCTATGATGTCACTGGCGTTTTTATGCGTAACTGGCATAATAGCGATTTTCCGTCGGCCAATTCAAAAAACAATTTCAAAGATTGCCCCTGGCAAGAGGATCGAGAAAGTGCTCGCCAGGCTGCGGCCAAGATTGGCATCCCTTTCTTCACTTGGAATTTTTCCAAAGAATATCAAGCCGCGGTGATCAAAAACATGCTCCGAGAATATCGGGCCGGGCGGACGCCGAACCCGGATGTGAGATGTAATCGAGAAATAAAATTTGGTCTTTTTCTCCGGCGAGCCAAAAAGTCCGGAGCTGATTTTATTGCCACGGGACATTATCTCCGAAAAGCTGGAACCAAGGATCAGCGGTTGCTCATGAGCCTAGACAAGCATAAGGACCAATCCTATTTTTTATGGACCCTAAAGCAGAATCAAATACGTTACTGTCTCTTTCCGATTGGCGATTATGAGAAACCGCAAGTGCGCCAATTGGCGAGAAAATTTGGTTTGCCTAATGCCGAGCGTAAAGATTCGCAAGGTCTTTGTTTTGTCGGCCAGGTCGACTTTAGAAATTTTTTGAATCAGTGGTTGCCGGAAAAAAGAGGTTTGGTTTTGGGGCCAAAAGGCGAGGTCTTGGGTGAACATCGTGGCATTCAATTTTATACCATTGGTCAGCGCCATGGTTTGGGCCTTGGTGGCGGCCGGCCCTATTATATTTTTAAGATCGATCCCAAGAAAAATATTTTATGGGTGACGGCTGATCCCGATGATCCGAAGCTATTTAGAAATAGTTTTAAGGCCAAGGCCGTGAATTGGATCAGTCAAGAACCCATCTTGCCGACCAAAGTGAAAGTTAAAATCCGTTACCAGGCGCCTTTGGCTACGGCCACGATCAAGTCGAAAATCGGCCCGAAGCGTTATCGAATTATTTTAGATCGACCTCAGCGAGCAGTGACCTCGGGACAATCAGTGGTTTTCTATCGCGGCCAGGAGATGCTCGGCGGGGGAGTGATCGAATAA
>CAZFGO010000013.1:0-6890 GCA_964518525.1 uncultured Gammaproteobacteria bacterium | reverse complement strand
AAAAGATTGGCGAGCGTTCAGAAATGTCTACGCACCGGCGATATTGAGCAAGTCGGCGACAATACTCACTTGACCTTTTTTGAGATGCTTGGCAATTGGTCACTCGGAGATTATTTTAAAAAAGAAGCAATCGAATGGTCCTGGGAATTTTTGACTTCGCCCCGCTGGCTTAACCTGGATAAAAAGAGGCTAGCGATTTCGGTTTTCGCCGGCGATGAGAACGCGCCATTTGACCAAGAGGCTTATGAAATCTGGAGCCAACTCGGCGTGCCCGATTCACGGATCGCCCGTTTATCTAAGGAAGATAATTGGTGGGGTCCGGCTGGAGCCACTGGGCCAACTGGTCCTGATACCGAAATGTTTTATTGGGTTGGTCGGGAAGCAGCGCCAAAAGTTTTTGATCCGAAAGATGCTCGCTGGGTCGAAATCTGGAACGATGTCTTTATGCAATATAATAAGACTGCCGAGGGAAAGTATGAACCGTTAGTTCAAAAAAACGTTGATACTGGCATGGGGCTCGAACGAACCCTCGCCGCTTTGAACGGAAAAGAGAGCGTTTTTGACACTGAATTATTTATTCCTTTATTTGATCAACTTCAATCCTTGAGCAAAAAAAAATACCAGGATCACAAGCGAGAATTTAGAATTA
The DNA here is from genome assembly GCA_964518525.1 of uncultured Gammaproteobacteria bacterium. Lineage (GTDB taxonomy): Bacteria > Patescibacteriota > Patescibacteriia > JAGVFQ01 > JAGVFQ01 > CAZFGO01. The sequence goes on along the minus strand of CAZFGO010000013.1, from coordinate 6,241 downwards.
TCGCCGATCATCTTAAGGCCGCCACTTTTATTCTGGGTGATCCCAAGGGGGTGACGCCATCCAACGTTGATCAGGGTTATGTTCTGCGCCGGTTGATACGTCGAGCAATTAGATATGGCCAGATGATTGAACTTAAAGAAATTTTTATTTTTAAAATTGCTGAGGGGGTGATCAAGCTCTATGAGCAAGCTTATCCCGAGCTCAGAGATAATCGAGATCTGATTATTAATCAGCTGGTCAAAGAGGAGGAGAGATTTAAAGAAGGTTTAGCCGAGGGAATCAAGAGATCGCAAAAAATTTTTTTTCAGAAAACGCCGATCAAAGAAGGGTTATTTTATAAAATAATGCTCTCGGCTGATAAAAAAGAAATCTTGAAAGAAATTTTTGAAAAGAAAAGGAGTGGCGGTGATTATCGAAAAGAATTAGCTAAATTAGGAGCCGATATTTCGCTGAAAGAATTTGAGGCAGCGGTGATCGATGGTCACGAAGCCTTTGATTTATATCAGACCTACGGTTTTCCCATCGAGATGATTATTGAATTAGCCCAAGCTAAACATCTTTTGGTTGACGTGGCAGTTTTTCGCGAGGAACTCCAAAGACACCAAGAGGTCTCTCGTCGAGGAGCGGAAAAGAAATTTAAGGGTGGCTTGGCCGATACGAGCGAACAATCAACTAGGTACCATACCGCGACTCACCTGCTGCATCAGGCCCTGCGCGATGTCTTGGGGCCGCAAGTTCTTCAGCGGGGATCAAATATCACGGTTGAGCGATTACGTTTTGATTTTGCTTATGACAAAAAGATGACACCTGAAGAAATTAAAAAGGTTGAAGCCATTGTTAATCAGAAAATTAAAGAGCGGTTGCCGGTTTTTATGACGGAAACGACGCCAGCCGAGGCCAAAAAATTTGGTGCGATTGGTCTCTTTGGCGAGAAATACGGTGAACGAGTGAAGGTTTATAGTATTGGCGGTCCGATCGATTCGCCCCAAGCCTATTCCAAGGAATTCTGCGGCGGTCCACACGTTAAGAATACGGGGGAACTTGGTCATTTTAAGATTATCAAAGAAGAAGCTAGCTCCGCTGGCGTACGACGAATTAAAGCAATTTTGGAGTAAAAATTGGCTAAGATTAAATAAAAATATTACTTGAAGGGTAATTTAAGATTTTTACTTGACAAAATTTGAGACTATTATATAATGTAATAAATAACGGCAGAAAAGGTCCCTAAAATTTATTTAGCTTAATAATGAAATTCTTGTGGGTTTGGCCTACAAAGAATTTTATTTTTCGTTAATTTTTGGGCCGAAGATTAATTAGTAAAAAAAATTAAATTATGGAACAATCAGTCGGGCAAGCGAGACCATCATCGAAAGATTTTATTGAAGCCATTGGGACGGTTGAAGAGCTTTTGCCCGCGGCCACGTTCCGAGTCAAACTTGAGAACGGTAACCTAATTTTAGCCCACCTCTCGGGTAAGATGCGGTTGAATAAGATTCGATTACTACCCGGTGATCGAGTGAAAGTTGAGATCACGCCCTATGATTTAACTAAGGGTCGGATTGTTTATCGTTTTTAATTTTTTCCATCGAATTCCTAATCGAAATGAAAGTAAGATCCTCAGTCAAAAAAATTTGTAAAGATTGTAAGATCATTCGGCGTAAGCGCCATTTGGTTTGTATTTGTAAAAATCCCAAACATAAACAGCGTCAGGGTTAATTTTTTTTAATCACTATGTTAAGAATCGCCGGCGTAACTTTGCCAGCCAATAAAAGAATCGAAGCTGCTCTGCCGTATCTCTACGGCGTCGGTTTTAATTCGGCGAGAAAAATAATTGCCCAGGCCAAGCTCAATCCCTCAACTCGCACTAAGGATCTCAAAGAAGACGAAGTAATTAGATTGCAAGAGGCAGTCAAGAATTTTAAAGTGGAAGGGGATTTGAGAAGAGAAATTTTATTGAATATCAAAAGATTAAAAGAAATTGGTAGCTATCGCGGCCTGAGGCATGTCAAGAATTTGCCAGTGCGTGGCCAGAGGACCAAGACTAATTCTCGGACGGTTCGGGGAAACGTTCGCAGGACTATGGGCAGTGGACGGAAACCACCCGCTCAAAAAACCTAAAGAGTTTTTAGTGAAATCTAGCTCAAAATAATTTTAAACCAAATATGGATGAAGAAAATAAAATTGATCAAGTGAAGGCTGAGGTTGAGTCAGCGCCGGTGACGGCGCCAGTTGAGGCCGAGCCCAAGAAAGAAGTCAAGAAAGTTCGAGCGCCGCGAGGCAAAAAGATCAAGAAACAGGTTTTTCATGGCCGCGTTTATATCAAGGCGACTTATAACAATACTATTGTCAGTTTGACGGACCAAAATGGTAATCTTTTGGCCTGGTCGAGCGCTGGTCAGGTGGGCTTCCGGGGTCCGAAAAAGGCGACTCCTTACGCAGCCGGCGTGATTGTCCGTAATGTCGCCGAAAAGGTTAAGGACTATGGCCTGAAAGATGTCAATGTTTTTGTTAAGGGAGTTGGTTCTGGCCGAGAAGCGGCGGTGCGAGCGCTAAACGCCAATGGTTTAAATATCTTATCAATTCAGGATTTGACGCCGATACCCCACGGTGGCTGTCGGCCACCGCGTCCGCGGCGAGTCTAATTTATTTTAGATTTTTGAATTCTCTAAAAATCCATGGAGAAAGATTTAGGCTTACAATGTAAATTATGTCGGCGAGAAGGAAAGAAGCTTTTTTTGAAAGGCGAACGTTGTTATACGCCCAAATGTGCGATTGTCAAAAGGAATTATCCGCCGGGTAGCCACGGCACCAAAACCAGCAAAGCTCGGCCGACTGAATATGGCTTGCAGTTGCGCGAAAAGCAAAAGGCCAAAAGAATTTATGGTCTGAGGGAACGCCAGTTTAAGAATTATTATCTGAAATCGATTGGCAAAAAAGGTGACACAGGCGAACTGTTATTTAAAGCCCTAGAGATGCGTTTAGATAATGTTATTTATCGCTTGGGTTTCGCTAAATCGCGAGCCGCGGCCCGTCAAATGGTTAGTCACAGCCATATTTTAGTTAATGGTCGAAAAGTTAATATTCCTTCTTACCAGGTGCGGCCGGGTGAGACTATTGCGATTAAAGATTCGAGCCTGAATTTAGCCATCTTCAAGAATCTAGGCGAAGAATTAAAGAATCGCGAATTGATGAGCTGGCTCACGCTTAATAATCAAAACCTGCAAGGGAAAATCTTAACTCAGCCGACCAAAGAAGATTTGAGAGAAGATTTTGATGTTAAATTAATCCTTGAATTTTATTCGAGATAGTCAGCGATATTTTAAATCGCTCATTAATTATTTTACTTAAAATTTTATGGAGCAGATCCTTTTGCCGTCTAAAATTGATTTTAAAGAAGGCAAGAATAAAAATGAAGGCATCTTAGTAGTGGAGCCTTGCTATCAAGGTTATGGCACCACGCTTGGCAATGCGCTCCGAAGAGTTTTATTATCTTCCTTACCCGGCGCGGCTGTGACGGCAGTAAAGATCAAGGGTGTGACTCATGAATTTTCCTCTCTGCCTTACATTAAGGAGGACGTGATTGAGATTATTTTAAATTTAAAACAGTTAAGATTAAGGATCTTCAGCGAAGAGCCCGTGAGGTTGACTCTCAAAATCAAGGGCAAGAAAGAAGTTAAGGCCAAAGACATTGAAAAGTCTAGTCAGGTCGAGATCGTTAATCCTGATTTACCGATTGCTACCTTGACCAATGACAAAGCCGAATTGGAAATTGAAATTTTTGCGAGCCAGGGCCGGGGCTATGTTCCGACCGAAAGTCAAGATAAAAAAGATTTGGAACTCGGGACGATCGCGATTGATTCGGTTTTTACGCCGATTCGCAACGTTGGTTTTAAGGTTGAAGATACTCGCGTTGGCCAGATCACTAACTACGATAAATTAACTTTGAATATCGAGACGGATGGAACCATATCGCCGAAAGAGGCCCTGAAGCAAGCCGTTAGTACCTTGAACGACTATTTCGAACTGCTTTTGGCTTTCGATCAGCCAAAGGAAAAAGCTGAGGAGGTCGGGGAAGTGAAGGAAATGGCTAAAGAAGAAATAAGGGTAGAGGAAGAGAAGCCAAAAGCCAAAGAGGAAGTGAAGGAGAAAAAGAAACGAGGTCGCCCTAAGAAAGTTAAGGCCTAAATTAGTTTACCAATTTCTATGAGGCATAGGAAAAAAGGAAAAACTCTAGATCGAAAAAAATCGGCCCGCGAAGCTCTGCTGCGGAATTTGGCTGCTAGTTTGATTATTTATGAAAAAATCAAGACCACCGAGGCCAAAGCCAAAGCTCTGAGGCCGATTGTGGAGAGATTAATTACTGTCGGAAGAGAAAATAATTTGACTGCTCGGAGGAAACTTCTGAGTTATTTATATACTGAGAATGCCGTTAAAAAAGTTTTGGAGGTTTTGGGTCCTAAATATCAGGGACGCCCAGGCGGCTATTCGAGAATTACTAAAATCGGGCCGCGAGGCGGCGATGGTGCCGAACTGGTTCAAATTGAATTAGTTTAATTAACACTTATGTCCAACAAAATCAATCGTAAAACTCATGAGATTGACGCGAGCGACCAAATCCTTGGACGGTTGGCTTCAAAGATCGCAATTATTTTGCGTGGAAAAAATAAGGCCGACTTTACTCCCAATGTTGACGCCGGCGATTTTGTGGTGGTCAAGAATGTCGCTAAGATAAAGTTAACCGGCAATAAACCAACTGACAAGGTTTATCATCATCACAGCGGCTATCTCGGTGGTTTGAAAACTGTTAAAGTGAGTGATTTGCTTAAGACCAGGCCGGATCAAATTCTGCATCAGGCGGTTTTGAGAATGTTGCCCAAAAATAGATTACAAAAAAAGTTTATCAAGAGATTAAAATTTTTATAAGAACTAGTTAATTAATTGATTTTATCATGGCGAAAGAAAAAGCAATAAAAAAAATAACCAAGAAACCGAAGGCTAAAGTGCCAGCTAAAATTGTTGAAGAGGCGGCGGTGGTTCGACCAGCAGCAGTTCCCCAGATTCCGAGCAAACAAGAGATCGTGGCCGCACCTTCAGCGAAACCACGTTATTTCTATGGTTTGGGACGAAGGAAGAGTTCGATTGCTCAAGTGAGGGTTTATCCTCAAGGCAGCGGCAAGATAACCATCAACCAGAAGGATTGGAAAGTTTATTTTCCTTATTTTGAATTTCAAACTATCCTTGCCGCTCCACTTAAGCTGGCCGGTCAAGATAGTTTAGTTGATGTTTCGGTTTTGGTTCAGGGCGGCGGTAAACGCGGCCAGGCGGAAAGCATCAGGCAGGGGATTGCTCGAGCTCTACTCCTTTTGGATATAAATTTTAGAAAATCATTGAAAAAGGCCGGGTTCCTAACTCGAGATGCGCGCGTCAAGGAAAGGAAAAAACCTGGACTCAAGCGGGCTCGTCGGGCACCTCAATGGGCTAAGAGATAAAATTTGTTTCAATAGTTTGTTGTTAATCAAAAAACTCACTGCTTTTGAAGCGGTGAGTTTTTTGATCGGTTGTTATTGGTTTTAGGCAGATAAATTTTTCTAAAAAATCAAGGCACATCAATCTGTGCCTTGAGAGTTGGGTTCCTCTTGGTTTGTGGGGTCGCCCGACGCCAGTCTAGTCTTGAGACAGGGATTGAGGCTTATTGATCATCGCCTGAATAGGAGTCTGATAATTTCAGTGTGACCTTGACCAATAGCCAGCATTAAGGCCGTAGCGCCGATATTAGATTTGAGGTTCGGATCAGCGCCGTGGTCAAGAAGCAGCTGCGCTGCCTCGAGGTGCCCATTACTGGCGGCAAACATCAGGGCTGTATTGCCTGATTGATCCTGAGCGTTTAGGTTGACGCCATTATCAATGAGCAGCTGCATAATTTCGATCTTGCCTTGGGATGCTGCCCAGATCAGAGCAATGCCGCCACAACCTTCCGGGTCGGAGATATTAAGACCTTGTTCAATAAAAAGTCTTACTATTAGAAGCTGGCCTTTTATCACCGCTTCTAAGAATCGCTGTTTTGATTCTTCTTCCTCTGGCTTCATTTCTTTTCTCCCTCGGTGGTTTCCGGGTCTCAGTTGGCTTTTTTAGAATGAGCGTTTAGTTGTTATCAATATAGTAAAATAGCAGAATAAAGTCAATGGCTAACTGAAATTATTTTCGACTTAGTTATTGATAACTTTTATCTTGACCGAACCAG
>CAZFGO010000012.1:0-24948 GCA_964518525.1 uncultured Gammaproteobacteria bacterium | reverse complement strand
TCCCGCAGCTTTGGAGAGAAGAAAAGATAAATGGTTCGCTTGCCGGCCGAAGCCCTAAGGGCGAAGGCGGGAATCCTAGTCTCCCAGCCATGTGCTCGATGGTAAATATAATTTTAATTAATTCTTTATAATAATCCGCTAATTTGGCGGGTTATTTATTTATCCACAGATTTATTTGACCCCAGAAGAAATAGTCGGGTATAATATAAACGTATGAAAAACAGCATAACTAAAAGACAAAAAGATCTTTTAGGGATTATTTACCAATATATAAAAGATACTGGTTATCCCCCGGCATTTGAAGAAATGAAAGATGCGCTCAATGTTTCCTCCAATCAATCAGTGATTGATCTTTTGAGGCAGCTGGATGATAAGAAAATTATAAAGAGAAATGAAGGCGCGGCACGGAGTATTGCCATTTTGCCTTTGGGATATGAAATGTTGGGGAAGCCCCCGCTAGTTGCTTTCTTAGGGGTAACAAGCGCGGGAGCGCCGATTGAAGCGATTACAATTCCCGGCGAATGGCAGGCATTACCCTCGCTAATGGGCGAAGTGGCGCGGCTGCGGGATGAAGTTTTTTTATTAAAAATTTCTGGCGATTCAATGATCAATGCTGGCATTGACGACGGAGACGTTATTTTGGTGCAAAGCAAGAAAGAGTTTGTCTCCGGCGAGGTTGTTTTGGCGCAAGTTGGAAGCGATTCAACGGTAAAACGTTTTATGTCTGAAGACAAACCGCCTTATGTTTATTTGAAGCCCGAAAATCCTAAATATAAAAACTTATTATTTACCGACGACACGGAATTAAAGGGAAAAGTAATCTCGGTTTTAAAAAACGGCTATTGGAAGCCGGTAAGATAAAATTTTATGCCAACTAAAAAGCCAAAAAGGACAAAAGAAATAATTAATAAGGTTTTTCGCGATTCCGAGATGGCCCATGGTCTAAAAGAATTTGAAAACATAAATCTTGAGGAAGTTTTGAATATCACCGAGGAGGAAAAGGGGAAATTTTATATCAAAGACATAAAGTCCGGCGACCTCCGAGTCGTTTTTGACGAGGCAAAACAAAAGGGCCGTCCGGAAGAAATTATTCGTCAGCTTTGGCTCTACAAACTCAACAAACATTACGAGTATCCGCTTGACCGGCTGGATACGGAAAAGAGCATCCATTTCGGCCGCGAGATTCACGCCAAGGCCGCGGATATTATAGTTTATAAGAAAGATAAAATCACACCGTATATAATCATTGAGGTTAAAAGTCCAACTCAGAAAAAGGGCATTGAACAGCTAAAAAGTTATTTGTCGGCCGAGGGCGCGGAAATTGGATTTTGGTCCAACGGAATAAATCACGTGATTCTCTATCGTCCCTATCCCAAAGAGTTTGACGACACTTTGCCTGACCTGCCGCTCGCGAGCCAAACCATAGATGATCTCTTGGAGGCAAAAAAGACATTGCTTGATTACACCACAACCAAAGCCGACCTAAAACAAATTATTGAATCAATGGAAGAGCTGGTCCTGGCTAACGCCGGCGTGGATGTTTTTACCGAGGTTTTCAAGTTGATTTATGCCAAGCTCTACGACGAAAACGAAGCGCGACTCAATCGCCAAGATCAAGAAATTTATTTTAGAAAATACAAAGATCCGACCAAGACCTACGCGGTGATCAACGACCTTTTCAAAAGCGCGATCAAAAAATGGCCCGGTACTTTTTATGAACAAGAAAACATTAATCTCTCGCCCGAGCATCTTTCAATCGTGGTGGGCGAATTGGAAAAAGCGCGGCTTTTCGGCTCCGACCTACAGATTATTGACGAGGCTTTTGAGCATCTGATCCCCGAGGTAGCTAAAGGCAAGAAGGGCCAGTATTTTACGCCACGCCATGTTATTGCCATGGCCGTCAAAATGCTTGATCCCAAAAAAGATGAATATGTGATTGACCCCGCCGCCGGTTCGGGCGGTTTTCTGATTTCCGCGATGTATTGGGTGAGAGATAAATATTTAAACGGTAAAAATGAAGCCATGCAGGAATATGCCAAGGAGCACGTCTGGGGCCTTGACTTTGCCGAAGAAATTTCAAAGGTCTCACGCGCACTGATGCTCATCGCTGGTGACGGCCGGTCGCATATGTTCAAGCTAAACACGCTTGATCCGCGCGAGTGGCAGGGCGAAGAAAAAATCTTGCTTGACGCTCGATCCAAATTGCAGGAAAAACTTTTGGATCTGGCCAGCTCAGCCGATAACGCCGACAATAAAAAAACTTTCCATTACTTTGATTTTGACGTATTACTCACCAACCCGCCCTTTGCCGGGGAAATAAAGGACTCAGGAATCCTGCGGCAGTATTTTTTTGGCAAGAAGAAAGGAAAACTAGTCAACAAGGTTGAACGGCACATCTTGTTTATCGAGCGGGCGCTGGATCTGATCCGTCCCGGCGGCCGCTTGGCCATCGTCCTGCCCCAAGGAATTCTTAATAATACAAACGCTGAATATATTCGTGAGTATTTATTTGATAAAGCAAGAATAATTGCTGTTGTTGGGTTACATCAAAATACATTTAAACCTCACGCAGGAGTCAAAACAAGCGTCTTATTTTTGCAAAAGTGGGACAAAGACGAAAAACCGCTAAAAGATTATTCAATCTTTATGGCGGTTTCTAAGAAGCCGGGCAAAGACAATTCCGGAGATTATGTCTACAAAAAAGATGCCGCGGGCGGATTTGTTCATGATGGCAAGGGACGTAAGGTCCTAGATCATGACTTAGACGAAATCGCCGAGGCATTTAGGAAGTTTGCCGGGGAGGAGGGGTTTAATTTTTAATAATAAAATTTATGGAAACTCAACAAAACTAAGTCTATAAGGCGGTAAGGGCTGTCGGTACATTTAATCCAAAATTTGACCCAAAGGGTGGGCGTGTTTTCTCGGATGAATTGCGTATATTGGGCACTGCATTTTGGTTAAAAAATGAAAAAAGATTAATTACATGCGCGCATGTTGTCGCAAATTTACTTAATGCACCGATAGAACTAACAGGATTATTGGTTGTCGGTGGAAATGGTGTAAAGTATCGCAGAGCTTTAATTGATATTATTGATCACGCTCATGATTTAGCTGTTTTAAGGGTGCTAGATGAAAATAGAGAATTTCTTAATGGAGAAGAGCTAAATAAGGAAAGTAGCCTAGGCCTTGAAATCGTTAATAACTATCCAGTAATTGCCACCCCCGTTTGTTATGCGGGGTTTCCTCTCGGAAATACTCTACTTAATGAACTTCATGCTCCAACTTATGCCGAGGGAGTAATTGGTATCGAAAAGGAGACTTCTCTAATTCGTAAAGAAATTCAAATAACAGGCGCTGTTACTGGCGGATTCAGTGGGTCGCCGATAGTTCTTAAAGATTCGTCAAATAATTTGGTGGGAGTCCTTAGTAATAGTCCGTCTAAAGAGGCAGGTAATGCAAATATTTTTATGGCAATTTCTTGGGAACATATAAAAGCTATCGCTGAACTGAGCCAATCTTAAAAATTAAATTTAAATTTATGGAAGATAATATAAAAATTAGAGAAGATGCATTAAAAATACAGGAGAAAGATATTGAGGATACTATACAAAGTATCGATAATGAAAATATAAAAACTTCATTCGCCATAGCTTTTGAGAGCTTACTGATTGTTCAGGTTATAGATTTTATTAAGGATAAGCCGTTGATAATAAAAATTTTATTTTTTGCCCCTCTTTTATTATCAATTGGCACTGCTTTTTGGAATATATTTTCCAGGAAAGTTCCAATCCATACAAATGTAGATGAGGCTTTTGTTAGAAAAGAATCTTATAATAATTGGAGTGATTATCTAGATAAAAAACATCTAAGGCTAAACGATATCTATAAATCAGCTCAAGAATTATTAAAAACTAAGTCATTCCTTACAAAAAGCACTTTTGGTCTTTTAAGTATATCTTTATTAATTTTAATTATTGGATTATTTATATGAACGAAAATAAATTTTCAAAACATATAGGGCAACAAACACCACTTTCACCGAGTGGGGACACTAATAATTCTTCAGATTCTACGACGGATGGTAGTAATAATGATACAAATAATGGCAATCTTTTAAAGCCAATGGAAACGCAAAAAAATGTTCCCGCAAAAACAGTAGAGGATGCAAATATTGTAATAAAAATAAAAAAATGATCATGATCGTCTACTCCATCATCCCCAAATCCCAACTTGAAGGCGCCCTGCGGCTGGACGCGGAATACTACCAGCCGGAGTATTTAGATTTAAATTCAAAACTAAAAATTAAAAATTCGGAATCGCTAGGGGATATAGTGAAAAATATTGTTTGTGGTCCATTTGGATCGGCAATTTTAAATGAAGATTATCGGTCAGGAGGAGTGCCGCTTATTAGGGTTGCTGATTTAAATGATTGGTTTGTTCGCGACGAAAATTTAGTTTTTATCGATGATGAATTAAGCCAGACAATGAAAAGATATCAAGTGGTAGACGGAGACATAGTCGTGTCTCAGCGAGGCACAATTGCAATGTTTTCCAGAGTTACTGATAAATTTTCAAGATGGAATATAAGCGCTAATCTGATTTCTATTAAAAAATCAGAAAATATTAGTTTTGATTACTTACTTGCTTTTTTAAATTCTAAATATGGCATAGATCAATTGTACCGAAGACTTAGTGGACAGGTGCAACCAAAAATTACCACTGATGACATAAAACAAATTTTAGTATTTATTCCAAAAGAGACGGTACAAAAAGAAATAGCTCAGTACATTCTTAAATCTCGGCAAAATCTGGAGGATTCCAAATCCCTCTACTCCCAAGCCGAAAATTTGCTTTTGGATGAGCTGGGGCTCAAAGATTTCAAAGAAGATGAAAAAGATTTATTTAGTATTGTAAATTTGTCCGATGTCCAGAAAACCAATCGTTGCGATGCGGAATATTTTCAGGAGAAATATGAGAAGTTGATTTCAAAAATCAAAAAAGGGGAATCAGAACTTCTTGGCGAATTAATGAGCGTAAAAAAAGGCATAGAACCAGGAGCAGAAGAATATCAAGACGAGGGCAAATTATTTATCCGCGTGAGCAGTTTGTCAAAAAATGGCATCGAAGAAAAAAATCAAAAATATCTGAGCGATGCTCTGTACCAAAAACTTAAAAAAGATTTTGAACCAAAAGTTGGCGAGATATTGCTAACCAAAGACGCGACCCCCTGGTATTGCTTATGTTTTGAAAGAGTCAGTGGAGGGGATAATTTCCGGCGGGATTTTGCGGTTAAAATTAAAAGAAGATGTTGATGCTGAGTATATAGCACTGTGTATTAATTCTTTGGTTGGCCAAATGCAAGCCGAGCGAGATGCCGGTGGTTCCATTATTGCCCATTGGAAACCGGAGCAAGCGAAAGATTTAATAATTCCAATTTTACCTAAACTCACCCAGCAAAAAATCGCCGACTTGGTTTGCCAGTCGCACGAGGCGCGGAAGAAAGCGAAAGAATTATTGGAAGAAGCAAAAAGAAAAGTGGAGGAGATGATTGAGAAATAAACAGAGTAGTTTAATATTATATCCCGATCACGGGGATTTTTATTTTATGTTATAATTAAAATATAAATTATTAACAAAAAACTATGAAAAAAACTCTTTTAATTATTTTCCTGGTGATTGTTATTTTGATTGGCGGTGGAGTTTTGTACGCCGGCTATTTAGGTCTCGTGCCCGGAGTGGCGACTTTATTTGGTTCGGATAAACCTAGAGATCTAGGAGTGAAATGGTTGCTCGGGGACTATAATCAGGCCCACGCCAAAACCAAAGTTGAAGTCAAAGTAGCGACCGGCGAGGCGAGCCCAGCTGAGAGCATCAAGCTGACCGGCTCGCACGCGGCCCAGCTAACTTTGTCTCAAGAGGAATTGACCGCCATTATCAATCATAACCAACCGAATTGGAAATATTTTCCAGTTCGAGATGTTCAGGTAAAAATCGCAAGTGATGGTTCGGCCCAGATAGCCGGGGTGCTCGATCTCAATCGAATCGCTGGTTACGCTGCCGCCACTGGCGCGGATCTAAGCGCCATCAAAACCGTGATGGATAAATTTAGCTTTCTGCCCAAAAAGATTCCGTTTTATTTTGCTGGCCGAGCCTCAGTCACGAACAACGTCGCTGATCTGAATCTGAGTCAGGCTCAACTGGGGCGGATCAATGTTCCCCAGAACTTAATTTCGGATAATCAGTCAGCCATTAATGGTTTTTTCACCGAACAGCTCAATGCCTTTCCTGGCTTCTCGGTGAAATCAGCTAACTTTGATGGCGGGCGTCTGAATTTCAATGGTAGGCTTTCAAATACCATACTGACTTATCAATAGTAGCCAGAATTATTTTTGATCGACTGTTAAATTTTTTGATTATGAGATCAAAAAAATTAATTTTGATTTTGATTCTCTTGCTGCTTATTGTCGGCGGTATCTATTTTCGGCAGCAAATTTATAATACCTATCTCAAGCTAACTCAAAAATTGGCCCAGATTGAAAAAGCCGCGACGCCGCTGGCTCAAAAGATCGAAAAAGAAATTTCGGCTCCGCCACCACTCCGATCAGAGACTCTGGCGAGCCAAGCTCATCTTACTGCGAGCGGCATTATTAAGCTTACTAATCTTCAAAGGAAAAATAGCGGTTTACCGTCGCTTATTCTAAATTCAAAACTCCAAGCCGCGGCCTTGGCCAAGGCCAAAGATCTGTTCAAGAATCAATATTTTGCTCACGTTTCGCCCACTGGCGTTGGTCCAGCCGAAGTGGTAGAGAAGGCAGGTTACGAGTATCTCGCCATTGGTGAAAATTTAGCTCTAGGTAATTTTGCCGATGATCAGGCCGTGGTGGCGGCCTGGATGGCGAGTCCGGGTCATCGGGCCAATATTTTGAATAAGAAATTTAGGGAAATAGGTGTGGCGGCTGTGGCCGGCACTTTTGAAGGGCAAAAGACCTGGATCGCGGTTCAGGAATTTGGCACGCCGATTCGAGCTTGCCCCGAACCATCAAGCTCAGAGAAGGCCCAGATCGCGGATCTCAATAATCAGCTCAACAATTTGAATCAAACCTTGGCGCAAAAGAAAGCGGCTCTTGAGACCGAGCAATATGGCAGTCGGGCGGAATATAATCAGGCCGTGGCTGAATATAATAGTTTGGTCGAGCAGTACAACAATTTGGTTTATCAAGTCAAAACTCTGGTTAATCAATATAATGCCGAGGTAACTACTTTTAACAAATGTTTGAGTAATTTAGGAACTTAAAATGACACTCAAAAAATTTAAAAAACTGATCGATGAATTTAAGAGTACTCCGAGATTTCCCACACTCTTTGTTGGTCATGGCAGCCCCATGAACGCGATTGAAAAAAATCAATATTCCTTGGCCTGGGATAAATTGGGCCAGGAACTGCCGAGACCTAAAGTGGTGCTTGCTATTTCAGCTCACTGGCTCACCGAAGGAACCTGGGTTCACGTGGCGAAAAAACCTAAGACGATCCATGATTTCTGGGGTTTTCCCGAGGAGCTCTATCGACTAAAATATCCTTGTCCCGGTGCGCCAGACTCTGCCCGGGAGGTGCAGTCGCTTATCACCAAAACTAAAGTTCGATCGGACGAAGATTGGGGTTTGGACCATGGTACTTGGGTGGTATTGAAGCATCTTTTTCCCCAGGCCGATGTTCCGGTTTTTCAAATGAGTATCGATATTTCGAAGCCGGGTCAGTTTCATTATGACTTAGGCCAAGAATTGGCTCCTCTGAGAAATAAGGGAGTGTTGATTATTGGTAGCGGCAACATTGTTCACAATCTCGGCCGAATGGATTACGAGCGAGACGCTTCGGCCTATGACTGGGCGATCGAGTTTGATCAGCTAACTAAAGATTTGATCGGTCAAGGCAATGATCGGTCGCTCGTGGCCTATGAGAAGCTGGGCCACGCTGCCTTGCTTTCGGTTCCAACGCCGGATCACTATTGGCCCTTGCTTTATACTTTAGGCGTGCGAGCCAAGGAAGAAACCGTCACTTTTCCCGTGGACGGGATTGCTTTTGGTAGCGTTTCCATGCGGGCCGTAGAGTGGGGCTAAACTTTAGCCGAAAGGACGAAGACAGGTTATTGATAAATTAACTAAGTTTAGATTTTTATCTGGTTAAAATATCGTAACCAAGATCGAGACTTTTAATAGTCCGATTGCCGCGCGGCTGGCAGTTAGGATTTTTTGAGTTGGTCATTCTAGTCTCAGCCCTGATGCTGGCTAAGAAAAATCTTAATCAAAAAAGCGGGATGGGTCTCGCTTTTTGTAATATTTATTTAGGTAGTTTAGTTTTAACCTCGGAGTTCGATTCGACTTCGATCCAGAGAAGGGTAGTGAGGGAAGATGCCGACTCATAATCGGGAATTGAATATAGGCTATTAATAGATATTGATTGATATAAGGATATTTTCTATATTTATAAATATCTATTTATATCTACTAATAATATCTATTTTTGATTTCTAATTCATTATTCATGATTCTGTCGGGTGGTAGATTTTGAGCTGGTTTTATAGTAAACTATAAGTAATGGCGGAGCCCTGGATCAATTAAAGGTCGATCAAAAAATAATCATTTTAAAGATATGACTAGAAAGATTATTTACATCATAATTATTTTGATTATTGTTTTAGTTTTGGGTTGGTTTATTTTCTTGCAGCCGAAGCAATCCACTCGTCCGGTTTCAGATACGAACGTGACTCCATCAAATACGAATACTACTTCGACAATCGGAACAACCAAGGCAACCGTGATGATCAGTAATAGCGCTACCCTGGGGAATTATTTAGTTGCTTCAAATGGTCTGACGCTCTATGTTAAAAATGGCGATCTGGGCCAGAGCAGTTGCTATGGCGCCTGCGCCACTAATTGGCCGCCATTAGCTTCGAGTGGTCAACTTGTTGCC
This sequence comes from uncultured Gammaproteobacteria bacterium, assembly GCA_964518525.1. Taxonomy (GTDB): domain Bacteria; phylum Patescibacteriota; class Patescibacteriia; order JAGVFQ01; family JAGVFQ01; genus CAZFGO01. The sequence goes on along the minus strand of CAZFGO010000012.1, from coordinate 15,981 downwards.
GGCCAAGGAGTGGTTGGTCAGTTAGGAACGATCCAGCGAACCGATGGTACGAGTCAGGTGACCTATAATAATCAACCTTTATATTTCTTTGTTCAGGATCGAGCACCGGGCGATGCCAAAGGGAATGGTTTTAATGGTATCTGGTCTGTGGCCAAACCCTAATTACTATAACATGAATGATTTCGCTGAAACGAAGTAGCGAACTTTAGTTTGCGTACGGTGGCAGGTTCGTGTTTTCAAATTTAGCGCAGACCTGCCTGCGGTAGCCTGCCTGCCGGCAGGCAGGGCAGGCTAAAGTCTGCTAATCCAATGAACGAACCATTTTCCAATAATTTAATTTTTTTTGATACCGAATTTTCAAGTCTCAATCCTTATGAGGGCGAATTGCTCTCGCTGGGTTTGGTTAAATTAAATGGTGAAGAATTATATTTGGAGCTCGAGCCGGCCGGAGAGACGAGCGATTGGGCCAAAGAAAAGATTTTACCTTTTTTAAAGGGGCCGAAAATTAATCGCGCCACGGCAATTAAAATGGTCAAGGATTTTTTGGGTCCGGATCAACCCTATCTCGTCGCTTATGTCAATCAATTTGATACCGTCTATCTCTACAAATTATTAAATATTAAGGAGAGCACAAAAAATTTATCTTTCAATTGGATTATTCTGGATTTCGCTTCGATGCTCTTTGCCTGGGGATTTGATCCTGAAGTTTTTAGTTCAAAAAATAAAGAAAAATTTTGCGAACAGCTGGGAATTGATCGCCACCAATACCAAGAACACCAGGCTCTGGACGACGCTCGACTTTTGCGGGAGGTTTATTTGAAATTAATCACGAGGATGAGGTAAAAAAATGATAAGCGTTGGTCATTTGTTTGGCTTCATAATTTTTGTTATAAACTATAAATAGTCGTTATTTTTTGGCTAGTTTTAGATTAATTTTCATGATAATTTAATGTAACAAATTTATCAGTCCACTGTATTAATAAGTGGACAAAAGGTCGAGGAAATTTTAAAAAGTTTAATTAATTTCTTTTTAAATTTTATGAAATTTAGAAAATTAACAGTCGGTTTGACTGCGGGCCTGCTGGCGGCAAGTATGTTGCCGGCTTTAGCGGTGGAAACGCCTAATTATAACGCTAACACCAACGCTAACACTAACACCAATGCCTCTACCAAGTCAGAGAAGGCGGCTGCAACCAAAGCGCAGCGAGCAGCGGTAGCAGCTTGCGTGAAGACAGCCCGAACCGCTTATTTGGCGGCTCTAAAGGCTGCCCGACAAACCTTCGATGCCGCTTATAAAAAGGCGCAGGCTGATTTAGCCGCAGCCAGGAAGGCAGCTGATACGGTTAATGGTGACGCTCTCAAGGCAGCTCGGACTGCTTATGAAGCGGCGGTTAAGGCTGATCAGGGTGATAAAGATAAATTAAAAGCGGATCGAGCAACTTTTGCCAGCGCCCGAAAAGCTGCGCGAACAACTTTAGCCAGCGCAAGAAAGGCAGCTAATACGGCCTATCTCGCTGCTCTCAAAGCAGCTCGAGCCGATCGCAAGGCAGCCTATGATAAAGCTCTGGCTGATTTCAAGGCGGCCAGAACCGCTTGCAGTTCAACCACTGCTAAATAGTAGCTCAATCTGATTAGAGTCAGATAAAAAAGAAGGGGCTCTAAGCCCCTTCTTTTTTTATTTCAATTTTGTTATAATTTAATTGTTTAGTAGTCGATTAATTGCGTCGCAATTAAGTTTGTGGTCAAAAAGAAAAGGAAAATCGATCGTGTTTGGCAAGAGCAGATGGCTTACAGTTTAGTTGTTTTGGTTTTGCTTTCGAGTGTGGTTTTGATCGGAGCAATAAGAATTGAGAGCTTAAGACAAACCCAGGTTCGTCGCCGCCTAACCCGAAGTTACCAAATAAAGCCAAGCTATTGGAGTTTTAGCAGCGGCAACGGTTTTTCGGTTGATTATCCGAGCGAGTGGCAACGAATCGGCCAAGGATTACCGCCAGGATTTTTATTGGCGGTTTTCGATAATTCCGGAGCGCAGGTTGGTATTATTGAGGATAGTTTAGTCGGTAGGGGAAGCCTGAACCAAGTTTTGAGAGAAAGAGTTGATAATTTTAGTTCTTTAGGCAAAGTTGAAATTCTTAATCAAACTAATGATTCGAATTCAGCCTTGATTGAATTCACGGTTGGGCTTTCGAATGGCCCAATTCATTCTTGGGCCAAGGCGGTGAAGTCGGAACGGCCCAATAAGTTTTACGTGGTGATGGTGAGTGCGCCGGTTTCGAGTCTTGATCGCTATCAATCAATTATCGATCACATTCTTAATTCAATTAAAACGGCCAGTTAATTTTAATTAGTAATGGAACAGTTTGATCTCATAACCATTGGCGGCGCTACTCGAGACATTATGTTTTACGCGAAGGAAGGTTTAGTGATTCGCAATCCGCGGCCTGATCCGATTCGGCAGTGGTTGCTTTCTTTTGAACTCGGTGGAAAGATTAACATTGAAAAAAGTTTTTTCACCATTGGCGGCGGCGCTAATAATGCAGCCGTGGCCCTGGCTCGACTGGGTTTGAAAACTGCCGCCTTCTTGGCAATTGGAGCGGATGATAATGGTCAAGCCATCAGTGATAATCTTAAACAAAACGGAGTCAGCACTAAATTTTTGAAAATTATCAAGGAACAGCCAACTGGCTTTTCTTTTATTTTGACTTCAATTAAGCGTCATGAGCGGACCATTTTTCTCTATCGCGGAGCAAATAATTTTTTGAATTTTGATGCAGCCGATTTCTTAAAATTAAGACAGATCAAAAATCAATGGTTTTATTTAAGTTCAGTCTCGGGCAAAAATTGGTTGGGAGTTTTAGATCGTCTGAAAAAAATAATTTCTAAATCAACCAAGCCTCAAATAAAATTGGCCTGGAATCCTGGGGCGATGCAGTTGGCTGCCGGCAAGAAGCGATTGTTAGAATTTATCAAACTGACTGAGGTTTTGATTGTTAACAAAGACGAGGCGATTGAGCTCGTTCTCTCAGACCAGCGTTATCGCCACCCCAAAATCGTTTTCCTAAACCGAGTGAAGAATTTGCTTTTGATCCTTAAGGCCTGGGGGCCGAAAATAGTGGTGGTCACCGATGGCGCCAAGGGCGCTTATGTTTACGATGGAGAAAAAATTTATTTTTCGCCAGCGGTCAATTCGAAGAGGCAAGTGGTGGATTTGACTGGCGTGGGCGATGCTTTTGGTTCAAGTTTTGTTGCCGGTTTGATTCTTTACCAGAATGATACTGAGCGAGCTTTGAAGCTAGCGTTAGTTAATAGCGCTTCGGTGACTACGGCCATTGGCGCCCAAAATATACTTTTGTCCCGGAAAGAAGCTGAAAGGGCGGTGAGTAAAACTAAATTTAGGATCAAAAAATTTTAGTTGATCTTGAAGTAATACTCCAAAGATGAAAAACGCAATGAATAAACAGAAGTCTTTTTTATTTTATGATCGGACGTTTATTGAATGCTAAATCAAGAACGATTACTAGTGCGGCTTTTATTATCGGTCTCACTGGTTTGATTTCTCGCTTGATTGGTCTTTTGCGCGACCGAGTCTTGGCCGGCCAATTTGGTGCTGGCGACGTTTTAGACTCTTATTACGCCGCTTTTAAAATTCCCGATCTGGTTTATAATCTTTTAGTTTTGGGCGCACTCTCGGCCGGTTTCATCCCTGTTTTTGTTAAAATTTTTTATGACGATAAAAATGAAAGTGAAGCTTGGAAACTGGTTAACGATGTTTTGAATCTCATGGTTTTCGGCCTCTTGGTCGTGGCCTTGATTTTTATTTTGATCACGCCCAAGCTCATGCCTTTTATTGCGCCGGGCTTCTCGGGTGAAAAATTAAAGATCACCATCGCTCTCACGCGGGTCATGTTCTTGAGTCCGATCCTGCTCGGCCTGAGCAACATTTTTGGCGGTATCCTCCAATCTTTTAAGAGATTTTTTGTTTATTCCCTAGCGCCGATTTTTTATAATTTCGGCATTATTATCGGCGCACTTTTTTTTGTCAATCGTTGGGGTGCCTATGGCTTGGCTTGGGGTGTGGTGCTCGGAGCGCTCCTACATCTTTTGACTCAACTGCCGACCAGTTTCGCTCTCGGCTTTCATTACCGTTGGACTTTTGATTATCGGAATTGGGGAGTGCGACGTATCGTTCGAATGATGGTGCCCCGAACTTTGGGCTTGGCAGTCTCGCAGATTAATTTGGTTTTTATGACCATAATCGCCTCGCTCTTGGCCAGTGGCAGTCTGGCGATTTTTAATTTAGCCAACAACTTACAAAGTTTCCCGAGCGGCATCTTCGGCGTCTCTTTTGCCATTGCCTCTTTTCCTACCCTTTCCTTATCTGCTCGGGCCGATCAACGTCCTGAATTTGTTAAAAATTATTCCAACACTACTCGCCAGATTTTGTTTTTTGTTCTTCCTTTCACCGTTTTGTTTATTATCTTAAGAGCCCAAATCGTTCGAGTGGTTTTGGGTAGCGGCCGATTTGGTTGGGAAGATACTATCCTTACGGCTAATTCCTTGGCTCTTTTTAGTCTGAGTCTTTTTGCTCAATCTTTGTTGCCACTTCAGGTGCGGTCCTTCTTTGCTTTGCATGACAGTCGGACGCCTTTTTTTATTGGTTTGTTTTCGGTGGCGACCAATCTTATTTTGGCTTGGAATTTTTCTGGTCGCCTCGGCGTGATTGGTTTGGCCTTGGCCTTTTCTCTAAGTAATATCATTAATATGATTTTGCTTTGGGTTTTTTTGAAGAAAAAGATTGGCGATCTTGATGAGAAGAAGATTGGTTTTTCGGTTTTGAAATTTCTTATAGCCGCTTTGGTTATGGCGATCTTCACCCAAGGAATGAAGTATTTGGCTGAACCAGTCTTTGGCACCCGAACCTTTATTGGCATCCTTCTTCAGGGAGCCTTGGCCGGTTTGGTCGGTCTCTTGATTTATGTTCTGGTACTATTTTGGTTTAAATCCGAAGAACTGGCTTCTCTAATCAATGGTTTAAAAAAGCGCTGGTCCAAGAAAGGAATTATTCTTGAAGAGTTAGAAATTCAAGAATAAGAAATAGATTTATGGAACAATCTTTAATTAGAAACTTTTGTATTATTGCTCATATCGACCATGGTAAATCGACGTTGGCTGATCGATTTTTGGAATTGACCGGAACCATTCCCAAGCGAGAGATGCGGGAGCAATTTTTGGACCAGATGGAGTTGGAGCGAGAGCGGGGAATCACCATCAAACTGCAGCCGGTTCAGATGAACTATCAAAATTATCTCTTGAATTTAATTGATACGCCCGGACACGTTGATTTTACCTATGAAGTTTCTCGTTCCTTGGCCGCGGTTGAGGGCGCGATTCTTTTGGTTGATGCCACTCAGGGGATTCAGGCGCAGACTTTGGCCAATCTATATCTAGCGCTGGAGCAAAATTTAACCATTATTCCGATTGTCAATAAGATTGATCTAGTTAATGCTCAAATAGAGAAGACGAGCCAGGAGTTGGTGAGCCTGCTTGGCTGTCGTCCCGAAGAAATAATTTTGGCTTCCGGTAAGACTGGCGCCGGAGTGCCAAAGATACTCGAGGCGATAGTTAAACGAATCCCGCCGCCCAGCGGCGAACCAACCAAGCCGCTCCGAGCCTTGATTTTTGATTCCGCTTACGATGAGTTTAAGGGCGTGGTGGCCTTTATTCGAGTGGTTGACGGCGAGGTTAAGCCCGGCGATCAGATCTTCCTTTTGGCTAGTGGAGTTGCGGTTGACTGCTTGGAGGTCGGAATCTTTAAACCAAAATTTGAACCCCAGAAACGATTAGGCGCCGGTCAGATCGGTTACTTGGTGACTGGTTTGAAGGAAGTTGAGAAATGTCGAGTGGGCGACACAATTACTCTGAGCAATTTTGTTTCGACCATCAAATCCCTATCTGGCTACAAGGAAGTTAAGCCCATGGTTTTCGCTGGAGTTTTTCCCAAAGAGGGGAATAACTTTAATCAACTCCGGGAGGCGATTTTAAAACTCAAGCTCAGTGATGCGGCTCTAACTTTTGAACCCGAACATTCTTCAGTTTTAGGTTTTGGTTTCCGCTGCGGGTTTTTGGGTTTGTTGCACTTAGAGATTTTTACTGAAAGATTAAAACGCGAGTACCAGTTGGATTTGGTAGTCACGGTTCCGAGCGTGGCTTATCGCGTCCGATTCAAGGATCAAACTAGAGAGCTAGTGGTGAAGAATGCTTTGGAGTTGCCGGATCAATCGCGAATCGAGCAAATACTCGAGCCGATTATGAAGCTCGACATCATCACGCCTAAGGATTATTTGGGAGCGGTCATGCAGCTCGCGGCCGAGAAGCGAGGTATTTACCTTAATACCGAATATCTTAATCCCGAGCGTGCCATTATTCATTACGAAATTCCTCTGGCTTCGATTTTGGTTGATTTCTACGATAAATTAAAGAGCGCTAGTTCTGGCTACGCTTCAATGAATTATGAATTCTTGGCTTACCGAGAAACAGAGGTTATTCGACTCGATATCTTGGTAGCTGGGGAGAAGGTTGAAGCTCTCGCCACCATTGTTTATGAAAACGAGGCGGCCGAAGCTGGTCGTCGAATTGTTGAATCTTTAAAGAAAACCATTCCCAAGCAATTATTCGAGGTTAGGCTTCAGGCGGCGGTGGGTGGAAAGATTATTGCCTCGGAAAGAATTTCACCGCTCCGAAAAGACGTGATTGCCCGACTCTCGGGCGGCGATTATACGCGCAAACGTAAACTTTTGGAAAAGCAAAAGAAGGGTAAAAAGAAGATGCAGGCTCTAGGAAAGGGTCAAGTGGATATTCCGCCCGAGGCATTTTTAGCCGTACTTAAAAAGTAATGGTCGGGTGGCTAATAGTTTTGGCAAAAAATTTTTGCTATAATTGAGTGGTAAAAAATAGGTATTGTCGACACCTTTAAAGAGATTACTTAACTCCACTCACGACCACCGCCAAGCCTGCCTTGGTAGGCAGAGGAGTTTTGGAACTCGTTAGAGATTGCCACACTCCCTTCGGTCGCCTGCCTACCGCAGGCGGGCTCGCAATGAAAATTCTGAGTCGGTCATTGCGAGGACCCTGCCTTGGCGGGTGACGAAGCAATCTCTATCTTAGATTTGTCGGGATCGGAGTGATAAATAAATATAATAAAAATTACCAATATGAAGATCAAAAAAAGAAAATTGATCAAAATAATTTGGATAATTCTCGCGGCTTTAGTGGTATTCACCATGATCGTCTGGACACTGGGGCCAGCTTTTTATTAAATTTTTTTGATAAAAAATTTTTATTAATCTATGATCAAACGTTGGGTCGTTGCTCCGCCCGTCAGCGAAGAATTTCAAAAGCAATATCCGGAAATTAATCCTGTTATTCTTCAACTGCTTTATAATCGTGGTTTTACGACTCAATCAGCTATTGATGAATTTTTGAATCCTGATTACGGCCAAGATCTTCATGATCCTTTTAGCTTTCGGCAGATGGAAGTGGCAGTTGAGCGAATCATCGCAGCGATCCAAAAAGGCGAGCAGATCGTGGTTCATGGTGATTATGACGCCGACGGCGTTTCAGGATCGGTTCTTTTGATAACCGTTTTTGAGGCCCTGGGCGTTGCGGCCGAGGTTTATTTACCTCATCGTGAGCGAGAGGGTTACGGTTTGAGTCTAAAGACAATCAAAGAGTTAGCCGCCAAGGGAACAAAATTGGTTATCACCGTTGACTGCGGCATTTCTAATAAAAAAGAAATTGAGGTAGCCAAGGATTTGGGCCTAGACGTGATTGTCACAGATCATCATCAGCCGCCTGAAATTTTGCCTGATTGCCCGAAAATCAATCCCAAGCTGCCGGGTGAAAATTATCCCTTCAGGGAACTAACGGGCGTGGGAGTGGCTTTCAAATTGGCTCAGGCTCTAATCGGGCGTTGGCGAAAAATTAATTCAGCTGGAGCAGCTGAATTGCCTGAAGGATTTGAAAAGTGGTTGCTTGACCTCGTAGCCATCGGCACGATCACTGATTGCGCGCCGCTCCTCGGCGAAAATCGAACCCTGGTAAAATATGGCCTGATTGTTTTAAACAAAACCCGTCGACTGGGCTTGCGTCAATTGATCAAGCAAGCTGGTTTGATCAAGGAAGAAGAGCGGTTGCGAAAAAGGATGGATCTTAATACCTATAATATTGGTTTTCAGATCGGACCGCGCCTCAACGCCGCCGGCCGAATCAATCATGCCAGCCAAGCCTACGAATTGCTAATGACGGCGAAGGAAGAAGAGGCTGAGGAGCTGGCTTTGGCTCTGGAGCAAACTAATTTGGAGCGGCAAAAATTAACCGAGAAGATGGTGCGCGAGGTGGAAAAGCAAATTAAATCCCAGGCCAGCGATCTAATTCTTTTTGGCTTAGGAAAGGATTGGCTCGCCGGCTTGGTCGGTTTGGTGGCCGGTCGGATTACTGAAAAGTATCATCGGCCGTCCGTGGTTATGACTGAGGCCCAGGGTCGAATCGTTGGCTCGGGTCGAAGTCTGCCTGAATTTAATATCACCAAGGCCCTGCAAAAGCTGGAGCAATTTTTGGATCGATTTGGCGGACATTCCCAGGCTTGCGGCTTTACTTTGAAATCAGAAGTTGATTTAGAAAAATTTCAGACTGAGTTTAAGAAGATCGCCAAGGAAGAGTTGGGGGCTCGAGATCTCACTCCAATTTTCACCATCGACGCCAAACTTAATTTAAAAGAAATAAACTGGGATCTTTTTCGCGAGCTCGAGAGATTTGAACCGTTTGGCGAAGCCAATCCCAAACCACTCTTTCTGGTCGAAGGGGCGAGGGTCGAAGAAATCAGGACCGTGGGTAAGGATAATAAACATTTAAAAATGAAATTAACGCAGTCAGTCGGCCAGACCAAAAAATCGATCGACGTGATTGCCTTTTGTTTTGCCGATCCAGAATTTACTGGCACTGATTGGTGTGAGGTGGTTAAGCCCGGTTCGCTCATCGATCTAATCTGCGAGGTTAATAAAAACGAATGGAATGGTTATCAGGAATTGCAGCTCGAGATGTTGGATTTGAGGCTCGGCGGCGTTAACGATTGATTTTATTTTATGAACTACGCCAAACTTAAAATTTATAGCGACGGCGGAGCTCGGGGCAATCCCGGTCCGGGCGGAGCCGGAGTGGTGATCCGAGATGAGAAAGGTCAGATTATCAAAACAATTTCCCATTATCTCGGTTTCATTACTAATAACCAAGCAGAGTATCAGGCTTTAATTTTTGGTCTGGAAAAAGCTCGAGAGCTCAAGGCCCAGGAGCTTGATTGCTATTTGGATAGTGAGCTTTTAGTTAAACAACTTAATCGTCAATATCGGGTCAAGGATAAAGATTTGGCTCCGCTTTTCATCAAAGTCTGGAATCTGAGTCTTGGTTTTAAAAAGATAAAGTTCCATCACATTTTTCGTGAGGATAATAAGGAAGCTGATCGTTTAGTTAACGAAGCAATTGATCGAGTGATCAGATCGAATTCTTAGCGTTGATTGTGCCTTGGCACTAACCAGGTTTTGCGGTATAATTTAATTAAGATCTTTTTCTTAGTGCAGAAGTTTAAAAATCATAGAAAATTTTAGCTGCTTTAAATCATGGCTTTATTTTCATCAAATCCATCGAGTTTTCTTGGGGTTGATCTTGGTATTGGCAGTATTAAGCTTGTCGAGCTTAAAAAGGAGTCGGGTCGGGCTCGTCTGGTGACCTACGCCTTTACCGAACAGTTGGTCGACGTGATGGCTTCGGACCTGGAAGAGCATAAGAAGGAAATAGCCGAATTACTTAAAAAAATTTGCGCTAAGGCTAAAACCACTACGACGATCGCTATTACCGCCCTACCGTCATCAGAAATTTTTAACGCCATTATTAGTCTTTCGAACGTTGATAAAAAGACGCTGGCTTCGCCCAAGGACCTAAGACCAATTATCGAGCGCGAGGCCGAGAAAATTACTCCGCTGCCAATCGGCGAAATGGTTTTAGATTGGAAGATCATTGATTCTAAGGTTCAAGAGAGTGGTCCGACCAAGAATGTTCGGCTACTTTTGACCGGCGCAGCCAAGGCACTGATCAAGAAATATTTAGACATTTTTAAATTGGCTAACCTGAATTTGCTTAGCCTCGAGACGGAATCTTTTGCTTTGATTCGTTCGCTGGTCGGCAATGATAAATCAATCATCACTCTGGTTGATATCGGCGTGGCCAAAACCAATGTTACGATCGTTGATCAAGGCATTCCTTTTTTGACGCGGAGTATTAACGTTGGTGGTCGACAGATCAGCCAAGTGATCAGCGATAATTTAAAAATCAGCTTGGATCAGGCCGAGCAGATTAAATCTGATATTGGTTTAGTTCTAACTAAAGGGGCTGAAAAGGATCGAGGGGCAGAGCTGATTGAAAAAGTTCTGGCGCCGATTATTAGTGAAATCAAATATTGTTTTGAACTTTACCAAAATCAAAATTCGGCTGAGGTCAAAGAAATTGATAAAGTCGTCTTAGGCGGCGGTTCAGCTTTGATGCCCAACCTAGCTGAATATTTGGCCAATATTTTAAATTTGAGAGTTTATGTTGGCGATCCTTGGGCGCGAGTTGTTTATCCCAAGGAGCTGAGGCCGGTCTTGGAAGAAATTGGTCCGCGCTTTGCGGTAGCCGTAGGTTTGGCCATGCGCGAAATTGAATAAAAGGATAATTATTTTAAGCCTAGTCTTATGTCTAAAAAATCAGAAAAAACAAAAATTTTAATAGTGGAAGACGATTCATTTTTGGCCGAAATGTATCAAACCAAATTTAATTTAGAAGGGTTCAATGTCATGGTGGCGGGTGATGGAGAGGTGGGTTTAAAGTTGGCTAAAAAAGAGAATCCTGGTATAATTCTCCTAGACATTCTTCTGCCCAAAATTGATGGTTTTACGGTTTTGCGTCAGTTGAAAAGCGATGCTAAGACTAAATCAATTCCAGTTATTCTCTTAACTAATTTAGGGCAAAAGGATGATATTAAAAAAGGTTTAGAGCAGGGCGCGGAAGGCTATATGATTAAAGCCCATTTTATGCCTTCGGAAGTGGTTGATAAAGTTAAAAAAATTTTAAATAAAGCGGAGAAATAAGTGTTTAAAAATTATCCGGACCAATTTTGGTCTAAGAAGAGGGGAGGTGAAGAAGATGAAAAAAACTAAAGGTTTTACTTTAATCGAATTATTGGTGGTAATCGCGATTATCGGTTTACTTTCAACGCTCGCTGTGGTGGCCCTGAGCAGTGCTCGAGCCAAGGCGCGCGATGCCAAGCGGGTGGCTGATATCAAACAGATTCAAAGCGCTCTGGAACTTTATTTTAATGATAAGAACGGTTATCCAGCTACAGTGGGAGCCGAAGTTTTGGGTAGCACCAATTATAAAGTTCTGTGTGATACAACCGCTGGCTTTCAGGCTGATACCACTGGTTGCACCACCACCTACATGGGCCAAGTGCCGGGCAACCCCTTGCCTAATGGCGCTGATTACAATTACACTAGTACTTCGAGCAGCACTTATTCCATCACCTTCAGTTTGGAAGGAGCGACCGGCGGCTTAGCGGCTGGAGCTCATACGGCCTCGCCATCGGGAATGCAGTAAAGATTGGAATGAGAGGATTATCTAAAAATAAATTACCTATCTTATTATATTATAAGATGGGTAATTTATTTAAATAAACCAAAAATTATAGTATAATTTAATTATCAGCGGCTGATTAAAGATTAAATTTTTATGATATTTTTTATTTTTCTATTTGGTTTGGCCGTGGGCAGCTTTCTTAATTCCGTTGTTTTGAGATTGGAGAGCCGAGAATCATTTTTATTAGGCCGTTCTCATTGTCCCAAGTGCCGGCGACAGTTGACTTTTTGGGAGCTCATACCGATTTTAAGTTTTTTGGTGCTGGGCGGTCGTTGCCGTTTCTGTCGAGAAAAGATCTCTTGGCAGTATCCGGCCGTGGAGCTGGCGACCGGCTTGGCTTTTGCTTTGGTTTTTTTAAACTATTTTTCGCCCGATTTACTTTTTGAGTCCAAGAATTGGTCGCTCGTGATTATTTATTTCTTTCGAGATCTTTTCTTTGCCTCAATTCTCATAATAATTTTTGTCTACGATCTTAGATTTTATCTTATTTCCGATCAAATAATCGTCGCGGCCCTGGTTTTTATTTTTTTATTTAATTTAATTTTGATTGGATTGGGTTTTGAATCGGCCAACTACTTAATTAATTTACTTCTAGCTGGCTTAGTTGGCGGAGGTTTCTTCTTAATTCAATTTCTGATCTCCCGCGGTCGCTGGGTTGGAGCTGGCGATGGCCGCGTCGGGTTGATTATGGGTTTGGTACTGGGCTGGCCAGAAGTACTTGTTGCTTTAGTTTTGGCTTATCTTTTGGGCGCTTTGGTTGGTCTGACTTTAGTATTACTAAGCTACAAAAAGATGAAGAGTCAAATTCCTTTTGGACCATTCCTGGCTTTGGCAACTTTTATTACCTTATTATACGGTCAGAACATTTTAGACTGGTATTGGCAGGATTTCGGCAATTATCTAACTAAATTTTTCTAAAGAATCGATAAGCCAAAGTCTAGTCACCTTAATTTACTATGACCAAAGAAGAGGCTAAACAACGTATTGAAAAATTAAGAAAAACGATCAACTATCATCGTTATCTTTATCATGTCTTGGATCGTCAGGAGATTTCTGATGCGGCCCTAGATTCTTTGAAGCACGAGCTTTATAAATTGGAACAGCAATTTCCAGAATTGATTACCCCAGATTCGCCAACCCAGCGAGTTGGTGGTCGGGCCTTGGCTGAATTCAAAAAGGTTGAACACCGCGAACCAATGCTTTCGATTGAAGACGTTTTTTCTCCCGAGGAATTGGACGAGTGGGAAACTCGGATCAAAAAACTTTTGCCTCACGATCATTTAGATTATTACGCCGAGATCAAGATGGACGGTTTGGCCGTTTCACTGGTTTATGAAGAGGGTAGCCTCAGGGTCGGCTCGACTCGGGGCGATGGCAAAATTGGCGAAGACGTTACTCAGAATTTGAAAACAATTGAAGCCATACCGTTGCGGCTGCACGAGCCGAGCGAAGCAGAACTAAAAAATTTTTTTAAAAAATTTGGCCAGGGGCTAGAGGAGAAGAAAATTAGCGAATGGCTAAAGAGTCTCAAGGGCCGGATCGAAGTTCGTGGCGAGGCTTTTATGTCGAAAAAGGTTTTTGATGAGTTGAATCGCGAAGAAAAGAGACGTGGTGAAGAGGGGTTTGCCAATCCGAGGAACGCCGCGGCCGGCAGCATTCGTCAGCTTGACCCCAAGATCACGGCGTCGCGGAAGCTTGATTTTTATGGTTATGCTCTGATCGCCGATCTGGGAGAAAAAACTCATGAACAAGCTCATGAAATCTTGAAGTTGATTGGAATCAAAGTTAATCCATTGAATCGCCACTGCGACGAGCTCCAAGAAATTATAAAATTTCATGAAGAAACTTATCGCGCGCGGGAGCGGCTGCCTTATTGGACCGATGGCATTGTCGCCGTGGTTAATAACAATCGGACCTTTGAAAAATTGGGCGTGGTCGGCAAAACGCCGCGAGGTATGGTTGCTTATAAATTTCCAGCCGAACAAGCAACAACTGTCATCGAAAAAGTTGATTGGCAGGTTGGCCGCACCGGTGCCTTGACTCCAGTGGCGACCCTGCGGCCGACTTTTATCGGCGGTACGACCGTGACCCATTCGACTTTGCACAATTTTGATGAAATCAGACGTTTGGGTATCAGAATAGGCGACACCGTAATTATTGAAAAGGCCGGTGATGTTATCCCTAAGGTGGTAAAGGTTTTGCCCAAGCTCCGAACTGGCAAAGAAAAACCAATTCAGCCGCCCAAGAAATGTCCGCTTTGCGGCGGTCCAGTGATCCATCGCCCCGGCGAAGTGGCGATTTATTGCGCTAATCCCAAGTGTTTTGCTCGGGACAAAGAATTTTTAATTCATTTTGTTTCCAAGAAGGCTTTTAATATCGAAGGTCTAGGTGATAAGATTATCGAACGATTTATGAACGAGGGTTTGATTTCTTCGCCGGCCGATATTTTTACTTTGAAACCCGGAGACATCGAAGCGCTTGAACGCTTTGCCGAGAAGTCGGCCGAGAATTTAGTTGAGGCGATCGAGCGAAGCAAAAAAATCAGTTTGGCTAAATTTCTTTTTGCTTTGGGTATTCGCCACGTGGGCGAAGAGACCGCTCTCGATCTAGCCAATAATTTTGGCAGTCTGGAAAAACTCAAGCAAGCGTCATTGGCTGATTTGCTGAAGGCGCCTGATATTGGTCCGGTGGTGGCCGAAGGCGTTTATAATTATTTCCAGGACAAGAAGGACCTTAAACTGATCGACGATTTGATTAAAAACGGAGTTGAAATTGAAGAAGTTAAACGTGGTCGCAGAATCCTGGCGGGTAAGACCTTTGTTTTAACTGGCGAACTCGAGTCGATGACCCGAGACGAAGCCAAAGATAAAATTAGATCTCTGGGCGGCGATATTTCTAGCTCGGTTAGCAAGAATACTGATTATGTGGTGGCGGGCAGCGAGCCGGGCAGTAAATATGATCGAGCCAAGCAATTAGGCGTTAAGATCATTAATGAGCAAGAATTTTTAAAATTGCTAAAGGCTTAATTTGATCGAACCAAGTTTTTATTATAAGATAGCGTTAACATATATAAATAAGTTAGAATAGGTTGCGAGAGGTTGTTAAGAGGTTGTTATGATAAGTTGCCATAGGTTATTAAAGGTTGCAAGAGGTTTTGATAGGTTGCTAAAGGTTGTAATAAGTTAAAACAAGTATAACTGGTTAACTTTTTGCAACCTATTTTAACCTATGATAACTTCTGGTAACTTTTTCTAACCTCAAAATTATTTATGAAATTAAGAAAAAAAGAAGTAGAAAAAATAGCTGGCCTGGCTAGACTAGGTCTGGCTGAAGAAGAAAAAGATAAATTCGGCGATCAACTTTCTTCGATTCTGGATTATGTTAATAAATTGAATGAGGTTGATACTGATGAAGTGCCGCCCACGGCCCAGGTGACCGGACTTGAAGATGTCAGCCGACCCGATCGAATTTCGAGCTGCGACAGCGAAACTATGAAAAAGCTAATTGAAAGCGCGCCGTTGAACGAAGGCGGTTATATTAAGGTGAAGGGAGTGTTTGAGTAGTTTGAATAAGTTAAAATAAGTTGCCATAGGTTATAAGAGGCTAAGATATGTAGAAAAAGTAAATCTTTTGCATCCTATTATAACCCCATTATAACTCATGATAACTTTTAGTAGCCTTTAAAATAATGTATGAGGAGGGGTATAAAAAATTAGTAGTCTATCAGAACACGGCCAAATTAAGAAGTTTGGTTTATAAAAGAACCGAAAAATTTTCAAGGACTCAACCCAGATTGGTCGGGCAAATGCGCGATGCAGCTCGTTCAGTGAAGCAAAATATTGCCGAAGGTTATAAAAGGGATTCGATTGGATCATTTATTCAATTTCTTAAAATTAGTCAAGCATCCTTAAGTGAATTAATAGAGGATATTGAAGATTGTTTTGAAGATAAAATTTTTAGCGAGGGAGAATTTAATGAATTGTATACTTTAGCGAAACAAACGGCTTATTTACTTGATAGATTTTTAATCTCATTATATAAAATGCAAAAAGATGGTACCTGGAGGAAAAGATGGCAAAGATAACCTATCATTCTTTTCCAACCTATTAAAACCTATTCCAACCTATTCTAACTTATTATAACCTATTGCAACTTCTGGTAACCTAAGGCTAAGGCAACTAATTATATTTATGTTATTTAACCAACTCACCATCAAAGAAGCCCACGAGGGTCTGAAGAAAAAAGAATTTTCCTCAGTTG
>CAZFGO010000011.1:4870-24956 GCA_964518525.1 uncultured Gammaproteobacteria bacterium | reverse complement strand
GAAAATATCATGAAAACACTGCGGGAACACACCGGAGAAATCATCGGCTCGGAAACCGAACCAATTGATTTGGATTTTTGCGGTTGCACCAGCTACTGCGAATTCGGACCCAACGTGGTGGTTGATGATCATAAAATCCTACATCAAAGCCAGGCCAAAACAATTATCGAACGCCTCAACCGAAACGAAGGTGAAGAACTAAAACCAGTTAATCCTGCTGAGTTGGATCGAATCCTCAATGAATTCTAAATTGGTCCAGTCTTAAACGCGTTAGTAAAAGATGCTATAATCAATTCATGATCACAGATAGCCGAGGCCTAACCTCACTCGAAGCCAAAGAAAAATTGGCTCAATTCGGACCAAATCAAATCTTCAAACCGACTCCGGTGAGTTTTTGGGGTATTTTTGCTCACGAGGTCACAGAACCAATGATCCTGCTCTTGCTCGTCGTGGGCTTTTTTTATATTCTCTGGGGCGAATTGGGCGACGCCATCACTATTATTATAGTCATCACACTCCTCGTGGCGGCCGAGGTTTTCAATGAATTCCAAGCCAAAAAGGCAATTACCTCGCTCGGAAAAATAGCTGCTCCAAAGACTAAGGTTTTAAGGGACAGCGCCATTGCGCTAGTTGATTCGGAAGAAATCGTGCCGGGCGATCTCCTGATCCTAACGGCCGGAACCAAGATCGCCGCTGACGCCAAAGTAACTAAAGCGATAAATCTCGAAGTCGATGAATCGGCCCTCACTGGTGAATCTCTACCCCAAGAAAAGAAAATCAACCAAACAATCTCAGCTGGCACCGTCGTCTCTTCCGGCGAAGGCGAAGCGCTAATCGAGACCACCGGATCACGCACTCGCTTAGGTAAAATCGCTTCCACCTTAAAACAAATCAAAACACCCAGAACTCCCCTCCAGCTAGCCATGAGATCGCTCTCGGGCAAATTGGTTTATTTTTCAGTTTTGCTTTCGACCCTGATCGTCATCCTGGGCATCGCCAAAGGACAAAACATCAAAACCATGATTCTCACCGGCCTCTCGCTTTCCTTCGCCACCATTCCCGAAGAGCTACCGATCATCATCACCATGGTTTTGGGTCTCGGTTCCTACACACTCGCCAAAAACAAATTCTTTATCAAAAAAATCAAGGCGGCCGAGGTTCTGGGCCAGGCCACAGTGATCGCAACCGACAAAACCGGCACCATCACTGAGGGAAAAATGAAAATCGCCCTCACCTATCCCGCTAATCAAATGGCGAAAATCATCGAGACAGCGGTTGCCACCATTTCTGATTATTCCACTACTACCCTGGATCTCGAAATCAAAAATAAGGCCAAGGAACTGAAGATCGACCAATCAACCGGCGAAATTCTGCGTCAGCGAAATTTTGGCGACGGTCGCAAGACCAAAACCGTTATTCAAAAAATCAATTCAATCGATCGTCTGATTATAATCGGCGCGCCCGAAGAAATTTTCTCTGCTTGCACCTCGATCCCAGCCGAAGTTAAAAAAGTTCTCACTAAAGAAACCAGTAAGGGTCGACGAGTGATTGCCCTAGCAACTAAAAATTTGAGTTCCAACCAACTTAAAACCAACTTTGTCGAGTTAGAAAAAAATCTAGAACTGATTGGCTTGATCAGCTTTGAAGATCCGGCCCGAGCCGGCGTGGCCGAAACCATTGCTCAAGCCAAACAAGCCGGCATTCGCACTATCATGATCACGGGTGACCACCCGCAAACCGCCCTCTTTATTGCCCATGAGGTCGGCATTTTGACTGATCATGAGGCTCTAACCGGCGAAGAGCTTGACCATCTAACTGACGATCAACTCAAGGAGATCATCAAAAAAAATTCAGTCTTTGCTCGAACTAATCCCGACCACAAATATCGGATTGTCAAGGCTCTCCAAAGCAATGGTGAGGTGGTGGCGGTCACTGGTGACGGCATTAATGACGCTCTCGCTTTAAAGAGCGCGGATATTGGTATTGCCATGGGCGTCAGGGGAACCGATGTGGCCAAAGAAGCCGCGGAAATTGTTTTGGCTGATGACAATTATATTACTATCGCCCAGGGTGTTTTTGAGGCTAGGAAATTTTATGACAATCTAGAGAAGGGGGTGAAATATTATCTCGCGGTGAAACTAGGATTAATTATGATCTTCCTCTTGCCCGCGCTCCTGGCCATTCCCCTGCCCTTTTCACCTATCCAAATAATTGTTCTAGAATTGTTTATGGACCTCGCGGCCTCGGCCGGCTTCGTGGCTGAACCCAGGGAAGCCGATATTTATTCTCGCCCGCCTCGGAATCCCAAAGAAAAACTCTTTAATTTTTATACCATCAAGGATATTGTAATTAAAGGGTCCATGCTCTTCGCCTCAGTCATATTAGTTTACTTTTGGGCTCGCTTTCTGAATCTATCCTTAGTCGAGACTCAGACTTATTCCTTTTCTGCCTGGATCTTTGGCCACATCATTCTGGCCTTTATCTCCCGTTCAGACCGACGCTCAACAGTTTCGAACCAGCTCTTGACCAATAAAATTATTGATCTCTGGGCAACTGGAGCAATTACTCTCATCCTCATAACAATTTATCTTCCGTTTTTTGGCCAGAGACTCAATCTCACCATGATCAAACCAATCACCTTAGTTAGCATCTTATTAATTGTCTTAGTAGTTATGAGCTTGCTTGAACTTAGAAAAATGTTTCGGACCAAGTCGAGCCCAAGCATTGCCAAAACTATCACTCGAGCAATATAATATTGCTCTTTCCTTAAATCTAACTCCCTGCTATAATTAAGTCAGATAATAATTAATCTCTTTAAACTTATGGCAGAACCAATTATCGCCTATTGTGTCAAGTGTAAGAGCAAAAGAGAGATGAAAGATGCTCAGGAAATCGAAATGAAGGGTAAGGGCGGGACAACCCGCCGAGCTATGACCGGCACTTGCCAAGTTTGCGGCACCAAGATGTTCAAGATCTTAGGCAAAAAGTAATTCTCTGGCCAAACAAAAATCCGCCCTCACGGCGGATTTTTGTTTTTTAAAATTGTTAACTAAACCTTGCGGACGTCAAGATACTTACCTCGCAATCCCACGATGGCAATAATCGTCACGGCCAAATAAATAATTAGGCCATAGACGCTAGCCGGCAAATCGAAAACCGTAGTTACTCTGGCTCGACAAGAGACAATCGGTCCGGTGCAACCGGCGCCCAGCAATTCATTATAAGATAAATAACCAAAAAATAAAACGCCGATAATGGCAATGGCTAGGATGATCTGCAGCGCGGTTCTTTGGTTCATAGATTTATAAAATTAATTGTTAGCTAGATTTTCCCGACTGAAAATTTTCTATTGATCTTCTCGGATTTCTTTTTTGATTTCTTCCCATTTGGCTTTAAGGTTTGAGGCAATCTCCTTCAATGATTCGCTCGCGATCGCCTTATCCCGACTGTATTCTGAAACTACTGCGTCAATAATCTGATCATAACGTTCTTTGGTCAACTTGGCCTCGTGGCTAACCCTTTCTTTGACCTCATCAATCAGCTTCTTTAAATTTGTCCTAGTCTCCTCGCCTTTCATCGGCGCAATTAATAAACCTAGAACCGAACCCAAGACAGCGCCAATAATCGTTCCTCGTAGAAAAGATTTTTTAGTCATACTATCATAATTAATTATTAACTAATTTCAATCATACCATTAATTCGAACTCTTGGCTAACTTTGGAACTTAATTCTTCTGCCAAATCTTTTGGCCGGCCTGCCAAAGAGAATCATCGCCTCCTTGAGTTTTGAGCCAATACCAATATTCTACGCCCCAGAGGTAAGCGCGAGAAAAGCCAGTCCTTGAAGCAAAATCCAGATTCTTTTGGAGCCTATCGACATCAAACGACTTTTGGCGTTCCGACGGATTGAGCTTGGTTATGCTTTCCTTTGGCGACCAGGATTCAGCCTGAAGCTCGGTAATCAAAACTTTAGCGGGCGAACGGCCAACTAACCAGGCTTTCGTTCGATAAAAAGCTGGCGCGAGCACATCATCATAATAAAAATAACCAATCCAAGGATTATAGGTAACGCGATACATGGTCGTACCAAAATAATCAACCAGCCTGGCAGTGCCAAACCAAAGCGATAACTCGCCGCTATCAGTGACAATTATCGGTCGCTGATCCAATGATCGGACCAACTCAATCTCCTTAGCCAAAAAATTTTTATCAGGCCAGGGGCAACGACCAAAAAGCGGAAAGAGCGGTTCATTCTCCACCTGCCACATTTCAATGCTGGCGGAATTTTTATAATGACTGACAATGGCCCGGATCAATTCCAAAGCTTTTGTCTGGGTTTGCCTCTGATCGTTCGCGTTGACCCAATTCGGATACCAACACTCGGGCCAGCGCGGCACTCGCTCGCCAAAAGTCAGAATTATTTTGTCGCCTCGCTGCTCCGCCTGATTAATCTGCCAATCGAGATCAGCAAAATCATAATAATTTTCCGTTGGCTCAATTTTATTCCAGTAAGCAATCAGACGCAGATTTCTGACTTTAAGATCGTCGAGAATGGCGAGATAAGTCTGCCGCCAATCCAGACCCAAGCTCTCGGCATAAGTTTCGGAAAAAGTCACGCCAAAAGTAATTGGTTCAGACCGATTAAGACTGGGTAGAAAAAGTATGGCCAAAAAAATAACCAGGAGGAGGATCAAGCCCAGTGGAATTGAAACGATAATTAATAATTTACGGCGCCAAGACATATTCTCCGAATGGAATCTCCTTGCCGCCCGGCGACAGCCAAGGAATTATTGGTCAATTATTTTTGATTTGATATTTATGATCGAGCTTTTCGCCCCGTTCGCCATACTCGGTCAGATGGCCGAGATAATAGAGGTCGTCATGGCTAATGGCGTTGCTCTGACAAATCTCAGCATAGAGCTTGGCGCTCGTTCGAATCTGGCGCTCGAAAGTCTTGAAATCAACGCCAATTAGACCATAGCGCGGTAAGTAGCCATTCTCCCACTCAAACCCATCGATGAGCGACCAGAAAAAATAACCTTTCACTGGCACGCCGGATTTGATGGCGTGATAAACTTCTTTTAAATAAGAAATAATGAATCGCTGCCGCTGATGATCGATCGAGGCGGCCACTCCATTTTCAATAATATAAATTGGTAAATGATATTTGTTAACGTCGAGCAAAGCATCAAAGATACCCTGAGGATTTATTTCCCAACCAATATCGCTCGCCTCCCGACCTTCTTTCTCTGCGCTCATAAACCGCCCCAGAGCATTAAAATCTGGTTTTCTGATCCGATAATGAAAATAATAATTTAGTCCAATGAAGTCGTGCGTCTTCCGCCCGGTAAAAAGATAAAATAAATTATTGCCGATGAGATCACTCAGCTTGGCAAAAATAAAATCAAGTAATTTATCCTTTCGATAGGTGTAAAAAGAAGCGGTATTATTAGCAAAGCCGACTTGCGCTCGCTTGCCACCTCGATCAATCATTTGGTGAATAATTCGATAGGCCCGCCGATGTGCTCGCGCTAAGTTTTTGAAGGCCAAAAATGTTTTCCAAGAACTTTTTTCGCCCGGCGGCCAGAGACCCAAAGAATAGCCCAAAGTAACATTAATCAATGGTTCATTAACCGTCAGCCAAAAATCGATCAGATCGCTGAAGTTTTTAACCGCGAACTCAACATAACGGCAGAAATCATTAACGGTTTTTTTATTGGCCCAAGCGCCCTGATTTGAAACCCAAATGGGATTGGTAAAATGATGCAAATTAACAAAAGTTTTGATACCACGAGATTTAAGAGCGCTAAGTACCTCACGATAATGCGCCACTTCTTTTAGATTCCATTGACCTTCTTTAGGCTCGATCCGACTCCATTCAAGCGAAAGCCGGTGGGCGTTGTGGTTGAGTCGAGAGGCCAATTCAAAATCAGTCTGATATAAATTATAATGATTGGCCGCCAAGCCGCAGACACTGCCGTCCTTGATGTGACCAGGTGCCTTCTCCCAACCAGTCCAGTCATTATTATTGCCGCCCTCCATTTGATAAGCCGAAGTGGCCGCTCCCCAAAGAAAGCCTTCAGGAAATCTTAATGGCTCGTGACGATGCTTGGCCTGATAACGTTCTTTGGACTGGCTCCGGGTGGTTGAATCAGTCATGGCGGATTTATTTTATTAAAAAATTAAGCTAGCCGATCGATAGAAAGACTAAGCCTAAACCAATAAAAAAAATGGCTAAAACTTTTTCTAAAATGACCTTCTTGGTTAATTTTTCTTCGAGAAGGTGAGGAAATTTCTTTGACAATAAAATCACCATCAAGAGTAAAAAGGTGAATTGTAGGACCTGCAGAGCGTTGACCAAGGTAACCTGGGCCAAAGAAATAGCGTAGCTCGTTAAAAGAGAACCGATAGCGCCCGAACCTTGGCCCAAAAAAAACAAAAGTGAAGCCGGAGTTTTTCTTTGTTTGAAATTTTCAAAAATCGCCTGCCGATTTGGCGGCCAAAGAAGGAGTGCCAGTGCGGCCAGAAAAGTTCCAAAGGCAATGGAAACAAAACCATTAATAAAAGACTCTCGCTCGTAGATATATTTACTCTGAGTATAATAAAAAGCAAAAATTATCGAGGCGGCCACCGAAAAAATCAGATCATGCTTGGTGTGGCTCGTCCGTTTAAAACTTTCTCGAGAAATAAAATAAATACCCAAGAGCAAAAGCAGAAAAGACCAAAATTCGTTGCCCATTGGCCGCTGATTCAAGCCCAGCCAAGAAAACAAAAAAACAAAAATCGGGCTAACACCGCCGACCAATGGAATGATCTTCGAGGCCTCGCCCAAGCTCAGAGCCGAAAACAAAAGATAAAGAGCCAGAATAAAAGTTGCTCCAGTGATTAAACTAAAAAAGATCATTCCAGGGCCAGGCCAAACAAAGCCGAAGGGTATTAAAACCGCTGCCACGATACTCAAAAAACCGATAAAAAAGGCATAGACCAATGGTCTATTAATGTAACGAACTAAGAGAATTTTGTCGACCAAATTAGCCAGGGCAGTAAAAAAATAACCAATCGCGGTAATAACCAACCACATAGGATAATAAAAACAAAGAAAAAACTAATGAAGTTTTCAATTTTAATATTGCAACGCCGGCCGCATCACTCGCACCTCCTCCATCTTCTTCGAAATTATTTTGGCGATATTATAAGTACCAAAGCGCGGACCTTCCAAAAACCCCTGCATCGCCGACCGAGCAAACCAACCGCTTTTAACCCAATCAAACAACCATTCATTGGTGTAGTCGGGGTTATCCTGATTAACACCCGCGCCAATCGTCCTAAGCCAGATGCGGTTAAAATCTTCTTGCGAGCCGATCGGCGGAGACATAACAATGGGCAAACCCAGGGCCACGTAAAAAACCAATTCGCTGGGCTTGGTCCATAAGACATCAGTGGTTCGTAGGGCCCGATTAAATCTACGAAAATATTCTTCTTTGGTTTCGGCAAAAATTATTTTTATTCCCTGACCCAATTTTTTAATCAAGCCCATTTGTTTTAGGCCATGTCGAAAGTAACTATTAACATCATTATGAATGCCGGCTACTAGATTAATACTAATGTTCTTGTGTATCACCTCATTGCGCAAACTCCTGACGATTTGCAAACCCAAATCTTTTTGGGCGCCTGCTCCGCCCACAGCAAAGGTTAGAGTCAAAGGATGATCGGATTTTTTGGATAATTCAACGGGATGCAACTGTTCCCGGATCGTTCGATCATAACGAGAGAGATAGCGCCGTTTGGGATCGAGATTAATCAGCCGGTTGGCAAAATCATGCTTTAAGATATTAAGTTTGCTGTTGCCAATATTCTCGAGCGGCAAAGGAAAACCGGTTAAAAAAATTCGATCGGGGCTAACGCCATAAAATCGCAAACGTTCAACCACGCGATAGCAGGGAGCGAAATAATTTATTCGGCTTTTGGCCGGCTCGAGCGGTACCCAGGTCCGAGAAATATCGGCATCGCAGATGACGCAATAAATTTCTTCATTAAACCCATGAATCTCGGCCATAAAAGCCGGGATGAAAAAAGTCGTTACCAGCGGCAGATGCGCTCGCCTCTCTAATTTATTAATCAAATGTTTGCCCCAGCCCTGGCGAATCAATCGATAAATCTGTTTAAGCTGAAAAGTCGGCTGGGATAAATCTCGCTTGGGATAAAACTGAGGAATGGCTTGGAAATGGTCGAAGACCTTGAAGGCCGATTCGCCCACCACCGGAACATTTTTAAAGCGGGAAATAAATTCATAAAACTCGCGGCTCTCCCGCCAGATCTTCCGATCACTGGCCGGGATGCCACGGTAATTATTGGCATTGATGACTTGATAATTGGCGGACAAGACCTCAAGGGGGTAGGCAGCTCGTTGATGGCCATAACCCATATCAACCGCCACCACCCAGGCCCGCCGATGATTTAAACGCTGATATCTCATTTAGTCAGCCGAGCGCTGCTTCACGCTCCCAATTTAATATTAAACTAGACTGTTTTAATTATAACATTTTTTAGAACAATAAAAAAGCCTCTAACGATAAATTTCGTTAGAAGCTGAAAATTACACCTTAAGACAAGATATAATAGCGTTGTTTACATTTTTAACGATTAACGAAGTTGTCATTCCGAGCGGAACGAACGAGTGTAGCGAGTGAGTGAAGTCGCCTGCCCGCCAATGCCAGAGCATACGGCCCGACCGACCGCTTCGCGCTGAAGGCGGACGTGGTGGCAGGCGGGAGTAATCTCTTTTGAGCCGTAAGAAATAATGATAGGAATCTCTCGACTCCGCTCCGCCAAGGCGGGGCTTCGCTCGAGATGACAAAACAAAGGAACGATAAGATGTAAACAATGCTCAAGCTTCTTACAACTAATTATTTTTGGCTAAGAATTTTCCTCGTTGCGATTTTATAAGCCTCGACATTGGGCTGATCAAAAGCATTAACATTTAATAACTTGGCCAAAAACATTATTTCAATCATCTTGAACTGTAAAAATTCGCCCAGCGATCGCGGAGTAAGATCATTGAGGATAATTTCTAAAAATGGTAAACCTCGTTCCTTGTAAGAAGCCTTTACTCCCTCGAGAATTGCTCGCCTTATCTCAAAAACTTTTTTGCCGGCAATGTCTTTAACCAAGCCTGGGAATGATAACTCTCTTGGAACCGCTATCCGGCTTGAGCTCTTTTGGCCCCAAACAAAAGTGGTTAATTTGTCTTTGGGGCCGCCTAAATAAAGCTGGCCAACCGAATGAAGATCGGTTGAACCGATTGACACAGTCGGCGTTAAGCCAAGATTAACGCTCAAGCCCTGAAGATCTTTCTCTTTGCCCAAACTTTCGCCCACGAGCTGACGATACCATTTACCCAAGGATTCCAATTCTGGATGAAAGAAAAAATGATCAATAATATTTTTACCATGCCGAAAATGATAATAGATAATAGCAGCCGAAAGAACGGCTGGATTCTTCAAAGGATCTTCGAGAAGGCATTGCTTCTCAATTTCTCTGGCGCCTCGGATTAACGATCTGATATCTAAACCCGAAGCGGCCAAAGGAAAAAGACCAACTGCCGAAAGAACCGAGTAACGGCCGCCGACCAAGGTTGGTATTTCTAGTCGGGCCAATTTTTCCTTTACGGCCAGTCGCCATAATTCAGAATCCAAATCAGTGGTTACAACTAAACGATCGTTGGCCGCAGGAAAAATCTCGGCCAAGGCCTTCGAAATAATTTCCCAGTTGATAATTGTTTCGGTCGTGGTGCCCGATTTACTAATGACGTTGATTAGAATCTCTTCAGGCTTTTTTACTTTTTCTTTAATGAAGCTAACTAACTTAACCAGAAACTCTGGATCAATAGTGTCGGCAAAAATCATCTTAGGGAATCTTTCTGGTTCGATGAGATCAAAATAACCCTGAATGGCATCGTAAATAGCTTTTGTACCCAGATTAGAACCGCCAATACCGATAACTATAAAATATTTTAAATCTCGGGTCACCTTTTCTTTCTTAATTTCAAGGACTCGCTTCAAGACCTTCGGATCGTTGGCCAAATTAATCGAACTTTCCTCTGAATCGTAATCACCGCTTTTGGCCACTGCTCGGAGCTTTGCGAGATAGGATTCAAGTTCGGCGATTTCCAATGTTAATTCTTCGACACTGACTAAAGAATTTTGATATAAAAATTTCATGGATTTTTACCAGCGATCAGAATGATTAAGATAAGACGCTACGGCCGGCAGACAGCGTTCAAGGCGCAACCGCCCTCATCGTATTTAATCACGTCAAAATTCGGCTGATTTTGTTTCCGACACTGTAGTAATCTATTTTTGAGTTCCGGCTTAATGGGACAACCGGGCCTTTGGGATCGAGTGATTGCCTGATCAACTATTTGCTCGGCGGTGAGACACTGATATTTCAGAGTACAACCTTGATCATTTCGATTCGGCTCAACTTGACCGCCCTGCGATCGACAAACACGCTGGTCGGTTTCGGAAAGTTCTGGAACATAAGTGCATCTAACTCGCTCTAGACATTGCGGCACCGAGGCTACGCCTGATTTTTCTTCGGCATAACTTTTGAGTTCCCAGGCTGGCCCGCCTTCACCTAGGGAAAATGAAACTATTAGCGGTACTTTCACTTGGCCAATTCCTTGAGCCACGCAACCATTAGCCGTGCCTTCGAAATTAGTACCTTTAGCCACGACTTTAAATTTTTGACAAGGCAAAACACCGGCGGTATTTTCTTCCTGGCGAATAAAAGAATAATCGGTCAGCGACTGACCACTGTCGACTCGCTTCAATAAAATTGGAACGGTGGCACTCCAAACCTCGGGCGAATTAAAATTTTTATTAGCGTAAGCAAAAATAGAATTAAAAATCGTTGGGATATTAAACTCATTGTACTCTGAAACTAAATTATCAAAAGCTAAATTATCTTCTCGACCAAATCGACTCATTACTAGATCGCCGTTATCGGCGAAAATAATAGCCTTGGCCCAAATGGGCGAAAAATTCTCTTTCAAACTTTCAATTTTAACAACTGAATAATAGGCCTCGCGCTTCGAGCATTGCTCTTTGCTTTCGATCCAGATCGTCTCGGTTAATTCTCTTCTCGGACCAAAATTTTTAACGGTGTAAACCAGCTTGAGCGGTTTCAAAACTTCGGCTGGCGGTTTAGGAATTCCTCTAGAAATATTGCCTTCTGCTCTCTGACTCCGAGTGCAACTAAAGCCAGCCAACAAGAGTACTACCAAAACCAAAAGAATAGTACTTGATTTTAAAAGAGATTTAATCCTTGTCATTCGATTGACAATTTAATTTTTAAAGTATTTAAATGGGGAGTTAATAAATCTCTTGATTTATCATATCATAAAACCTAATTGATCATCAATAATTCAATCGACCGACAAATTAAATTTCTCCTTGAGATAAGGTAGATCATTTAGAACGTAAACAAAGATATAATTTCGCCAGTGGCCCCATTGCTTTTCGGCTGCGCGTTTGGTTTTCTCAATCGCCGAGCGAGGATTATTTTTAGGCGCCGGCCGACCAAAAAGCAACTGATGAAAAATCTTGACGCTCCAAACGTCAAGCGAAAAACTTGGATGCGGCGTGGCAAAATCGGCCGAATATTCACCCACCCCATAGAGCTCCATCAATTTTTCTTTAGCTTCCTCTGGTGACATCAAAGCTAGCTCTTCCACGGTCGGAAAACCAGCCCGAAGTTGGCGAACGAAACGAACGAGTGATTTAGCTCGATAACCCAAGCGACAAGTTCGAGCCAACTCGGTCGGCGAATGATTGGCAATGACTTCTTCGGTTGGCCAAAGGCGAATTATTTTTCGATCAAATTTTATTTCTGATCCATAACGAATGATTAAACAGGTCCACATCTCCTGGGATCTTTTGATTGGTGCCATCTGAAGTAGAATGGCCAGAGTGAGTGAAGAAAAAATATCGCTCCCCCAGCCCTCATGCATGCCGTAAAGCCGCCGCACTAGTGGCCGGAGCAGAGGATGCCGGCGCATCACTAGGTAAAGGGGTTTAAGATCTTCGGCCACGCCCAATGATCTCTTTAGGCGTTCTTTTAATCGCAAGAGGTCTTCGGCCCCGAGAACGGCCCGAGCATAGAGATCAATTGAAATTAAATTTCTATTGCTTCGAGCGCGAAGACCCAAAGGAATTTTCTTTCCCTCCCTTCCGTTTTCAATTTTAAACCAAAAACCGGTCCAGATGGTTCCCTTTTCCCAAACTTCGAAAGGAGTAAACCAATGCCAACCAGCTGGCTTTCGCACTGTTAATTCAAAATTATATGGGGACAGCGGACGAAATCGAAATTGGGCTACTTGATGAAGATTCATAAAGCTAAAATCTTCTTAAATTATAACAAAAAACCGCCAAGAAGGCGATCTTTCATTTAGAATAATAAATTAAATATTGGACTGATGTTGGAAATTTTATCCCCCAAGTTAGTCCGGCAAAAATCTTTTAAATAAAAGGGGCTGTGCTTTTGACACAGCCCATCACAGAACTCCTCCTTAACCGACCACCGCGATATCAACTGGCGGGCGCAGACTGGCGCAAACCTTGAGCGCCTGATGAATCGGATGCCGCTGGAAAGCTTCGATCAATTTCCAGTCGACTGGCTTGCCTCGGTCATAGTCAACCAAAACCTGTTGCATCGTAACGTAATCCCAACGAGGCGCCCACTTTCTGGCTCCGAGCCGAGCCGTGGTCGAACAATTGTCGACCATAAAAGCCACGCCTTTATGATGCATGAAGGGATTCAAGGAATCGACTGCTTCGATCACTGATTCATTGGCGATCTCGCTCAAGCGATGCCCGCGTCTCAAAAAGACGTCGATCTGGGCCATCATCGCGGCGCAGTAAAGACCAGCGGTGATGGGGTTGATCAACAGATCCTGGTGCCGATTAACCCTTTGAGCTCGAACTCGCTCGCCGGCCTGCCACATACTCGTGCCGTCGATCTTCCCCATTGGGAAACGATCCAACCGCTGGCCAGCCATGACCACACTCCGGATCTCATTGCCGCTCCAAACTTCGTCATAGATCTCTTCGATCAGTGCGACAAATGGTCCGTAGGCAGCCGTGTAAGCTCGAGTGAAAAGATCTCGACTAGTATCGTTGAACCTCTCAGAGACGGCGAGAATACCCTTTTGAGAAATGATCGAGCTCAAAGGACCAGTCACCATCTCAACCGCCTGCAAATAGGCCGCTTCTTCGCTGCTCCCGGTCGAGATGAAATAACGGTCCAGGGCTTCGATGATGCCATGAACCGCGCCCAAAAGCACAGCCCGCTCGCCAACGAGATCGCTGCGAACCTCATCTAAGAGCGTTGTCTGGAAGACATAAGGCGCGCCAATGGCCACGGCCCAACCCAAGGCTAGATCAGTCACTCGACCGTCAAGATCCTGCTCCACCGCGAAACTGCAATTGATTCCTGCGCCGTTTATTTCTCGACCCTGCTCGTAAAGCCGGCGAACCGAAGGACCCATGCCCTTGGGACAGACGCCGATAGTATTAACACCGACTGGCGCCGGGCAGGTTTCGCCGATTGATCTGAGGAAGCCAATCAAAAAACCATGGGAAAGACCAAGGGTCGCGCCGGGCTTCATTGCTTTGAAAATCTCTCCACAATTCTCGACCTGGGCCGCGTCCGAAATCAAAAGGAGCACCAAATCAGACTCATAGATCACCTGGAACATTTCGCCCAGGGAACCATTCTCCTCAGAAAATCCGACTCGATTCGCCTTGACCACAGAATCGCTGCCTTCCCTCAAACCCACCTTGACCTTGATGCCCGTGCCCTCAAGTGAGTCACGGAGATTTTGGGCCTGAGCCGGACCCTGCGAACCCCAGCCAATCACGCCGATCTGTTCGACACCGGCCAGAGCCTTCTTGAGCAGCGGGAACTTATCCCGGCCGCCACGAACGATCAGTTCCTTTGTTCCGGCCAGATCAATTTCTTCGACCGGAAAAACGCTGGATTTGAACCATCTCAACTCCACTCTTTATCCTCCTTTCGGTTGTAGTTGGAAAAGAACACTTTCGATTAAAAACAGTATTTCAAATTTAATTAATTTAGTCAATAAGAGTTGGAAAAATATTAAAAACAAAAACAGCTCGAGGGCTGTTTTTGTTCTAAATCTAGATAATTTTGTTTCTATTCAAAAAATTTTAGATCAGCTATCATCGCGCCTGATCGCCAAACTCTTCGTCTTCGGTATCAGCCTCGGCCTCAGCTTTGGTCCGATGAATTCGACCATCTAGATGATTTGGCGGAGCATAAATCGTATAGATTTTGAGCGGTTCAGAGCCGGTATTAATAAAATTGTGTTTTGTGCCCGGAGTCACCACCACTACATCGCCAACCCCGATAGCTGATTCCACGCCATTGAGCAGGGCTTTGCCCTGGCCGCTCTGGAAAAAAAGAATTTGTTCTACGTGCTGATGAATTTCCTCTCCCACTTCGCCGCCGGGAGGTATGCTCATAACTACGAGTTGACTCTTCTGACCAGTAAAAAGCACTCGGCGGAAATTATTGTTGGCTTGCGTCTCCTTAATAACGTTTGCTTGGTAGGCCATAAATTTAAATATTTAATAATTAGCCCTTGAGCAAGTTCAAAAATTTAAGCGCGCTCAGAATAATCATCTTGGGATCATAATTAATTACGTGGTCACCATTTTCAAAAATTATTATTTCCTTGTCGACCAAAGAGAATTTTTTTGAAAACTCCGGGACAGCCTGATAATCGGTAATGCGGTCGCGCTTGCTATGAAGAAATAATATCGGCGTCTTGACCTTTTCAAAATTATTTAAAAATTCCCCTTCCAGATAATCAACCACCATTCTGGTAGCACCAATTGGTGGCAATCTCATTTCCCCCATACCGGTCAACAATCCCCAAAGCGGATAGATAACCGGTAACGAAATCAAGCCCAGAGAAATAAGTTTTCGATTCCTGATCTTAAAGGGCGTACCCACGCTGATAATTGAATCGAGATTAGAATTATTTTTGGCGTGCTCGATCAACAAGGAACCGCCCAAGCTAATACCGATTCCGATAACTTGGTCATATTTATTTTTAGTTTCTCGGATCAATTCAGCCACACCCTCGAGACATTGATCCAAGGTTAATTTAAAAAAATCTGGCCTGGTTTCTCTGCCCCAAAAATTACTGGCCACCACCGGATAGCCCAAAGACTCGAGATGGTTTTTTAATGGTAGAACTGGAAAATTGTCCGGCGCAAAACCAGGTAGAAGTATAAAACAAGGTTTTGACTTTTCTGGAATTTCCATTTTTATTTAATAACCTTAATAAAATTAAGGACGCTTGCCGATCAGCACCAAGATAAAAATAGCAAGCATGATTAAAACTATAGTACCACCAGTCGAAAGATTAAAATAAAATGAAGCGAAGATGCCCAAAACCACCGAAAAAAT
Source organism: uncultured Gammaproteobacteria bacterium (assembly GCA_964518525.1). Lineage (GTDB taxonomy): Bacteria > Patescibacteriota > Patescibacteriia > JAGVFQ01 > JAGVFQ01 > CAZFGO01. Next base: position 9,462 of record CAZFGO010000011.1, on the reverse strand, counting down.
AGAAATCAGTTCGGCAGCAATAATTGTCTTAGTAAAACTCTTCCTCAATTGAAGAGCAGTGACTATTGGTATCACAATCAAAGCGGCGATTAGAAGTATCCCCACGATCGGAATTGAAAGCGAGACCGTCAGGGCGGCGAGGATAACCAAGACGATATTAATAAACCTGGTTGGGAGACCACTAACCCTAGCCGACTCTTCGTCAAAACTAATATAAACTAACTCCTTATAAAAAATCGCCAAGATCACTACGACGACCACGGCCAGGAAAGCGATGGTAGCAACATCGGTCGGAGTGACCGTAACGATACTGCCAAACAAATAACTAAAAAGATTGGTATTAAAGCCCTTGGCCAGGCTCAGAAGGACTATGGCCAAGGCCAGACTGCCAGAGAGGAAGAGCGCCAAGGCTGATTCCCCATAAACTTTTTTAGTGGTCCGCAAACGTTCGATACCTAAAGAAGCCAAAATCGTAGTGACGAGGGCAGCAATTACCGGATTAATTCCTAAAAGTAAACCGAGGGCAATACCAGCCAGCGAGACATGAGCTAAGGTATCAGCGATCAGGGAATAACGCCGGAGCACCAAAAAAATGCCGATCAATGGAGCGATAACCGCCACAATAATGCCGGCTTCCAATCCTCGAATAACAAAACCATATTGAAAAATATTAAAAAACATCTAATGTTGATGGATAATAATCTTTTGGCCAAAGAGATTAGCTGCCTGATTCTTAGCTAAGAATTCTTGAGGTGAAGAATGGCAAACCAGAGTGTGATCGATGCAGGCGATATGCATGGCCTCTCTGGTTACCCGCTCAATATCATGAGAAATCAAAACCAGGGTTAAGCCCATCTCTTTATTGAATTTCCCGAGCAAAGCGTAAAACTCATCTTGAGCTCTTTGATCGATGCCCGTGGTTGGCTCGTCCAGAAAAAAAACTTCAGGCTGGCTGGCCATGGCTCGAGCAATAAAAATTCGCTGCTGCTGCCCACTCGAGAGATCACCAATTAAACGATCGCGATAATCCCAGAGGTCAAGTTGACGGAGGGTGTCTTCAACAATTTTTTCATCTTCATTAGTGGTCTTACGCAACAATCCCCTTCGCCCATACCGGCCCATCAGCACAATCTCTCGGACCGTGGCCGGAAAATTCACATCAAAACTAGTAACCTTTTGCGGCAGATAACCAATCCTGGGCCAATCCTTAAATTTCTCGATCGCCTGACCAAAAAGCTTGACTGATCCAGTTGAGGGCTTAAGCAGTCCGAGCATAATTTTGAGCAAGGTTGTCTTACCAGCCCCATTCGGTCCAATAATCCCGAGATAATCGCCTTGATGGATATTAAAAGTAATGTCTCGAAGCACTTCTTCGGTACCGTAAGAGAAGGAAATATTTTTTACTTCGACGATATTTTCTAAATGGTTTATTGACTGCATTGTAGTGCGATTTTTAAATTATCAAGATTGCTTCGCATCACAGTTAAATAATTTTCTCCTCTGGCCAATTCTGGCTGAATCAACCCCTCAATCGGATTAAGCATTAAGGTCTTAGCACCGGCTTCGGTGGCGATAGTCTGGGCGAGTCTGGGGCTAACCAAGCTTTCAAAAAAAATATATTTAATATTATTTTCTTTTACTCTTGAAACAATCTTAGCTAATTCCTGGGGCGAGGGTTCGGTATCAGGCGAGAGACCAGCAATTGGAATCTGGTCTAAGCCGTAAGTCTTCGCCAAATAACCAAAGGAGGTATGAGAAGTGACGATGCTTTTTTGCTTGCAATTCTTCAAGCCCAATCGATAGGTTTGATCAAGATCACTGAGTCGGGCTTTCAGCTTATCGGCGTTTGATTGGTAATAATTAGCATTTTGAGGATCAACCTGAATAAATCCTTTGGTTATTTTAGCCACCATTTCTTTGGCTAAGGGTGGACTCAACCAAACGTGCGGATCAATAATCTTTTCGCCTGCCTCCACCATGGTTTGATTAGTTAACCCTTCGCCAGCAATAATAATCAAAGTTGTCTTGGAATCAACATTTCGCTTGATGCTCTGACCCCAAACTTCAAGACCGCCGCCATTTAGTATTAATAGTTTACTATTAGCAATCTGAACCAGATCGCCAGCGGTTGGTTCATAATCATGGGGTTCGGTTCCGGCTGGCGTAAGATTGGTCACTTCTGCCTTGTCACCGCCGATCTCGCTAGAAAAAAAATAGAGCGGGTAGAAGCTGGTGGTAACCTTAATTTTTCCAGTTGAGGTTTGTTTGATTTCCCAAGGCAATCCCCTAACGATTACTATTATCGAAGCAATAACCAAGAGAGCGACAATTAAGCCAACAAAATATTTTTTATTCATATTATTTTAAAACTCAAATTACCGATTTAATTAGTGACACAGTTATTACAAACTCCAAAAAATTCCAGCAGATGATCCTTAACCCAAAAATTCTTTCTCTGGTTAATTATTTTTTCAATCGAACCAACGTCATCTTCTAAATAAATTTCTTCTATTTGATGGCACTTAGTGCAAATGAGATGATGATGATCATTAGAGTTTAACTCATATCTCTTTTTTCGATCACCAAAATCAATTTCCCTGACCAGGCCCCGATTTTTTAGATGTGCCAACTCGCGATAAACCGTGGTTTTATTAACCGCCAAGCCTAACGCTCTGAGCTTTTTTCTCAATTCCAATTCCGTCACTGGTAAATGATCCTTGGTTAGGATTCTAATTAAGAAACTACGAGTTTTAGTGATTTTCGATCCATCGGTTTTCAATCGCTGGATTATTTTATTTGCTAATGACATAGCTAAACAAATCTATGATCTAATTTTAAGATAACGCAACCGAGTTGCGTTTGTCAAATTAAATTAATAAAATGATCTGGTAACTAAAATAAAAAAGCCCGCAGTAGAAATAATTCTACTATCGGGCTGGTCAAAACCGGTGGATCTCTTTTAGGTTTATGAAACCAAAGCCAAGCGATATTCATCAACGCCCCAAAGCGTAAATTGAATGTATTTCTCTTCGACTTCAGCCCAAAAAACCATGGCTTCAGGAAATTCAGTCTCAGGCCAAGCCCCAAGGAAAATAAAAGGCTGATTGTTTACGATCACACGATCATTGATATTCAATCGACCTAGAGCAAAATCTCTTACTAGCTGATGCGGGTATGGTCTTAATCTCAATGCCACCTGCGCCTGCCTAGTTTTATCTTTCGAAGGGACTAGAACTAAACGCGCCAACCAACCAAAACCAAAAACTGGTTTCCAGCTGACTTGTCTTAATGGCATTTGTCTCCTCCTCTCACAGTCGCGCCGTGAGTCTTGATTTAATTTAAGTTACAAAAGAACTGATCTTATTGAAAGTATATCAAATAGAATTTTTTGATCAATAGAAATCAAAATCAGCTAATCTAATTTAATTATCTTCTTCGTGAATAGAAATAGGCGGCTAAAACCGCAGTTAAAGGTACAGCCAAAACTAACACCGAACTACCAACTAAGGTACGAACGATCTCTTCAGAAATAAAATTACTGTTAATGATCTTCCAGAGCGGCTCAAGTTTATTAGTGCTATAGAGTAATAATAATGGGAAAGAAACTCCAGCATAGGCCAACACCAAGGTATTGATCAATGAAGCAATGTGCTCCCGACCAACCGACATGCCACTTCGATATAATTCTTTAAAGGTGAGATTCCGATTAGCTAGTGAGATCTCCTCGATTGCCGCGGCCTGTCCTGTAGTAACATCATCGAGCACGCCCAAGACGCCGATAATAATTCCGCCGAGCAGCAATCCTTTGAGATTGATCCGGTACTGACCAAACTGGAGGTTTAGAGCCTCTTCAGTGCCATTGCCAGCCAGCTTTGCGATATAAATAAAGAGCAAATCTATCGCCACCGTCAAACCCAGCGCCAAGATGGTGCTCAAAAGCGCGATCGTGGTTCGCTTATTAAAACCGTGGGAAAGATAAAGGGAAAACAAAATAATGACTAGGGCGCCAAGGATGAAGGCCCAAAAGGGATCGCCCCCCTTGGTTATCTGCGGGATAAGATAATAGAAAATGACTGCCACACTAAAAAGCATGCCGATGATCGAAGTGACCCCACGCCAATGACCAAAATAGATCGCTAGAATAAAAAATAAAACAATAACAAATAATAAATTGGGCAAACGATATTTATCAACGATATAGTAAGTACTAGCTTGACCACCGGTGGCGGGTGTTTTATCTAAAACCACTTCTTCACCCTCTTTCACTTTTTGATAATCTTCGATAGCAAAAGTTCCGCCATGGTCAATCGTGATTACCTTACCCTGCTCATCACCGTTGGTTATTTCCAATTCTAATTTTTGATGGTCCTGTAATTGGCCATCAACAATTTCTTTGCCTTCCTCAAGAATTCTAAGAACCCGGGCACGATAAAATAAATCTACTAATCCTCCGGCATTCGAATTAGTCAGGTCGTACTCGGAAAGATTACTTCGATCAGCCGTATTAGTGGCAGGAGTGGAATTCCCGACGTTACGATTAACCTTGGGAGTCTTACTCGCGGCCAGAACGGCCGAAGTCGAGATCAAAAGAC
>CAZFGO010000011.1:1589-4770 GCA_964518525.1 uncultured Gammaproteobacteria bacterium | reverse complement strand
GCAATATAGAAATAATAGATCAGGCCGTAGACAATTACGCCGACAGCCAGATAAATCAGGATCCACTGCCAAAGCGGCCTTTTACCATAACTATAATTATATTTTGGAGGATTAGGGTTGTTTTCCATATTTTATTTTCTTAATTAATTTGGGCTTCTGCCCTTAATATTATTATACCAAACTAAATTAGGATTAGCTATCCTAAATTAAAAAGAAACCCTGGCGCAACTTTTTTGTACCAGGGTTAGAAATCAGATCACTTAGCGATCGCTAGGAAACAGCAACCCGCTTCCCAGACGCTCTGCAGAGAGCAACAATAAAGGTGGAGTCTCCGGCCACCTTTACTCTCGATGAGGCCAACGGCGTGGCTAGTGCCTCTCGGATTCGTCCAGATTGAACCGAGCTCCACGATGAGTAATCGCCGCTCTTTGTCCGGATACTCGCTGCCAAAAGCCGCTAGGTGCTCGATTCCTCCCGTTTCAAGACCAAGTTCGTCGAGGCATTTTCGCACCTCGCTGGTCCTGGCCCGGCGGTTCAGTTGCACGAGAACTAGCTGACATTGATTCCAGAATCTCATTCCAGTGATCGAGAACTTATCTTGCCTGATATCGCGATCTACTGAACGATATTTGCCCTCCTCGATCATTAAAAATGGTGACCGATCAAGGATGACGGGGTAAACCCCGTCTCGGATCACCATTAAAACCTCTCCCTCTGATTGGTCAGCCACTTTGCTCCTCCAATTTGGATTGGTTTTGGTCTTATGAGACAGAGTTACTGACTCGCGGTTGCAAAGAACGATTTTAATTTAAATTTATATCACAATTATAAATTTTTGTCAACAATTTGATTAAATTTATCTTGACCAAAAATTTAAATTAATTTAAGGTAGTACTTAAGCAGCACTTTGAAACTAGTTAATAAATATTCTGCCTACGTTCTGCGAAGCGGAACTTAGGACAAGTCATGGCATTCACGAATGCCATGACAAGGAGGAAAAGGTGGAAGACTGGCAAAAGAACGCTCTGATTTCAGTGTATCACAAGGATGGCATTGTTGAGTTTGCCCGAGTCCTAATAAAGCTGGGCTGGCGCCTCCTGGCTTCAGGCGGCACGGCCAAGAAATTGGCCGAAGCCAAAATTTCGGTCCGAGACGTAGCCGAGCTGGTTGGCGGCGGAGCAATCCTGGGTCATCGAGTAGTAACCCTTTCGCGCGAACTTCACGCCGGTCTTTTGGCGCGGCCGACCTTCGACGATCAAAGAGAGCTCGAAAGAAAAAATCTCCCCTTCATTGGTCTCGTCTGTGCGGATTTCTACCCTCTCAAAGAAGCTATTGCCAAACCCGACGCGACTATTGACTCCGTGGTTGAGATGACTGACATCGGCGGGCCTTGCCTCGTGCGAAGCGCGGCCAAAGGGGGCCGAATAGTGATCTCGGATCCCAAAGATCGAGGTTGGGTGCTAGAGAAACTCAAAGCCAATGGTGATCTGCCGCCGGCAGACTACCAACGCTTGCGAGCCAAGGCCGAGAAACTGGTGGCCGCTTATATTCTGGACTCGGCCCGATATCATGGCCAAGGCGAGTTTGAAGGACTAATTGGCCAACAAGTAACGACCTGCAAATACGGCGAAAATCCCTATGCCACACCGGCCAGCCTCTATGCACTCTCGACCGAGGATCCGCTGGCCTTGGATCAATTCCGACTAATCGAGGGCACGAGCCCAAGTTTCATGAACTACACTGACCTTGATCGCCTGCTTCAAACCATAACCCATATTGCCGCGGGCTTTGAGGTCAATTTCGGCCGGGTGCCGCCAATCGCCATCGGCGTCAAACACGGCAACCCTTGTGGCACTGCGGTTGGCTCCGATCCGGCCGAGGTGATGAAAAAGATGCTCCTCAGCGATCCCGAAGCCATCTTTGGCGGACTCGTGATGGTCAATTTCGAACTCACTGCCGATCTCGCCGAGATTCTCTCAATTAATCCGAAAGGAAATGGTCGGCTCATCCTGGATGGCGTTATCTGCCCGAACATCAGTTCTGAGGCAGTGGGTAAACTGAAACGCAAAAATAACAAGTGCCGCGTTTTGGTCAACCCGGCTCTAGCGAGCTTGTCCGGCGCGAGCCTAGACCAAGAACGCCGAATCAGACCAGTGCGCGGCGGATTTCTCGCTCAGCCTAATTACACCTATGTCCTGGATCTGAAGGATCCTCGACTAGAGATAAGCGATGAAAAGGCCAAATCGATTGACCAATTACCCGAAGAGACCGCCGAAGATCTGGTCCTAGCTTGGGCCATTGGCGCTACTTCCAATAGTAACACCACTACCCTGGTCAAGGATGGCCAACTGATCGGCAATGGCGTGGGCCAAATGAGTCGAGTCCGAAGCTGTGAATTGGCTCTCAAAAAAGCAGCTGATGCCGGCCACGACAGTTCCAATGGTGTAGCTTACACTGATTCGTTCTTTCCGTTTGATGATGGCCCGAGAGTGTTGGCTCGTGGTGGTATTAAGACCATTTTTTCGAGCAGCGGGTCGATCAGAGACGAAGAAACTAGAAAATGCTGCCAAGATCGGGGCGTGCTCTTGATCCAACTACCCGACACGGTCTGCCGCGGTTTCTTTAACCATTGATTCCGGACTGACCAGGCACGGCATTCGCGAATGCCGTGACCTAAAGGAGATGCAAATCTGCATCTCCTTTTTTATTTTTCAGCGACTTCTAAATTATTTTAAAATTAATTATTAAAATTTCTGACTGATATAAAATAAAAAGGGGCAGCAGAGTTTATCTGCTCACCCCTTGCCTCTTAGCTAGGCTAGCTCTAATAAGCTACCTTAGCTTTGAGAAAAGCGTTCTTGATTGCCTCCTGAAATTCTGGCTGCTCGATGGGCGAGGTGACCGCGTAGCGGATGTAGGGATGGAAATGAACCCCGACCACGCCGGTTTTTTCGATCATCAAGAAGTTGAACTGCTTGGCGTTCCGGATCCGCTGACCAAAGGCTCGCTGGGGCACTCGCCAGAGAGTGAAAAATCCTGCCCCGGGTCTGACTGCTAGCCTCAGACCGGCACGTGAAAGAATCTCGATCAAGAGATCGATTCGTCGCTTATAGACTTCGCGCGCAGCGCTAATTCCCGCTTGATCATTTTCGATGGCTGCGAGCACGCCAGCCGCGGCAAA
>CAZFGO010000011.1:0-1489 GCA_964518525.1 uncultured Gammaproteobacteria bacterium | reverse complement strand
CCGCCGCAGGCCAAGGGAATCAAACCTAACATTGGCTTGATGCCCGGAATCGGCAGATAAGTAACGTTGCCGAGCGATTGACCCTTCAGGTGAGCCTGAACGAATCTGGAAGCAAAATTCGCTACACCGGGACTGCCATTATCCTGATATTCGTGCATTGATTCTCGTTCAGTCATCACGGCTTCTGCGGCCGCCACCCTAGCGCTCATTAAGGCTGGCCCAGACGGCTGACCAATGGAAAGGCGCCAGAGTTTTCGGCCTCGTTCCTCAGCTTTCCGGCAACGAGCCTTGATCTCTTGGAAAAGATTTTCTCCGCCGGCCGGCAGCCAGCTCTTCCTTTCATCATCGCCTCTCCAATCAGCCACCATTTCTCTAATAATTCTTCTAAGACCAGGCACCCGGCTAACTAGGTCTCTCATTCTCGCCTCCTTTCTAGTGTTGGTTCGGATTCAAGGTTCAAGACATTGGGCTCAAATCGGTGTCGAGCAAAGAGGTCTTCCATGGTTTCGGTGCGGCGAATAAGCTCGACCGAGCCATCGACCCGCAGCAAAAGGACTTGGGGCCGTGGCCAACTGTTATAGGTCGAACCCATCTCTGGTCCGTGGGCACCACTATCTTCAATGATCAAGACGTCGCCTTCTTTGGTCTTGGGTAACGGTCGCGGAGACTTTCCATTCCCAGTGAAGTAATCGTTATTCTCGCAAAGCGGACCGACCACAAAGACTTCTTCTTCGGACGGATCATTCTCTCGGCCAAAAACCGTAATGTGGTGATAGGCACCATAGATCACTGGCCGCATCAAGGAGCTGGCGCAAGAGGCATCAACTCCGCGAAATTCGTTACCATAAAGATGCTTCTGATTGATGACCGTGACCACCAGCACGCCGTGTGGACCAGTCAGATAGCGACCGTTCTCGAGGAAAAGTCTGGGCCGAAAACCCTCGGCTCTTTCGAATTGCTCTAAGAGCTCGCCAAATTCTTTGGCTAGGGACCGAAGGGCCAAGGGCGGAACTCCAGGAAGATAGGGAATGCCAAAACCGCCGCCCGGATTAATGAACTCGAAATCTTTTGTTCCGAGTTCATGAGAAATTATTCCGAGCATCTCCAGTAGCATTCGGAAGGTCGCGACCAGGTTGGTGTAATCCAACTCGTTCGAACAGATCATGGTGTGAATTCCGAACCTTTTGGCGCCACGAACCCTGGCTTGGCGATAGGCTTCGACCATCTGGTCGCGTGGCACGCCAAATTTGGCTTTCTCTGGTCGGCCAATGGGATTGCCATCAGCGCTTTTTCTCGTCCAGTGTGGGCCGGGATTATAACGGAAGGAGACCAATTCAGGCATCTTGGGAACTTTGGGAACCAAAGTCAGATCATCCAAGTTGAGATAGCAGCCGCCGCTTTGGGCCGCCAAGTCAAACAAATCCTTAGAAGTGTTATTGGAACTGAACATGATATCATCGTGCTTGGCTCCAACATGGCGAGCCATGAA
>CAZFGO010000010.1:0-25016 GCA_964518525.1 uncultured Gammaproteobacteria bacterium | reverse complement strand
CCGCCTCAATAGAATATAGTGATACGCAATATGGATTTACTTTCACACTTCCTTCGAGTTGGCAAGGGTATTCGATCGCTACCAACACCTGGGAGGGAAATGCGATTGGCCCCGAGGGAAATGTTCCTACTGAGCGAGGGCCAGAAATCTCTATCAGGCATCCGCTCTGGACTGTTCAAAATCCCAGGCAGGATATACCAATCATGGTATTCACTCTCAATCAGTGGGATTTGATGCTGCGCGACAAATTCCATATTGGCGCCGCGCCAATTAATCCCTCCCGACTTGGTTTTAATGCCAATTATGTCTTTGCCCTGCCCGCGCGTTATAATTATGCTTTTCGGCTAGGTTGGGAAGAAGTGGAAAAGATTTTAGCCAATAATCCTCTTAAAGCCATTCCGTCTTCGAGCGCTATCTCTGACGACGGAAAAGTTCTTCTCTGTGGCGGCCTACCGAATGGTTCGACGGAAAAGGTTAAGGAAACATCCCGCCTCTTCATAAACATTCCCAAAGAGGCTTATCCGGATCGCGATCATAATTTGAATTTCAAAACAGTCAAGGGTAACGCGACCGCGGGCTGGATATCCAACGCCGGACCATACGGCGAAGCTTTTGAATCGACTTCAGAATGCTGGTCTTATTATTATGAATTTGATGGTACTGGCGAAGTGGATTTGAAAGTGAAAAATGCGCTTCAGGGTAGGCCAGATTATTTGGTAAGGTTTATAGTGGCTCCGACTCAGTAACTAATCAAAATAATTAAGGCCGACAATAACCCCCATTTTAAGTAAGGGGTTTTTAGATTATTTTTTGGAAGATCGGGCTACTCCGAAGATAACGTTTCTCAAGGCATCAACGGCGTAGGTGCCACCTCTGTTCAGCCAGCTTAAAAAATTTTATAATAAATGCAGATCTCGTTACTTAAGGTCTAAGACTAGATGGATAAATTATTTATCAAAAATAGAAAGGGCCAGAATCTGGCTGTGCGAGTCGAGCAAAGTGGGGATCAAAAAGGATTGGCTTTAATCATGCATGGCCTCGGTGGATTTAAGGAACAGCCGCACCTTCAAGTAGTGGCCGAGGCTTTTCTGGCCAAGGGTTATACCGTGATTAGGTTTGATACTACCAATACCCTGGGCGAAAGTGATGGTAGTTATGAGAAGGCGACCACGACCAATTACTACGAAGATTTGGAAGATGTGATCCAGTGGGCAAAAAAACAAGCCTGGTATCAGGAACCGTTTGTCTTGGTTGGACATAGTTTGGGCGGTTTTTGCACTGCCTTTTACGCCGAAAATCATCCTAAAGAAATTTTAGCCCTGGCTCCGATTTCGATCCTAGTCTCGGGCAAGTTGAGCCTCGAAGCCCACCAGCGATTTGAGCCCGAAGGTCTCAAGAACTGGGAAAAAACCGGCTGGCAGATCACCAGGAGTCGATCGAAACCGGGAATGATAAAAAAACTTCCCTGGTCTCATATGATCGATCGATTAAAATATGATTTATTACCTCAAGCATCGAGGCTAACCATGCCAATTTTATTAATCATTGGCGAGAATGATACGGCTACTCCACCCGACCAAGTAAAAATTCTTTTTCGAATTCTGCCCGGACCCAAGGAGTTTCATTTGATCAAAGGCGCACCTCACACCTTCCGAGCGCCGGAACATTTGGAGGAGATCAGGAGAATATTTTTGGATTGGATTAATCAGATATGAATCAGGAATTATGTTAATTGTCATTGCGAGGACCCCGCCTTGTCCCGATAAATCGGGACTTGGCGGGGGACGAAGCAATCTCTATAAAAAATTGATGAGATTGCTTCCCCCGCTAAAGCGGGGTCGCAATGACAGGCCTAAAACTGTCACTCCGAATACTGGAAAGTAGGCGGTTCGCCTTCGCATGAAATCTTCGGGCTAATTATCAAATTAGTCAATCGTCAATAATAAAAATTTTTTAATTTATAATTAATACTATGCCATCACCTCAATTCAAATCTTTTAGACCAAACAAAAATAAATCCCAAAATTCAATCAACGAATCAGTCAGAAGGCCACCTTCACTTGAGGAACTAAAAAAGATTCGTCCGACTGTTCGTAATGTTAATATCGAACACAAAGAGGGTTTGGGCCGTCTGGAGCATTTAGCGATCTGGGTGACTGACCACGTCGGCTCCATGGGTTTTTTTCTAGTGATCATCACCTGGACTTCTTTTTGGTTGCTCTGGAATATTTTTGGGCCCAAAGCAATAAGATTCGATCCTTATCCCGCTTTTGTTCTTTGGCTCTTTATTTCAAATGTCATTCAATTAACGCTCGGACCTTTGATCATGGTCGGCCAGAATCTGCAGGGTCGGCATTCCGAAGCGCGGGCTGAGGTTGATTTTGAAATCAATGTCCGGGCCGAACGAGAAATCGAAGCAGTTCTGATGCACCTGGAATATCAGAATGATTTGATTTTAAAAATTCTCCGGCGTTTGGAGGCGATGGAAGAGGCGAGGAGATAAAAATCATCGATCATGGAAAACCAATATGACGTGATTATCATCGGCGCTGGCCCAGCTGGCTTGGAGTGCGCTTATCAATTAAAAAATACTAAGTTATCAGTTTTGCTATTAGAAAAAAATAAAGCCATCGGGCCAAAGACTTGCGGCGGGGGATTGACTAATTTGGCTGCTAACTTGAACCTGCCGCGAGATAAAACTAGAATTTTTCCGAGCGTCTCAGCCATCATCGGCAATAAATCTTATACTATCAACCTAAAAAATCCTCTCCAGACTATTGCTCGAAGAGATTTGGGAGAATTTCAACTGGATCGAATTAGCTCGGCGGCTAACCTTAAGATTTTAAAAGAGACAGTGGTTGAAACAATTGAAAAAGATCGGATCAAAACCAATCGAGGAGTTTTTTATTTCAAATATCTCGTCGGTGCTGATGGCTCAAACTCCCTGGTTAGAAGATTTTTAGGTCTAAAATCAAAGATTTGTCTTGGCCTGTATTACGACCTTGAAAAAGTTACTGATCAATTCATTTGGTATTTCAATCCCAGTCAGTTGAGATCAGGTTATCTCTGGGTTTTCCCGCACAAAAATTATACCAACGTTGGAGTTTATTTTGATCCCGACAAAGTTACCGCCAGCGCGGCGCGGTCGGTTTTGGAGAGCTTTTTAAAATCTCGAGGAGAAAAATTTTCTAATGATCAACTCAAAGCCGCTTCTTTAAATTATTTTTATCAAGGCTGTGTTTTTAACAATATTTTCCTGGCTGGCGATGCTGCTGGTTTGGTTTCCAAACCAACTGGGGAGGGAATATCCTTTGCTCTGGCGAGCGGTCGCGAGATCGCAAGAAAAATATTAGATCCTGATTGCGAGTTAGTTGAGTTTAATAAAATTCTAAAATTCAAAAGAAGGCAAGAAAGACTGCTTAGATTATTAGAATTAATTCCTTCGTTCGAGACCATTCTTTTCAAGTTGTTTGTTAATTCGATGAAGATGCAATGGTTTCAATCATTTTTCGGGAATTAGAAGATCGTTCCTCGACTAAGCTCGGAATGACAAATTTGGTAGTTGTCATCCTGAGCCTAGTCGAAGGATGACGTTAGAGATTGCTTCCCCCGCTGAAGCGGGGTCGCGATGACAGCGGAAGTTTCCTTGACAAATTAAATTTTCAATGATTAAATTCTTCCAGATTCAAAACCATCAAGGAGGAGCAAATGAAAATAGCTCTGGGTAAGAAGATCTTGATTACGATCGGCGAGAGTCGGCACTGCCCCAAATGCAAGAGGAGAAGAATCAACAAAACCAATTGGGGATATGAATGTCGGGATTGTGATTTCTCTTTTGGCGGTTGGAAATTCGGTCGTTATCCCTTAACCCTGAGGTTCTATTTATTGCCCAAAGTTGCGAAAGTGCCATTGGCCCAAAACAACTAGATTGATTTGGGCTTTTTTATTTGACGGCTCCCAAGAGATTTGTTAAGGTGAAGAGTACTTGTTCGTGGACTCAGGTTCGTTTAAAACCGAAAGGAGGTTAGGAAAACGTTAAAGCTCTGGCAGAGGATTCGACACCTATTCTCAGACAAAAGAAAAAATTGGCTGATCTGTCCAAAAACCGGGAGACGCGAGATTGATCCGGCCGGTAATATTCCTTGCGTGTTCTGCGCCCAATTATGGGCAGCCCAAAAGGAGGAGATGAATTAATGAAATCCAATGAACGAATAATCGTGGCGCTGGATGTCTCGGATCTTTCCGAGGCGGATAGGTTGGTCAGTCTGCTCAAGTCCTACGTTGGCTTCTTCAAGGTTGGTTTGAGGCTCATCATCAGCCAGGGGGCGCCCAAGGTAGTCGAGGCTATCAAGAAAGCCGGCGGGAGAATCTTTCTCGACGGAAAATTCTTGGATATCCCAAACACGGTCGCGGGTGCGGCGGAGGCAGCAGCCGATTTGGGCGTGGAGATGTTCAATGTCCATTGTTGGGGCAGTAAGAAGATGATGTTCGATGCCAGGGTAGCGGCCAGAATCGGCTCCACCAAGCCCATTATCCTTGGTGTTACCTTGCTGACGAGTTTGAACTACGAAGATCTGGTTGAGTTGGGAATAATGCAAGAATTGGATATCTCTGATCCAGGGGAACTGATCAAAACTCGACAGGAGCTCACTGAGAATTTTGTAGCAAGCCTGGCCTTTTTGGCTCAGCAATCGGGGCTTGATGGGGTGGTAGCTTCGCCACAAGAAATTCAGGCGATTCGCCATTGCTGCGAGTCAGAATTCTTGATCGTCACGCCTGGTGTTCGACCAGCTTGGGCTGCGGCCAACGATCAAAAGCGAGTGATGACGCCAGCCGAAGCAATTAAAGCTGGCGCCGATTATCTCGTGATTGGTCGGCCGATCATTGAACCGCCAAAAGAAATCGGCGGACCAGTGGCCGCAGTCAAGAAAATCATCGCCGAGATCGAAAGCGTTTCCAAATAACAACTGATTAAGATGCTAAGGAGGTGAGCAGATGAAGATCGATCCAGATATCGGAGCATTGCGTGAGCCAGAAGATGCTCGCCGTCTCAACCCCGGTAGGTTTACTGGTTGTTGTGGCGACGATCTTTCTAGTGAGGAGCTCGTTAAGATCTTTGAAGTCTGTGGCGCTATTTGGCTACACGACGGTGATCCCAAACGGCCTCACGCCGAGCTGACCACTGGATTTTGCAGTAATGGATTTTTCAATTGTGGGTTGGTTCTCAGATACCCCAATCTCTGCGAAATCATGGCTGATCAACTTTTCAGGCGACTATTGAAAGTTGAGCAGCCAGATTGGGTGATTGGTTCGCCTATGGCTGCCATCACTCTCTCATATGCGGTGGCGAGAATTTTTGGCGCGATTCACGGCTTTGCGGAAAAAAATCCCGAAGATCCAAAGAAAATGCTCTGGAAAAGGGATAGGATTCCGGCTGGAGCCAAAGTCCTCCAAGTGGAGGAATTGGTTACTACTAGTCACACTTTCCGAGAAGTTCGCCGGGCGATCCAAGAGGGTAATGGTGAACCAGTTGAATTTCTGCCCGTAGTGGCGACGCTCGTTCATCGGCCACTCAAGCTGCCAGCCGATTATGGCGATCTGAAGGTAGTGGCGCTCGTCGAGCGCGAGGTCTGGGCAGCGAAGCCTGAGGAGTGCCAGCTTTGCCAAGCTGGTTCCAAGCGGCTTCGACCCAAAACTCATTGGGCCGAGCTCACTGGCCAAAGCAAATAGAAGGCGCAAGAGTAATTCGGTCCGAAACCACTGTTAGCCAATGGCAGCAGTGGTTTTTTAATAGAGTCATTGATTTTTTAATTCAGAAATTATAAAATGAAGAGACTAATTAGAGCATTAGAATTTCCACAGTTGGCTGTCGGATGATGAATTAATAGTAATAAAATTATGTCATCAATCACTGACGAAATTAAATCGCGCTTGGATATCATTGAAGTAATCGGGGAATACCTTCAGCTAAGGCAAGCCGGAACTAATTGGCGAGCCAGCTGTCCCTTTCATAACGAGAAGACGCCATCCTTTATGGTCTCGCGCGACAAACAGATTTGGCATTGTTTCGGCTGTGGTGAGGGTGGTGATGTTTTTGGTTTTGTCATGAAGATTGAAGGCGTCGAATTCCCCGAAGCCTTGAGAATCTTGGCCCAAAAGGCCGGCGTGGTCTTGAAGCGGCAAGACCCAGCTTTGGTTAATCAGCGAACGCGACTACTTGATCTCTTGGATTCAGCGGCGAGATTTTATCATCGCTTCCTTAGAGAAGCGCCCGAGGCGGCACCAGCCCGAGATTATTTGAAAGAGCGAAAATTAACCGAAGAAACAGTTGATGATTTTTTTTTGGGTTATGCTCCTGATGCCAAGCAGAGTGGTTGGGAAACTCTGATCAAGTTTTTGATTCAAAAGGGCTATAGTGATAATGAAATTTTTTTGGCCGGTCTTTCGGTGAAAAAAGAGCGGGGCGTGGGATTCTATGATCGGTTTCGCGGACGGATTATTTTTCCGATTCGCGATGTTCATGGAGCGATAGTTGGTTTCACGGCTCGCGTTTTGCCCCAGTTTGATGACGGCCAACTCGGCAAATACATTAATACACCTCAGACCATGGTTTATAATAAGAGTCAAATCTTGTATGGTCTTGATCGAGCCAAATCGGAAATCAGAAAACAAGATTTGGCCGTGATGGTCGAGGGTAATATGGACGTGATCGCTTCACATCAAGCCGGCGTGACCAACGTGGTGGCGAGTTCGGGTACTGCCCTAACCACTGAGCAAATCAAATTAATCAAACGCTACTCCAATAATTTGGCCATTGCTTTTGATACCGATCCAGCGGGCGAGACAGCAGCCGAGCGGGGGATCGAAGCGGCCTTGGCCGCGGGTTTGAATATTCGGGTAGTGATCGTGCCCCAAGGCAAAGATCCGGACGAGTGTATTAAAAAGGATCCAGCTGATTGGATCGAGGCGATTCAGAGAGCGCGATCGATCATGGATTATTATTTTGAGAAGACTTTAGCGCGAGCCGATCTTAGTCAAGTTGAGGACAAGAAAAAAGTGGCCAAGATTTTGCTCGGCGTTATTGCCAAAATACCTGATGGAGTCGAACAAACCCATTGGCTGCAGAAATTATCCGAGCTACTCAAGGTTCCCGAACAAATTTTAAGGGAAGCTATTGTCCGAGAGGATCGGCGGTCGAGTCAGTCAGCTCCCATAGCCAAGCCTGAGATCGAAACTAAGGTTAATCGCGATCGCGGATTGGAATTGGGCCGAAGACTCTTGGGTCTATTGATCAAGTTTCCCAAGCACCTGGAGTATGTGGTTAACCGTTTGGAGCCGGAGGCGGTCAATGATCCCCGGTTGCAAGATATTTACAAAGAGTTGGTTATTTATTATACTGAAAGCGGGGAACTCGGTTTTGTGAGCGAAGAGTTGAAGCAATTATTGGCTGAGAAGAATCAGATTTTGGCGAATTTTGTTGACGTTTTAGAGATGCTCATCGAAAAAGAATTTAGTGAATTTGATAGTGAAGCGATCGCCGCCGAGATTACGAAGTGTGTACGTTACCTCAAGCAGAACTTCATTCTCAGGGAAATTAAGCAGATCGAAGAAGAGATCAAGACAGCCGAAAAGAATAGCGATCAAAGCCGATTGAGCGAGTTATTAAAAGAGTTTAATCAATTGACCGAGGAATTAGTGAAATTAAACTAACCTCAAACAAAAATGAGCCTCCGAGAGCGGTAGGCCGTTTTGAAGTTATTTTATTTTAAAGCCCAAAATAAAAATTAAAAAATAATTAAATCTCTTATGGCCAAAAAGGAAATTTCTAAAGTTCGTTCAAAAAAGGGAGCGAGAGCGGCCAAGATCAAACGCCGGGGCCGAGTCGAGAAGGCCAGGAAACCAGAAAAATTAATTCCCTCGGAAGAAGCAATTCAATCCCTAATTCGTAAAGGAAGATCGCGAGGGTTTGTTACTGAATCGGAAATTTTGTATACCTTCCCGGAAGTTGAGGAGTATCTTAATGTTTACGAAAATTTTTTAAATCAATTGGCTCAGTTCGGAATTCAGATCGTCGAAGTTAAGACCGGTATACTCACCTCCCGACAGGATCGAGAAGAGATTCTGAAAAAAGTGGGAATTTCTCAGGATAAAAAGAGGCTAGACCTCGGCGATATCTCGGCTGATTCAATTCAGATGTACCTGCGCGAGATCGGCAAAGTGCCGCTTTTGTCTGGCGAAGAAGAGGTGGCCTTGGCCAAGAGAAAGGTCAAGGGCGATAAAGAAGCCGAGCGCCGGTTGATCGAAGCTAATCTCCGTTTAGTAGTTTCAATTGCCAAGAAATTTGTCGGCAAGAGTATGTCGCTTTTGGATCTGATCCAGGAAGGTAATATTGGCCTATTCAAAGCCGTAGAAAAATTTGATTACACTAAGGGTTATAAATTTTCCACCTACGCTACTTGGTGGATCCGGCAGGCGATCACTCGTTCCCTGGCCGACCAATCGCGAGTCATCAGAATTCCGGTGCACATGGTGGAGAGTATCAATAAGCTGCAGCAGGTTCAGCGTCAACTAATTCAAGACCTGGGTCGAGAACCTATGGCCGAAGAAATCGCTGCCGAGATGGGCGAAGAGGTCGAGAAGATTCGTCATATGCTTTCTATTTCCCAAGATACGGTTTCGCTCGAGACGAGCGTAGGTGAAGATGAAGAGGATAGCACGCTCGAGGATTTTATCGAGGATGTCAAAAACATGACGCCCGATCGAGCCGCGGCTCTGCAATTACTCAAAGATTACGTTCGAGAAGTGATTAAAGAGTTGTCCCCGCGAGAGCAGAAGATTCTCGAAATGCGTTTTGGTTTGGTTGATGGCGTGGCCCATACGCTCGAAGAAGTGGGGCAGGAGTTTGACGTCACGCGCGAACGCATTCGTCAGATTGAAGCCAAGGCTTTGGAAAAAATTCGTGGTCACCAGGGAGTTGAGAAATTAAAGGATTATTAAGTTTTGAATTAAGAATTGTGAATTATGAATTCGGATCGGGAATGGGCGGACGATTTCATGCAAAGAATTAAGAGGTGGGTCATTGAAGTGATGAAATTTATTGGCACTTTGCCCAAGACAACCGTTGTGTTTTCTATTTCAAAACAACTTGCTGATTCATCCGGTTCAACGGGAGCGAATTTTGTTGAAGCTCGGGCCGCGCGTAGCCGTCCGGAGTTTACTAGCAGTATGGGTATAGCCGCCAAAGAGTGTAAAGAAAGTTTATTTTGGTTGACTATTTTATTAGAGATGGGGTTAGGTGAAGGTGCAAAGATCAATTACCTCTTAAAAGAGGGTAATGAAATAGCAAGTGTCTTGATATCAATTTGCCAAAAGGTTAAATTAAAGAATAGAGAAAAATAATTCATAATTCTAAATTCATAATTCGTAGTTCTTATTCCGGGGTAGCTCAGCGGTAGAGCGATCGGCTGTTAACCGATTGGTCGTGGGTTCGAATCCCACCCCCGGAGCCAAATAAAATACACCACCAATTGGTGGTGTATTTTATTTAGAGATTTTGAGTGTGGGATTCGAAGGGTAGTCGAGAAACGCAAACTGCTTCGCGTTTCAAGACACCCAGGCTCTGGAGGAGGAGCGAGCCTCTCGCGAAGCGGGGCCGCGAGCGACGGGGGAAGAGGAATCCCACCCCCGGAGCCATATGAGATTTGCGGAGCAGAAAGCTTTAGTTTTCTGTTTATTTATATCTATTTTGATCGGTCCGAACATGGCTTATATATATCAAACTGAATCGGATAAGATTTTCCTCTTGTTTTGAATGTTGCTTGTTTTATAGAAGTTTTCTATTTTGTCGGAAAATTTTATGTCCATTTTTTTTAATACTCCTTTCATCTAGTTTGGTTGTCTTAAAAACTCTTATTCAATTTGAGGAACAATTCCACAATTTTAGAAACTAATAAGTTACTATCAATACCGAAGGCTAAATAATTTCTCTTTTTGATATCACGCTTGATTTCGCCACAGAAATAATCTATGTTACCAATTCCATTCTTAATGTTTTTGGTAGATATTTATTTTTGGGATAGCGTATTATTTTTACTTTTTGAAAACCGCATTTTTCGTAAGCGTGGATGGCTCTGATATTATTCTGTCTGACCTCCAAATAAATTTTTGAAACTCCGAGCCGCTTTGCTTTATTGATTAGTAATTTGATAGCCTTCGATCCATAACCTCTGCCCCAGTACCTTTTTTCGCCTAGAACAATTTGTGTTTCATACCAATTATCGTGTTTCTTTACAAGAGATATATGACCAATAATTTTTCTATTAAAAGTTATTATGGAGTGATAATCATTTTTACTCCCCAGTATGTTTTTAAAATAGTTATCAATTTCTTTATCTGAAATACAGCGCAAAATACCGCTTGTAAGTTTAAGCAGATCTTTATCTCTCCACCACCGGGCAAAATATTTTTTGTCGGCAGGCTTAATATTTCTTAATAATATTTTTACCATAAATAAAATGGGGATAAGGTAAGTTTATCGCTTTTCCTTATCCCCGTGAAGTTGCCACGTTTAGTGGCAGTTGCTGGGGCGCTGACAGACGTTCAGCGCCTTCAGCTTCGGTAGCGCCTTGACTTTGAGAGCCGGTCGCGGCTGTTTCTGCTGCTTCTTCTGCATGGCATTCACCACCTTTCTATTGCAGTTTGGAGAAGTTCTGGCTCTTGAGTTGTTGCTTCCCGTAGTTGTTCTCGGAGAATCTCTTGCGTCATGCGGCGGTAGAAGTCGCACATCAGTTCAATCTTGGCAGTTTTCGTTGCCCGAGCGAACTCATGTGTAATATTGCAACCGCCGCCACATTGACCTTCGATCATGCATCCCTTACACATTTCCATCGCTCCAATGAGGTGGTTTCTCACAAAGCGATGGTATGCTGTGCCGGGCGCATGAAACGATTGGATTTCCGCCAGATTACCGAGTTGAGTTGTGCTGTAGCCACACCCGTAAATATTCCCGGCTGGACCTATACACATATTGTTGCCGCGAACTGCGCCGCAGAACGCAACACGAATTTCTAGCGTCGATTCGTTGAGATTCTCGGCTGGCCGAGACCAGAAACCGGGAACATCAACTCCTCTTTCCGTTGCATAACGCCGGATGCGTATTAGTTTTGATACGACTTCTTCCACGGGAATTTCCACTAGATCGACCACGTCGATATCGATTCTGACATTTTTCATGCCACGAGCCACTGCCCAATCGATAATCGACTCGTCAAGTTGGTGGAAATTCTTTTCGGCGATAGTTACCGCGATGCCATCAAGCGGATATCCCGCTTGGGTAAGAGCTTCGAAGCCGCGCAAAATCTGGGAGAATGCACCATTACCTGACTTTGTCAGCCGGACATGATCGTTTCCTTCGCGCAGGCCGTCGAGACTGGAGGCGATTTTGACGTGAAACTCTTTTAAGGTCGTGGCGATCTCCGACGTAATGAGTGAGGCATTTGTGTTAATTGAGAAGCGGAAATCGAACTCCAAGCCGTAAGTGGCGCGGCAGTATTCAAGCACCTGCTTTATCACAGGCCAGGCCAGTAGCGGTTCGCCTCCGCCGAAATTGATCTCGGCGGTGCGTTTTCCGTGGCCACGTAGTATCTTGAGATATCGATCCACCGCCATCTTGGCTGTGTCAAACCGCATTAATTTCTCCGGGTTGTTGATGCGGTCTGAAGTTTCCAAATTATTGAAGTGGATACAGTAGGTGCAACGGAAGTTGCACGCCTCACTCATGATGAGCTCGAGATAATCAATCAGTGAACCACTGACGATATCCGTTTCGCGTTCTCGCATCTTCTCTTCAAGAAACACCCGGTCGTTGAAACCTTCAGGAATGAGGAAATAGCACCGCAGCAGCTCCTCAATCATCTTTTGCTCATCATCATTCAGTTTATCACTAAGCTGCGAACAGATTGTCGTTGGCTCCGAAAATAACTCAAGGAACTCAAGCGTCTCGACAGAGACGACTTTGGGATAACCAAACAATGAGTGCCAGATTATTGCAGAGTCGTCGTCCCGGACGACCTGCATGAACGGCGACTTCACGTAGGCAGTATTAAGATCAAGTGTCATCGCAGGCTCCTTTCTGTTGTGAATGTGCTAGGTTTTTTGGGAACTCACCATCCCGCCACCCGCTCGAGCGCGCGGCGGGTCAGTGCAGGTTTCGCTTTTTGGATTTATGTATCAGATTTGGTAAAATAATTTCGAAAGTTTGAGCGAAGTTTGAATCGGGAGAGTGGTCTTATAACCCGATTATATCAGTTACGCCGGCAGGCATCAAGTTTCAGCTGGTCATTTAATTGATTGATTTTTTTTCAAAATTGTGATATTTTAGTCGTATGAATCTTTCAGATGAGCAATTTATAGCCGAATATCTCAGTGGTGATGAAAAATCGCTTGAAATTTTGTTTGGGCGGTATCTCAAGCCGGTTTACAGCTTTGTATTTAGGTATCTTGGCACTAGGCAGGATGCGGAAGATGTAACGCAAGATGTTTTTGTAAAGGCTTGGCGCAATCTTAAGAAATTCGATCAAAATAAGAGTTTCAAAACTTGGCTTTTTTCGATTGCCAAAAACTCATGTCTCGATTTCTTGAAAAAGAAAAAAGCAATCCCGTTTTCCGATTTCGAGAACGAAGAAGGAGAAAATGTTCTTACGGAAACTCTCGTCGATCCTTCGCCTTTGCCTCATGAACTTTTGGAGAAAGCGGATATAGTGCAAATGCTCAACTACGCCATGGAGAAACTTTCGCCCAAGTATCGTATGATTTTATTCTTGCGATATAACGATCACTTTAATTTTCAGGAAATTGCCGATGTCCTCGGTGAATCAATTAATACCGTAACATCGCGTCATCGCAGGGCCCTTATCAAGCTAAAAGAACTGCTTTCTTAATTATCTCAGAATTGCCTATCAAACAAAGGGATGCACAAAAATGCATTCCTTTGTCGTATTAGTAAAAAAGGTATGATGCGCAAAGATTACGAAAAATTGTTTAGCCATCTTGAGCCGCCGGAACCATCGGCTGGCCTTTTGAATAGAATAATGAAGCAAATCCGCCGAGAACAGTATATGCGGACACTTAGATTGAGATTTGCTTTCTTTATAATCCTGCTTGCGGCTTCAGCAACAGCCGCGGTGCCGGCATATCGGGCAATGCAATCATCTATTGCAGAATCTGGATTCATGCAATTCCTATCGCTCTTATTCTCTGATACTGGAACGGTCATGGCATATTGGGATAGCTTTGTGCTGACGCTTCTTGAGGCATTGCCGGTTATAAGCATTGCTGTGCTTCTTGCTTCGATCATCGCGTTCCTCGAATCTCTCAAATTTATTATACGCAATTTTAAGACTATTTTTACGCCGTTAAACGCTAATTCATAAAAATTATGGACTTCAATAAACTTTTTCAATCGAAAACTTTCAAGATCGTAATCTGGGGTGTTGCTGGCCTCATTGTGCTTCTTCTCGTATTTCGTCTTGGCGTCGCTGTTGGCTATAGAAAAGCGAATTTTTCTTACCGTTGGGGGGAAAATTATCATCGCAATTTCGGCGGGCCCCGCGGAGGTTTCTTCGACGGCTTCTTTTCTGACAAAAGAGATTTCATTGAATCTCATGGGGTATTCGGGCAAGTTGTAAAAATTGACGGGAATATCATAGTTGTAAAGGGCCGGGACAATGTCGAGAAAATTGTTCTCGCGAAAGACGACACTGCTATCACTCGTTTTCGAGAAGATATAAAATTATCCGATCTTAAAGCCGATGACTATATTGTCGTGATTGGTAAGCCCAACGACGCCGGCCAAATAGAGGCAAAACTTATCAGAGTAATGCCGCCTCCTGGTGGCGGCGCACCAATGCCATTTATAAAGTGAAGCGCCTGCCTTAGTAAAGTTTTATAGTCTATGTTCAAAAAAATTCTACAATTAGCTCTTCACCATAAGATCATCGCGGGAATAGTTGCTCTTGCTGTTATTGGTGGTGGATATTACGGCTACAGAGCTGTTGTCGGTAGTAGTGGCACAACCCGCTATGTCAGTGCGGCGGTTGAAAAAGGCACCCTTATTGTTTCTGTCTCTGGAAGCGGACAGGTTTCGGCTTCCAATCAAGTGGACATAAAGCCGAAAGTTTCTGGGGATGTAGTTTATCTCGCGGTGAAAAATAGCCAAGAAGTAAAATCTGGTGCGCTCATTGCTCAGTTAGACGCAACCGATGCCCAAAAAGCAGTTCGTGACGCAGAGGCGAATCTCGAATCCGCAAAGCTTGCTTTGGAGAAATTAAAACAGCCGGCCGACGCGCTTTCAACCCTTCAAGCTGAAAACGCTCTGGCACAGGCGAAGGAAGCCAAAGACGATGCGGAAGCCGCGCTTAAAAAGGCATACGATGATGGTTTCAACACCGTAGCGAATGCTTTTCTTGACTTGCCGACTATCATGACTGGACTTAACGATACACTTTTTAATAGCGACTTTAGATCAGGCCAATGGAATATAGATTATTATTCGGATTCAGTAAAAATTTATGATGATAAAGTGCTTAAATATAAAGACGATGCTAATAATAGCTATCAAACTGCAAGGACCGCCTACGATAAAAACTTTGACGACTATAAAGTTACAACGCGCTATTCCAATAGCGCGCAACTCGAGGCTCTCTTGAATGAAACCTACGACACGACGAAAGCGATTGCCGAAGCCATAAAAAGCGCAAATAATCTAATTCAATTCTATAAGGATAAGCTCACTGAGCTGAATCTTAAACCAGACGCCAAAGCTGATGCCGCCCTATCTAATCTAAGCACCTATACAGGCAAAGCAAACACGCACCTTCTTAATTTGCTTAGCATCCAAAATACCATCAAAAATTCTAGCGATACGATCGTGAATTCTGACCGCACCATTGCCGAAAAAACGGAATACTTAAATAAACTTAAAGCCGGACCGGACGTGCTTGATATTCAATCGCAAGAGCTTGCTATAAAACAGAGGGAAAATGCGCTTTTGGATGCCAAAGAAAAACTTGCTTATTATTTTATTCGCGCGCCCTTAAATGGAGTTATTGCTAAATTGGACATTAAAGAGGGAGACCCCGTTTCGCCATCGACTGTTATAACAACATTTATTAGCAAGCAAAAAATTGCAGAGATTTCTCTTAACGAAGTTGATGTCACTAAAGTAAAAGTCGGCAATAAAGCGACTATCACTTTTGATGCCATCCCCGATTTAAGCATCACCGGCGAAGTTGCCGAAATTGATACTGTTGGAACGGTGACGCAGGGAGTTGTGACCTATGCCGTAAAAATTGTCTTTGATACTCAAGACGAACGGGTAAAGCCGGGTATGAGCATGTCGGCCGCCATCGTTACCGATGTAAAGCAGAATGTTCTTCTGGTTCCGAATTCAGCGGTGAAACAACAGAGCGACGTGTCATATGTCGAAATTTTTGCCGGAGAAACTCAAACTCCAAGCCGGCAGAATGTGCAAACAGGCCTTTCAAATGACACCCTGACCGAAATCACAAACGGCCTGAGAGAGGGCGATAAAGTCGTGACGCAAACTATACAAACCGACTCGCAAAATCAATCACAGCAATCAAGCGGCATAAGGATTCCTGGCATTACCGGTGGAGGCGGCGGGTTTAGGGGCGGAGGCGGACATTAGTCAATAATATGAATAGAGTAATAATAGTATTGCCAATATTACTTATATTCGGAGCTGCGCTGCTTGTTTGGTTTCTTGGAAAAAACAACGTAGAAGAAATCGCGCCTCCTGTCGTTGCCGCGGATCCCTCTTTGGACCAAGAGAAAACCGAGCCAAAATATGAAGCCATTGATCCAAATGAAATTCCGCACGAGACGGCTCCCCATCCCGGTCACTTATGGCAATCGCGATTTTTTAATAATTTCCGCGCTCCCGATTTAACTAATTGGAAACGGCCGGCGGGACCGATAAGGGTTGCGCTCCAAGTCGGACATTGGAAAACAAACGAATTGCCTGACGAACTTGAAAGATTAAGAGAGCGCGGCGGTGGAACCAGCGGCGGAGGAAAGGCAGAATGGGAAGTCAATCTTACCGTGGCCAATGCCGCAAAAAACATTCTTGAAGCAAAAGGGATTGTAGTGGACATACTTCCCGCGACTATTCCTCCTGCATATTGGGCCGATGCATTTGTTGCCATCCACGCCGATGGGAACACGAGTGCTAATGTATCTGGTTTCAAAATAGCTTCTCCTTTCCGAGATTTTACAGGAAAAGCGCAGACACTAGTTGAAACACTTTCGACAGAATATAAAAAAGCTACCGGGTTTTCCAACGACGCTAATGTCACGCACAGCATGCGCGGCTACTATGCTTTCAACTGGTGGCGATATAAATACGCGCTCAACCCGATGACAACGGCGGCTATTATCGAGATGGGCTTTCTCACAAATCAAAAAGAGAGGGAGTTACTCATTCGCACACCAGAAAAGGCGGCTCAAGGAATCGCCAACGGAATCGTTAAATTTTTAAACCTATGATCGAGTGCAGAAACATTCAGAAAATTTACAAAAGCGGCGACGATGTGGAAACACAAGCATTGAAAGATGTTTCTTTCCTGATTAAGGACAGCGAATTCGTCGCCATTATGGGCCCCTCTGGTTCGGGCAAGTCAACGCTGATGCACATCATCGGTTGCCTTGACACGCCAACAGCCGGCCAATATCTGCTCGATGGCAAAGATGTCTCAAAACTTTCCGATGATGAGCTCGCAGAAATTCGTATGCAAAAAATCGGTTTCGTGTTTCAAGCATTCAATCTTCTGCCGAGAACAACTGTCTTGCGGAATGTTATGCTTCCTTTGATTTACGCCGGCAAATCTGAAGCAGACCGGGAAAAAGAAGCAAAACAAGCGCTTCTTGCATCGGCCTTCCCTGAAGGATTCTGGAATCATCATTCAAACCAGCTTTCTGGAGGGATGATGCAAAGGGTCGCTATTGCTAGAGCTTTGGTTAATAATCCGTCGCTTGTTCTTGCTGACGAGCCAACTGGCAATCTTGATACTAAAACTGGCGATGTTGTCCTCGATACTTTCCAACGGCTTAATGCTGAACATGGGCGAACGATTGTTTTAATTACGCATGAGCAGTATGTTGCTGAGCATGCTGAGCGCGTCATTCATATCCGTGATGGCGGTATCATAGATGATGGAAAAGTAAAACATCGTCGCGTTGCTAATCATAATAATAATCACGCCGCATAAAATGAAATCAAAAGACCTTCTGCACGAAACCTATACCTCCCTTTCGGCGAACAAAGCGAGGTCAGGCCTCACGATTCTTGGTATTGTCATTGGCATCGGATCAGTAGTTGCTATGATTTCCATTGGACAGGGCGCATCAGGATCAATTCAAGCCAGCATCAAATCCATTGGTTCGAATTTAGTTTTGGTTATGCCTGGATTCCAACGAGGCGCTGGCGCCGGTCCGGTAAGTGCTGGCCGCGGATCGGCAACAACGCTTAAACAGGAAGATGCCGACGCCATTCAGAAAGAGATTACGCTTGCCAAAGCAGTCGCTCCCGAAATTTCGCGCCGATATCAGATCGTAGCCAAAGGCAAAAATACGAATACGCAGGTGGTCGGCACAGTGGCCGCTTATCCCGAAGTCCGAAATATTCAAATTGATGTCGGCTCCTTTATCTCCGAACAAAATGTGCGAAGCTTATCTAAAGTTGCTGTGCTCGGCCCCACTACAAGAAATGATCTTTTTGGCGAAGGAACAACGCCTATCGGACAGTCCATCCGCATAAACAAAGTGGACTTTAAAGTGATCGGTATTACCAAAGCAAAAGGCGGCTCTGGTTTTACCAATCAAGATGATATGATTTTTGTTCCGCTTTCCACCGCTCAACGGTTTCTCGCCGGCGACACCTATGTAACGACTATCAGCGTTTCGGCTACTGACCCTGATGCAATGGCGGTTGTTCAACAGCAAATAACTAACCTTCTTCTCCAACGGCATAACATACCCAATCTTCAACTTGCTGATTTTCAAGTGATAAATCAGCAGGATATTGTACAAACCGCTTCTGCAGTGACGAATACCATGACTATTCTTCTTGCTTCCATCGCTGGCATTTCACTTCTCGTCGGCGGCATCGGCATTATGAATATGATGCTCACCACTGTTACTGAACGCACGCGCGAAATAGGGCTCCGCAAAGCGATTGGCGCCAAGAAAAAAGATATTAGCATGCAATTCCTCTCCGAAGCAGTTATGCTTACCTTTCTCGGTGGGTTTATGGGAATACTTTTGGGTTGGCTTATCTCTCTGGCCGTAACTCAATTTGCGGGCATTGCCACCCAGGTGTCGATTTTCTCAATTGCATTGGCATTCGGCGTCTCAGCCGCCATCGGAATCATTTTTGGCTATTATCCAGCGCGAAGAGCGGCATCATTAAACCCCATTGAAGCGTTAAGATATGAATAATAAAAACGGGTCGTTTTGGTCGAACGATTCCTTAATAAATAAATTTCATCAAAAGTTATATGAATAAATTAATAATCAGTATCATCGTAGTCGCAATTGTGGTCGGTGGCGGAGCTTTTTACGGCGGGATAAAATACACGGAGTCGAAAAATCCGCGCAGGCTATCACAGGTAGACTTCCAAAGTTTGCAGAATCTATCGCCAGAGCAAAGGCAGCAAAGATTGCAGGAACTGGGAATGAGTGGCGGCGGCTTTCGCGGCAGGGACCGCAACGGAGGCGGTTTTGCAACCGGAGAAATAATCTCTAAAGATGATAAAAGTATAACCATCAAGATGAGAGATGGCGGCTCGAGGATTATTTTCTATTCCGATACTACGGAAGTTGGTAAATTCGTGAATGGATCAGCCAGCGATCTCGAAGTCGGAAAAAATGTTTCGGTAAATGGCACTACCAACTCCGACGGAAGCATCACGGCGCAATCTATCCAATTGAGACCGAACCCTCCTACACCTACTCCGTAGTCCTTGATCTGTGAATAGCTTGCGCAATTTTTGCGTGATTCTTGAACGATTATTCTGGGACGTTTTCTAATGAGACGATCAGTTGTTAACCGATTGGTCGTGGTTCGAATCCCACCCCCGGAGCCAAATAAAATACACCACCAATTGGTGGTGTATTTTATTTAGAGATTTTGAGTGTGGGATTCGAAGGGTAGTCGAGAAACGCAAACTGCTTCGCGTTTCAAGACACCCAGGCTCTGGAGGAGGAGCGAGCCTCTCGCGAAGCGGGGCCGCGAGCGACGGGGGAAGAGGAATCCCACCCCCGGAGTCATATGGGATGAGCAGAGCCAAAAGCTCTGCTTTTCTCTTTATCCATCGGCATTTTCTCCGGTTCGATTGTTGTAAAATTCGGGTCATTATCGTTGTGATATTCGGTCACTTTTTCCATCAAAATCGCGAACGGTGAGATATTAATCCGCTCAGGAGGATATTTAGAGAATTCATCCAAAATGCTTTCATTGTGAATGCTGAAATTAGTCACCATATCATACCTGATCGAATTTTTATGCAAATGTTTAATGATTTCTAAAAAATTATTTTTTAGAAATGGCTCGCCGCCTGTTAATCCAAAAAATAGTTGCCTGCCATTATCATCATAATATTTTTTTATAGCATAAATGGCTTTTATTACTTATTCGTAGGCCATCTCTTGAAAAGCAATAGTTGATCCTTCAACCCAAAATCTGCGCATCTCGCATCGGCAATTGCACTTATGCGTTAATTCAAAAGTTATGCTTTTTGGTAATCCCATATATCTTTCTTATTAATTTTGGTTATCATTGTGTTATCCCCAATTAAATCAGCAAATAGTCCAAGTATTTTTGCCGCCATATTTTTCCAGTAAAGGCCGCTTAAATCAAACTGTCTTGTGTGCGCGCCGATATCCAAGGTCGATAACGCCATTATGGCATCCGCCAAATTCTCATAATTATATGCGGGAACAATCTTCAATAAAGGATAGGTTTTTATAATTTCCACAGCGCCCACTCTATTCGTGACTATAAGTGGCTTATTCATCATTACCGCCTGTATTGCGGTCATCCCGAAAGGCTCATACGTTGATGGTAAAATTACGATATCGCAGGCACCAAAATATTCATGCATTAAATTCTGGGGCACATATCCGGGAAAAATTATGTGTTGCCAAAGATTAGGCGATCTGATTATTTTCTCTATCACTTTAAAATATCGGCTGCGCATCGACTTGCCCGCAATGACTAAAATTATTTCCTCACCTTGAGCAGCTACTTTGTTTAAGGCTTTGATTAAATAATACAATCCCTTCACCGGTACGATTCGCCCTGAATATAGCAATATTTTTTTATCAGTTGGCCACTTCAATGCTTCCCTTATATGATTCTTTTCCACTTCATCTATAACGGGAAAATCATTTCTGTCAATTCCCCCAGGTACGATCTTTATTTTCTTATCGCTAATTCCATATAGCCTCTTGAGCTCATCCTTAAGCAAAGATGATTTGACCACAATGGCATCGCTTATTTTTAGGCATCTATTTTCCAAAGCAATTAAAATAGGGACTATTAATTTGCGGCGCAGGCCATCAATCCAATATTCTCTTGGCTTATTTTTCTCAATTCCCTTTATTGTGCTTCTGGCAAAATAAACTATCGGGGCAATTTTTGCCGCATATTTTATGCAAACGCCGAATTCCGGCGATTGTATGTAAAAGATATCTATTTTTTTGTTTTGAAGCGCTTGCTTGATCAGTGATATTAACTTTTTTCTTAGAAGCAGTATGTTCAGCAAGGGTATCCTGCTGATTTTAAAATATAAATATCTTATGCCCTTCATGCAGTGGGAAGATATGTCTTCTTCATTATGGATTACAAAAATATCGTAGCCTGCTTTCTTAAACTCGGCGGCCTCCTTTTTTATGGAATATCCCGTCCCATAGCCTCCGCCGAAGTGGATGGAAAAAATACAAATATTCATTTTAATTTAAATCAAATTCTTCTTCAACAAACACTCTTAACTTTTCCGCTATTTTATTAACCTCGCCTATGCTTAGATTTTTTTTCGTTATTATATGAGCGACCGGCTTTAGCCGCGGAAATTTGGTTAATAATTTTTTTATGCCAGACAAAAAAGACAAATCAAATTCGCCGGTTAAAAATAGGATCTCCAAAATCGCTACTTTTAGCCAGCCAACATATTTTTTTGCCCAAAATTCAGGATCCTTGCCATTAACATATACGCCCCTGCTGCCTTGCGCCAGATCGACGATTCTTTTATATATCTGCTCCGGACCAACCTCGCTATCTTTGCAGGCAACTAGCAAATCTTTGCCAAAAACCAATCTATGCTGATATTTAATACCCAGGTAATAAGAAGGGGGACGATATATATGCCATCTTCTTTTAAACTCGGATAAGAAAACAATATTCATATCTAATCGCATACCACTGAAAACATGCAACTTTCCTTTTATTTTGTTAATTGTACCAATGGGGTTACCCGAATCTTTGCAAATAGCGAGCAGATCCACATCGCTTCGGTGCGGATCAAATTGATCTGACAATGTGCTTCCGTAAATATATAAAGAGAGAATATCCCCCTCTCCGATAAAAACTTTTTTAAATTTTTTTACGGCGGTGTCTATGTATTTATTTCTATCGATCATAATTGTTTTATCATAAAATATGACTTTTTGAATTCTTCTAAATTTATATAGTAATCAATCAGCAATCTTTTGAATAAGATCTGATATTGGTCATTCCAAAAATTTATAGTATCCTCAAAAATATTCTTATGCGGATGAGCCTTTATTTTTTGAGCCAATATTTTTAGATTGGCCATTTTTTTGAAGATAATCTCTTCAAAAAAATGATAAGAAATATTCTTTTTATGCGCCAATACGATGCTATTATAATCTTTTTTCAATAAATCTTCTTCTGTTGACATAATATCGTCAAGCAGATCTCTAAGGCGCTGGAATTCTAGGAAAAATTCAAGCGAATATTTATAATCGGCCCGGGTAAGGGCTGTGCCGAAATCTTTAACTATGCTCTCTGCTAATAAGAAAAAATCACATGGCCTGAGATCAATCAAATTTTTCAGTTTCTCCATCAATAAATTATTAGGATAATCATTGCTGAGGATATCGTCCTCGGCCAAAAATAGATTGGCAACAAGTTTAGCCTCTGGCACCTCCTTAATAAATGTTTTTATAGTTTCTATAATCTTTTTTTGAGGACGAGGTTCTATTATTGACAATTGATTATCAATAATATCATCACAAAAGCGAATTTTAACATCCAGCTCGATGTATTTTTTATTTTTTTACCATTGCCCTCAAGATAAGCGTCCAAGTTCTTTGAAGACAAGTCAGCAATATCCTCAGTGTAGTCGTATGGTATCCGGGCGCCCAGATAAAATATAGATTTCTTAATAGAACCCCTTATGGTTCTTAGCATTCTCTTAATGTTGATTTTGTCAAAACTAAGCTCCGCGGTTTTAAACATATTCTTGTAAAAATTTGTAATTTTCCATTGCCTGCTCAAAATCTTTATTTTCAATAATTAATAATTTATCCTTGCCAACTGTACTTATAACGTCCTCAAAATATTCTTTGTCGCCGGCCGCTGGCGCCGCATGCAAATCTTTCTTTCCATCATTAAAGCTGATATGTAATTGCGCGATTTTATCATTAAGAACCGAAAGAAACTTATTCATATCGGCGATTAGTCCCTTATTCAATGCTATTTTTAAGTGTCCGATATCAATGCAAAAATTAAGGTTGCTAACTTTGTCGGATATTTGCATTAAATAGTCTCCGCTAAATGCGCCGGAAGATGAATTATTTTCCAAACATAATTTCACGTTCTCTTTTTTGGCATTTTCCGCCAGATCGTTCAGTATATCCAGCTCTTCCGCGCTCAATTCAGTTTTTTTAGCAATGTGAAACACTAAATGATTGCATCCAATTAGGGCCGCCAAATGTATCTCTCCTTTAAGGAACGCTAATTCACCATCGGCAATGATTTTATCTGGTCCGAACGTATCTTGCGCCATTGAGTGGAAAGAGTAGTTTAAGCCGCGCTGTTTTTTCAGTTCCAAAAGCGGCGCGACATCAGCCAAACGTATGCGCGTAATTTTATTATACAGCTCAATGTGCTTAAAACCGCTATCCACCAGAGTATTCATCCTGTCCCAATTTTCATCTTTCGTTTTTACTGCCGTACTTATGCCTATAATCATATAATTATTGTTTTTCAATTAGTGTTAATAAATATTGCAAATCATCCTTAATTTTATTTTCAATCAACTCCGCATCAACATTTTTCAAAAGTTCTGGATTTTTCTTGCTGTCAATATTCAAGAATCTCAATCTCCATAGAATTGATCCTATCCTTATCAGCGGATCATAAATCCTCACTCTCTCTTCTAAATGGGGATCGTGTATTATTTTAGAATACGCATTAAGGAAGGTTTTTTGCTGGCCGCTGTTTAAGTAATTTTTATAAAAGAACTTAGCTACATCAGTAGCGCGGTCACCGATAGATGCTTGGCGCCAATCTAAAAAAATAACTTGCCCTTCGCTGTCTTTCATTATATTGCTAGGATTTAAATCATAATGTATCAAAGAAAATGAATTTTCTGTAAAAAAGTTTTTGGCTTCTTTAGCTCTTTGAAAAAAGAGCTCCTTGATTTTTTCTAATTTAGAAGCAAATTCTTCACCTCGTCCTCTGATTATAGGGGACATTTCCGCAAACCAATTATCCAAAAAGTCAATTTGTTCGGTAAGACGGTCGTACTGGCTTCCGTTTTTCCGTTTTTGAAAAGGCAAGCCAAAATTATTGAATTCCGGTTGATGAACGGTAGCTAAAGCGGATGCAATATCTTCCAGATCCTTATCTGTTAAATTTTCTATAGTTTCTCCTTCGATCAGTTCCGTTATCAATATATCTTTATTTTCATTGTAATAACGCGGCGATGGCGCTACTTTTTTACCGCCCCGTCTGGCTAATAATCTCAGGATAATATATTCGCGAGCCGATCCCTCGTATGGATCCGTGCCCACTCCTTTCTTTATTGCCATTTTCTTCCCCCCTCTTTCAATAAAATAAACCATAGAGGATGTGCCGCCCTTATCGGGATTTTCTAATTTTTCTATATCCTCAGGAGTTAATCCTAATTTAATCAATTTTTGCTCATCAGCCATTTTGTATTTTTCCTCATCTCTTTCATGCTGTAATTGAGGAATATTTACCTTGGTTTCTTTGAACATAATTTTCGTTGAATAATTTAGGCGATATAACAAATGCCATCTTTTATGATAATATTTATTTTAGTCAAAATCAACAAAATTGGCTTTGCTAGTAAATCACAAATTTTTGATACACTCGTGTTTTTCTGGCCGAATATTTGCAATATATCCTCGCGGCCGCCTTTTTTGTGCTTTTATATTTTGCGGTCTATTCAAGACGAGAAAAAATTTACATATTTGCGGTAACCACTGCCTCAATCGTCATCTCTCGTCTCGGCATAACCGAGATTATTCGTTATCTTACCCAGCGTCCCCGCCCTTTTTTGACTTATTCAATCAACAAGCTCTTACCAAAAATTAAATTACAATAAATATGATAATCGCCTATATCTCAATCATTATCGGTGTCCTGTTTTTTCTCAAAAACGCAGGAATTGTGGCGTGGAGCTGGAGCGTTATCTGGCCACTTCTGCTCATCGGCCTCGGTGTTTATATTGCTTGGGTATGGAAAAAAGTTGCTTCGTGGCTCAAGCAGGCGTGGGATAAGGTATTAAAGAAACTGGAGTAAGAAGTAGTGAGTGGTGCGGTGGGGTTGATTTATGCGTTTGAGAAGTTTCGTAAATCTGGGATGTAGATATACTCGTTTTGCCTCTGAATTATCGTTCTAACATTGTCCACAATTCGGAGCCAAATAAAATACACCACCAATTGGTGGT
>CAZFGO010000009.1:1626-26395 GCA_964518525.1 uncultured Gammaproteobacteria bacterium | reverse complement strand
GTGGCTACCGCGGTTTAAAGAATCTAGATCAAGCCAAGCATCGAGCTGGCCAATGTTTGAAATCAGCCGGGTTTAAAAACTACGCAACCTACCTTAGCACCGATAGTTTTAATCAAGGCCTTAAGAAACTCTTAAAATTAGCTTCCAAGCATCAAGTGGCGATCATGTGTGCTGAACTGCTTTATTGGAAATGTCATCGATCAATTATTTCGGATAAATTAAAATCGTTGGGCCAAGAGGTAATTCACATCATTGATCAGGATCACAATTATAAGCATAAATACACTAAATGTGCTAAGATAGAAAATGGTCAATTAACCTATGAATAAAAAAAATCCGCTAATACTGAGAAAGATATTGCTTCGTCGACCCGATTTAACGTCGGGTCTCCCTGCCTGCCGGCAGGCAGGTTCGCAATGACAGATCCAAATTGTCATTGCGAGGGCCGACGTATGTCGGCCCGTGGCAATCTCTTTTGAGTCGCAAGAAATAAGGATCGAGATCTCTCGACTCCATCCCGACGAGTCGGGACTCCGCTCGAGATGACAAATTAATAATAGTGGCGTATTATTGTGGAAAACCAGCCCTTGCCTTAAAATCGATTTTATTTTATCCTGAGGATAACTGAGTATAATATCTCAAACGCTCAATTTCTGGTTAATAAATTTAAATAAACCCATTTCTATGCTACCGCTCTTAGACGACTTCCTTTTATCCCTCCAGGTCAATAAATTCTCGCCTGAGACGCTTTACAATTACGAACGCGATCTTAAGGTCTTTGAAAATTTTCTTAAAAATGAAATTAAACTAAAGGAGTTTAAGAAAGTTTCTAAAAAGACCATCGAGCTCTATAAAGCTTATTTGATTTCCCGCGACCGCCGAACCGCTGGCGATCAAAAACCAAATAAACACCTGGCTAGCGGTTCGATTAACCGCAATCTCTCTTCCTTGAGGGGTTATCTCAGATATCTTATTGAAATGGATTACGCTGTTCCTATTCTGCCCGAGAATATTAAACTGGTGAAAATGGAAAAAAAACATCCGCAAGTGGCTGAATTCAATGATCTAGTGCGCCTCATTGAAGCGCCGAGCCAGCTGGAAAAAGATCCCCTCGTGGCTCTACGCAATCGAGCCATGCTCGAAGTTCTTTTTGCCACCGGCATGAGGATTTCAGAGCTAATTAATCTCAAACGCAATCAAATTGATGACACGGGTAAAATTTTCATTATGGGTAAAGGCAAGAAACAAAGATTTGTTTACCTCACGCCCCGGGCTCAAAAACAAATCGATTTGTATCTGGCGACTAGGAGAGACGATCTTGAAGCGCTCTTTATCCCCTATCGCGGCCGCAACACCGGCGAAAATGAAAAATCTATTTCACCCAATTATCTTCAGGCCAAAATCAAACGCTATCGCGAACATCTGAGAATCAATGTGCCAACCTCGGCCCATTCCCTGAGGCATGGCTTTGCTACTTACCTCGCCGAGCAAGGCGCTAATCCGGCGGCCATCCAAATCTTGCTGGGCCATGAATCGCTTGATACCACTACTCGCTACGTTCATGCTTCGGATAAATACGCTGAAAAAATTCATAAAAAATTTCATCCGCTTAAGGAATAAGAGCAAAATAAAAACACTTGGTTATACTTCTAACCAAGTGTTCTCTGATCAAAACAACCTATCGAGGCTGACGGTCGCGAATGGTTCGGTTTGACTCTGCCCCTGAAGATCTTCGGCCAGCTTCTCATATTCTCGAACAAAGGTCTTGCCCTCGGGTAACTGACCAAAAAGATCCTGAGCTGCTTGGCGCGCTCCTTCGCTGGCCCTAAAACCCTCGGGCAAGAGACGAAGATGCGGCCTGACCTTGTGGCTCTGGGTAGAAGGTTTATCAAATCTGAACTTATTTTTGTTGCCATTCTCTCCCCCGATTACCACTTCCTCCCCATTGCCAACCAAGATTGCGTGTAGGCCACTCACTGCCACCACGTAGAGCATCTCGGTCAGAATTTCACCGTGAAAATGGAACTCTAATTCTTCGATCTTGAGCTTGAAATCAGTTAGTGGTACGCGGATCTTTTTCACTTGTCCGCAAACTATCATTGGGAAAACCAGACCCAGGTCTGGCGGCTGATAACCCTCTTGAACGAATCTTAATTGATCGAGGCCATGATGATTAAGTGAGGCGATTTTAATCTTCAACCAATCAGCGCCGTTTGACCTCAAAGCATAACGATGATTGGCTTTAATCTCGGCCACGCGTTCATCACTCAAGACTTTCAGTCGCTCTCGATTTGAAAGCCACCATTCAATTTCAGATTCGATTTCCTTAATCCGTTCGCTATCTCGAGCGTATTGCGTTTTCAAAAACCCATTAAGCCAAGGCATTAGTTCCCCTGGTAAATACCAAGGGATCTCTACCTGATCTGGTTCCTGATTGATCTTTTGAATCAACTGACCGATTTCTGATTGGCTGTAAGACCTCATTGATTCAGAATAATCGGTCAAGCTAAATAATCTGACTTTCTTGAAGACAAAATCAAGCAAGCCCCAAATAAGTCGACCGGCTTCTTCCTCGCCTTCCTGGCCGGCTTCAATGATCCGATGAAGCCATTCTTTCTCCAAAGCACCGGCCTGACCCAGCATGGCGCAAACAGGCAAAAAAGCCAGATAAACGCTATAGTTCTGGAAATCAGTAAAACTATAACGTGAATAAAGCTCTTCATCATGATAGTCGGTTCGATAGGCCAGAATTCGGATGACCACTCGCGCCAAATTGAAGGCCAGATCTTTCGAGCGACCAGTTAATTCGAAGACCAGGCGGCGCCAAGCTTCAGTCAAAATCGGCGTCGTACTAAAAAAATTCTTGAAAATGATCCCCAAAACAAAAACGTCCTCTGTTTCCAGAGCGCGCTTGATCAATTTTTCCCGCAGGGCGGGTAGATGCCTTCTTTCTTCTCTCGGCCCCTCCGGACTAATCCCCTTCTCGATCCGCTGAAGTATTACTTCCTTTCTCGAAGGATCTTCTCTTAGAATATCTTCAACTAAACATTCTCTTCTTTCTCGGCCCACCACCACTCGCTCGAGCCGTTCCTCCAAGTTGTTGATCAATCTCCTTTCCCCCCTTTCGGTTTTCAAACAACAAACTGGTTGGTTTAATAGATCGTTGACCGCATTTTAACCATTCTGGAGAATTTGTCAAGGGGAAATAAACCAGAAGCGTCGCCCTACTTACCTCGCTCGAGACAAGTTAAACACTGCTCCGGCTCTTTGGCCTTTTCAATAATTCTTTTAATTTCCTCTTTGGTAAGCGGCGCAGTTTTGGTTAAACGATCAATTATTTCTGAGCCGCAACTCGAACATTTTTTATAATAAACCATTTCGTTGGTCGGGTTATCTGGCGAATCGACCCAACCTTCGGCTTTTAATTTCTCGGCCAGTTCTTCGGCTCGCGCCTGAATTTCAGCCTGAGCTTCGGAATTAAAAATTGATTCGAATTTTCTAGTCATAAATCAAAATTAAGAACGAGGATAATAAAGACCGGGATAAACTGGCAAGTAATCCAGGGGGTTAACCGGAATGCCGTTCAGCCGCACTTCAAAGTGCAGGTGCGGACCAGTGGTCAGAGGACCAGCACCAGGCGTGCCAGGCATACCGCCACTCAAAGCAATAATATCGCCTTGCTTAACGTAAGTATTTTCGGCGACAAGAATCTTGCTCACATGACCATAAACCGTCGCAATCCCCTGATCATGAATTAACATAACGTAGCTATAGCCGAAACCGCCGTCTTTGGCTCGAGCCACATAACCATCGGCCGCGGCCTTGATCGGTGTACCTTGATATTGTCTAATATCAATGGCTGGATGTTCAAAAACATAGCGGAAAGGATAATTGGGATCATGAAAATAGGCGCTGATGCCTCGAGTTGGGTTAACCGGCCAAATCAAACCACTACTGATACTACCGATGCTGCTCGACCCTAGTTTCTTTCTAATTTCAATTTCCAGATCAACAATGTCGGCGTTGATCTGATCTTGTTGCTGTTTCAACTGAACCAATAGTTTCTTGAACTTTTGTTCTGAATTTTTAGTTTCAGCCAATAAACCGTTTTTGGCATTAAGCTCTTCATCCAGGTTATTTTTTTTATTCTCTAGTTGAGACTTGAAAGTCTCCAACTCTTGTTTATTACTACCCAGTTCCTTCTCCTGATTCTGGAGCTGTTCTTTCAAAATTTTGATTCGGTTTAAATTTTTCTGTAAATCCTTGCTCGTTTCTTCGAGATAATTGGCTTGATTGAAGAATTCCGACAAAGAATTATTCAAGATCAAAATTTTTAGATTATTTTCTTGATCGCTCTGATAAATTTTTCGGACCAGTCCGCTCAAAATTTCTTTTTGATTATTAATGCGTTTTTCTTGATTATTAATCTCGAGCTCGACATTTTGAATCTCAAGATTAACTTCATCGATTTCCAATTCAGCGGTTTTAATATCAACTTGAGTCTTGGCGATGTTATTATTTAGAATCGCTAACTGATTCGACAGGTTAACCGCTTCCGACTCCATAATCTCAATATTTTTTTCATAAAGATCGCTCTGTTTTTTTAATTCCTCGATCGCTTTCTTCTTTTGGGCAGTAAGATCGTTCAATTCCGACACGGATAAATCGCTAAACGAAGCAATATTGGAATCATTGATATTTAAAGAATTATTATCATCGGCCCAAATAGGCCAACTGACAATAAAAGCCAAGGCGAGGATCAAAAAATAAAATAAAAATTTATTTCTCATCATAATAATTGACTCTAATCAACTTCTCTAACCACTAACCTTCCCGATTGCCTGATTAAGGCGCTCGACGGTTTTATCTTTACTTAAAACTTCAGCTACTTCAAATGGTCCCGGGCTAGCCTCGCGACCAGTCAGAGCCACGCGTAACGGCCAAAAAGTGTTGCCCGTGCCGAGGCCTTTCTCCTCGACCAAGTTCTTTAATTCCCGCTCCAAGGTCTCCTTCCGGAATTCGGTCGCAGGCAATTTAACCAAATAGTCTTTCAAGATTTTAAGACGCTCCTCTGCTTCCCGGCGATTGGATTTCCTCCAAATCAAAAGTTGAGAATCGTAATCTAATTTGGCTTCAAAGAAAAACCTGGTTAGCTCGACAATCTCGCTTAACTTTTTTAGCCGCTCTCGTTCTAGGGCGACAATCTTTGTTAAATAATCGAAGTCAATAGTTTCGTTCGTGGCGATAATTTTATAACTTTGGGGTTTTTCCAATTGGCTGATTAAATTTGCACTTACAAAATATGGCAGGCAAAGATCAACTAATTCACTTAAAGATTTTTGCCGAATATAAAATCCATTTAACCAATCCAATTTTTCTAGATTGAAGATGGCCGGTGATTTATGAACTTGCTCTAAACGGAATTCTTTGATTAAGTCAGCTAAACTAAAAATCTCGCGATCATCGCCAGGATTCCACCCTAAGAAAGCCATGAAGTTAATCAAGGCCTCAGGCAGATAACCTTGATTTTTAAACTCTAAAACCGAAGTGGCGCCATGGCGTTTAGAAAGCTTGGACTTGTCCGGACCCAGAATGATCGGCAAATGAGCAAAATCTGGTGCGGTCCAACCCAAGAATTGATAAAGCAGGAGATGTTTGGGAACCGAAGCGAGCCATTCGTCAGATCTAATCACCGTGGTGATTCCTGATTCGTGATCGTCCACAACGCTGGCCAAATGATAAGTCGGATAACCATCGGATTTCAATAGAACTGGATCGTCAAGCAATTTTAAATCAAAAACAACTTTGTTTTTAATTAGATCGTTGATTTCGATCGAGCCGGTCAAGGGCACTTTGAGGCGAATCACAAATGATTGATTTGCCTCCAAATTCCGAGCCACTTCCCTAGCATCGAGCTCGCGGCAATGGCGATCATAACAAGGTGGCAGTCGTTTGGCTTCTTGCTCTTTTTTTAACTGCTCCAATCGTTCTTTGGAACAAAAACAATAATAGGCTCCGCTGCCTTTAACCAAATCTTCACCATATTTACGATAAATTTCTAATCGCTCCGATTGAATTATCGGCTTCTCATCCCAATTCAAACCCAACCATTTTAAAATTTGATAAATTCCTTCGACGCTCTCGGGACGATAACGATCTCGATCCGTATCTTCGATCCTCAAAAAAAATTTACCCTGGCTCTGCCGAGCAAAAATAAAATTGTAGAGCGCACTGCGAACATTACCGAGATGCAATTCGCCGGTCGGGCTTGGAGCAAAACGAACTCGGATTTCAGTTTTATTCGACATAATAAATTATCTTAATTTCTTTTTTTGAATACCGCTAAGGGGAATAAAATTACTGCGGTTAAAATCCTCTGCCAGCGCCGCGGTTCGACTACTAATCTCCACGACCATTCTAAACCTAATTTTTGTAAAATTTTCGGAGCACGGCTGATATTTCCGGCTAAATAATCGAACGTTCCACCAACTCCGATAGCCACTCTGACAGTTTTTAATCGAGGCAAATTATAATAAATCCATTTTTCCTGCTTGCCCTGACCGAAAGCCACCAACAAAATATCTGGCCTGGCCTGATTAATTCTATTATCAAGATCATTAGTTTCCCAATAGCCTAATTTTCCAACCTCCTCAACTCCTTCTTCCGCCCCAACAATCTTTAACCCAGGAAATCGTTCTTTTAAATTTGCCGCTGCCCTTTTGGCCACACCACTCTGTCCTCCCAACAAAAACAATTTATATTCTGTATTTTCTATTTTTTCTCCTAATTGTAAGACTAAATCCGCGCCGGTTACTCGTTCTTTAATCCTTTCCCCAAGCCAAATCGAAGCCAAAATTAATCCAAAGCCATCGGGAATAGCCAGATCAGCTTGATTCAAAATATTTTTGAACTCTTGATCTTTCTGGGCCAAAATGACCATCTCGGGATTAGGCGTAACTACATAATGCTGGCCTCCTACTTCTAAAAATTTCTCAATCCGGTCCAAAGCTTCGGCCATGGTTAACTGATCGATTAAGACGCCCAAGATATTGGCTTTCATATTAAATCTAGTAAGACCATTCTTCTTCCTCTTCCTTTAGTTTGGCCGTCCTAATAGCGCCCTCCCAATCGCCCCGGCTATTAAGATAATGGTCTATTTCTTCAATCGCAACCCCTGGCGGATCAATCTTTTGACCTTGATCACCCTGGCCGCAAACCCACTTAGTTGGTAAGCCATTTTGATCTCGCTCTAAAATTTTGCCACCTAATTTTTCAAATTCGCCTAGTTCTAAATTATTTTTCTCCCCCACTTTCTCAGCCTCATTAG
The DNA here is from genome assembly GCA_964518525.1 of uncultured Gammaproteobacteria bacterium. Lineage (GTDB taxonomy): Bacteria > Patescibacteriota > Patescibacteriia > JAGVFQ01 > JAGVFQ01 > CAZFGO01. Next base: position 19,068 of record CAZFGO010000009.1, on the reverse strand, counting down.
CCATAAAATTATTATTTAATTATTTGATAATTGATAACTGGCTAAAATTTGATACTTTGGCCCCTCTAGACCCAGAACACTTTCCATCAAATCAAGGCTCTGGACTAGCCAGACTTCGTTATTGGAAAATTGATGATCCACGCCAACCAGTTTACCGCTCGGCCTCTTCACTCGACCCAGAGTAATATGAGCTTGCCAAGGCCGGTGATCAATCTGAAATCCGAGACTAGCTAAATCTCGGCCCAGATCTTTTACTAACTTAATTAGTTCAGAAGTCGACTCCTGGGCTTCGACAAAAATTACTTTGGGATCAATCATTCCGGGGAAAGCGCCAATTAATCCCAAACTCAACTGTATTGGTTTAAAATTTTTTGATTGTTGTTCGAGCACTAGCTTGACTTGATCAATTTGCCGCTCTTCGAGATCACCAAGAAAATGTAAAGTTAGATGAAGGATCGCTGGGTCAGCCCATTTGATCTCTGATCGTTTATTCTCTTTCTTCAGTTTTAAAATTAATTCGCCCAATTTTTCTTTTACTTTTAGTGGTAAATTGATGGCAATAAAAATTCGGTGGGTCATAAAAAAATTATAACATTTTTTATCTCGATTGACAATCTTTAATAAAAAATTATAGAAAATAAAAAAGGAGCTGAGAATGATTTCCCAGCTCCTCGAACTTCCTCCGCCTAAGCTTTGATGACGACGATGGTGATGTCGTCCTCCTGCTCGGCTTTGCCACTGAATTGATTGACCTCCCGGAAGAGCGCCTCGGCCAGGGCTTGAGCCTCAAGTGCCTCTGAGCGCTTCAGGAATTCAATCAGTCGCTCCTCGCCATATTCATCTGCCTTATCATCACCCCGCGTGGCTTCGGTCACGCCATCAGTGTAAAGAACCAAGGTGTCGCCTGGCCGAAGAGTAAACTTCTTCTCCTCGAGCAGTTGGCTAAAGCGTCCGCTCGGAACGCCCAGGGCCATGCCCTTCAATTGAACCAACTCAACCTGACCATTACTCCTGAGCCAGACAGCGGGATTATGGCCGGCTGAAGAGAGTGCTACTTCTCCTTTTTCTGGATTAAGAAAAAGGCAAGCCATGGTCACGAACCGACCCCTGCCGAGATCGGCCTTGAGCAAGCCATCAACCTCGGTCAGTATTTGATGGGGGGTATCGGACCAACGGGCAGCCATCCGGATAGAAGTGCGGGTCATGACCGCGCCTAGCGCTCCGCCCACGCTCTTGCCCGAAACGTCCGCCACGAGGATGACGTAATGGCCAGCAGTTTTGACTGGGAAAGCGTCAAAGTAATCACCGCCGACCTGCTTGGCCGGACTAAAAACTCGGCCCAAGGAAAACCGACCTAAATTCGGCAATTCCTTGGGAACCAAGGCCAATTGGATGCCACGGGCAGTTGCTAGATCTTGCTCCAATCGTTCCTTGGCCACCAACGCTTCTTCTCGGGCTTTTAGTTCATCGACCATATAATTCATGGTTTGGGCTAGCTCACCGATTTCATCTCGGCGCACCAGTTTGATTCGAGAGGTGAGATCACCGCCGGCGATTACCCGAGCGAAATCAGTCACCTGCTCAATCGGCTTAACCGCCAGGGTAACGAGAACTAGAGTCAGCAAAAGGAAGAGCAGCAAAAGGAAGAGCGAAATAAATAAAGTCTTATCTCGCGCTTTCTTCAAGACCTCGTTGACCCCTCGTTCCGAGAGACCCAATCGACAAAAGCCAATTGGCTTTCCCTTGATCGAGATGGTTTGGCTAAAATCGAAAAGTGGTTCCTGGTGCCTTTTACCCAAACTAAAATAAAACATTTGCTTTTGGGGTTTTGGGCCAGGCGCCTCCAACTTCTCGATCTGCTTTCTGAGTTGATCGTCGGCTCCTTTGAGCGAAGTGTAGAAATAAACTTGACTCAATTGGCTTCCGATCGAGGCGTAAACCACATCCGCTTCTTTATCGACCACTCGGCTTATGGCCGAATTTAGAACCATTTGGTCATCGAGAATCAGGGCGTCACGATTCATCTCGACGGTATTCTGAAGGATCGAAACAACTCGTAACTCCTTCTCGTGCCTCAGGGCCTTGCGCTCTTCAACAAAAATCATGGTTGAATTCGCAATGATGATCAAGATGACTAGATTAGCTCCGAGGAGTACGAACTTGAGGCGCAACCCGGGTTTGACCATTCTGGCTCCGAGAGAAGAGAGGGCTCGGCCGACTCGACTCGGAACCAAAGCCCCTCTTTGACCGAGTTTCTGAATCAAGGGCGAGATCGCGCCGACCGCCTTGGTCAGGATCGGCCCAAATCCGGCTCGCCACTTTACCAAAAGTGGTTTTGCCCTGGCCCAAATCGGCAGCCAATGGTCGCGCAGGTTCTTTCCGAACACGACCACCTTGGTCAAAATTCGATCGAAGGCTGGGCGAGCTCGCTTGTCAATCCAGGGTTGGATCCGCTTGGAGATCGAACTCACGAAGGTCTGAATCGTTCTAAGACCCTGGCGCAACCGATTGCCGCCAACTGTTCCGGCAACTTGAATTTCCTTGGCCAAGCGCGGCCATCTTTGATTGGCGGCCCTGAGCCGGCTGGTCAAAAATCCGACCAACCTTTGCCTCTGGGTCTTAAGCCAGACCCAAGTCTGAAGCAAGTCTTGCCGTTGTAGTTTTTTCATTCTTCCCTCCCGACCAAGGGTCAGTCAAAAATGCTTGACTACCTAAGGTCAGTTTGAATGGTTGATTGCCTACTTTGTTTTGGTTGATTGAATTTTCAAGGTTCAAGCCATACTTGGTATTATCACAAATCCAAACGCTTGTCAATATTTAATACAAATTTTAGCTTATTTTATTACAGCCCTAGATCTAAATCTGGTCTTAGATCAACCAAAAAGGTCCAGTTTTCAACCATTGACATTTTGAATCAAAATGATATACTGCCTATTAGCACTCTCTTCCTTAGAGTGCTAATTAAACAAAAATATATTTTCTATTTATGCCAATGCCTAATTTTACGACCAAATCCCAAGAAGCTTTGCAACGAGCTCAGGAAATTGCTAATGAATACAATCATCAAGAAGTTGATGTCTATCATCTACTCCTGGCCCTGATTTCCCAGAGTGAAAGCATTGTTACTCCCCTTCTTCAAAAACTCGGCACTAATATTGATCTGCTAAAAAGCCGAATCGTCGACATCTTGGAAAACCAACCCAAGGTTTCTTTCTTTGGTGAAGAAGGCGGTGTCAGTCAGTTTTATATTTCCTTGAATCTAAAACGGGTACTCGATACTGCCTTAAGAGAGGCTAAAAATTTAAAAGACGAATTTATTTCAACCGAACACCTGCTCTTAGCCCTGGCCAATAGCAAAAATCGCGCTCAGGAAATTTTAAATTCTTTTGGTGTTACCTATCAAAAAATTATTCCGGTGATCAAGGAGGTGCGCGGCGCTGCGCGCATTACCTCTTCAGAACCTGAAGCCACTTTCCAGGCTCTGGAAAAATATACCCAAAACTTTACCAAGTTGGCTCGTGAAGGCAAACTCGATCCGGTCATCGGCCGTAACGAAGAAATTCGCCGAGTGATGCAAGTGCTCTCTCGTCGCACCAAAAATAATCCGGTTCTGATCGGCGAAGCCGGCGTCGGCAAAACGGCCATTGCCGAGGGCTTGGCCCAAAGGATCGTTTCTGGCGACGTTCCCGAAACCTTAAAAAATAAAGAAATCGTTGCTCTCGATATTGGCGCGCTCGTGGCCGGAACTAAATTCCGCGGCGAATTTGAAGACCGACTCAAAGCCGTGATGCGCGAGGTTGAACAAGGCGCTGGCAAATTCATTCTTTTTGTTGATGAGTTGCACACCCTGGTTGGCGCCGGTGGAGCCGAAGGAGCGATTGATGCTTCCAATATGCTAAAGCCGGCTCTGGCGCGCGGCCAGCTTCGAGCTATTGGCGCCACGACGATTAATGAATACCGCAAACATATTGAAAAAGATCCGGCCTTTGAGCGGCGCTTTCAGCCGATCATGGTAAACGAACCATCAGTTGATGACACCATCGCCATCTTGCGCGGACTCAAAGAAAAATATGAAATTCACCATGGCATTAGAATTACCGACTCGGCCATTGTGGCCGCGGCTGAACTTTCGGCCCGCTATCTGACCGACCGATTTCTGCCTGATAAAGCCATTGATTTAATTGATGAAGCAGCCTCGGCGCTAAAATTAGAGGTCGAAAGCATGCCGATCGAACTGGATCAATTTAGACGCCAGATCACTACCCTTGAAATCGAAAAAGCGGCGCTAAAAAAAGAAAAGGACGCCGAATCAAATGAGCGCTTGAAAATTATTGAAAAAGAACTAGCTGAAGTGAAAGATCGAGCTAAAGAATTGGAACTCCGCTGGAAAAATGAAAAAGAGATCATTTCTCGAGTTCACGAAATCAAAGCCAAAATTGAAAAACTGAAACACGACGAAGAAGAAGCCGAACGCCGCGGCGATCTTGATCGCGTCGCTAAATTACGTTATGGCGAAATTCCGACCCAAGAAAAAGAATTAAAACAAGCTAATAAAAAATTAGCCGAGCTGCAAAAGAAAACTCGCCTCCTCAAAGAAGAGGTTACTGATGAAGATATTGCTCGCGTGGTTTCCCGCTGGACTGGCATTCCCCTCACCCGCATGCTCGAATCCGAGGTTAAAAAATTGGCTCGCATGGAAGAAGAATTAAAGAAGCGAGTCATTGGCCAAGAGGAAGCGATCAAAGCAGTCTCCGATGCCATCCGACGGTCCCGAGCCGGCATTGCCGAAGAGACCAAACCGATCGGTTCTTTTATTTTCCTTGGACCAACCGGCGTTGGTAAAACCGAACTAGCCAAAACTCTGGCCGAATTCCTGTTTAATGACGAGAACGCGATGATTCGAGTCGATATGAGCGAATACATGGAAAAACACACGGTGGCCAGGTTAATCGGTTCGCCGCCGGGTTACGTAGGTTACGAAGAGGGCGGCCAATTAACCGAAGCGGTTCGGCGGCGACCCTATTCTGTGGTGCTCTTTGATGAGATCGAAAAAGCTCATCCCGATATTTTTAATACCCTGCTTCAGATTCTTGACGATGGCCGCCTGACCGATGGCAAGGGCAAGACCGTCAACTTCAAAAATACGGTTATTATTATGACTTCAAATTTGGGCAACACGGTCATCCAAGAATATTCGCCGCTCGGCTTTGAAGCCGAACGAAAATCTGAAGCCGAAATTGGTGAAAAAGAAATGAAGGATAAGATTATGGAAATACTGCGCAAGAGCTTTAAACCAGAATTCTTAAACCGAATTGACGATATTATTATTTTCCATCATCTGCGCCAAGAACAAATCAAGGCCATTATCGATCTCCAACTCGGACTGGTGGCCAAGCGTTTGGAACAAAAGAGAATCAAGATTGAATTCACTGACCAAATAAAATCACTCTTGACTAAGCAAGGCTTTGATCCGCTCTATGGAGCTCGTCCCCTGAAGCGAGTGATTCAAAGCCAAATTCTTGATCAGTTAGCACTCAAATTAGTTGAGGGCGAAATCAAAGAAGGCCAAAAAGTTTTGATTGACGCCTCGGGCGAGGAAATAAAATTCAAAGTTAAATAAAAAAGACCCGCGATAGTTGAACCATCGCGGGTCAGGATTGGCATCCTTAGTTACCGTTCGAGGCTTTCTTACTGAAATCGACTTCGATAACATTAGAACTGCCAGCCTCGACACCGCCATCCACGGAAACTTTCGCTGCCCGCCTTAATCCGAGAGCCGCAGCCAATTCTTCCGATTGGCTAATCAGCTCATTGAGTGTCCGAATGATCAAATGGATACAATCGAGTTTATGCTTCATGGTTTCGCTGGGTGACTTTCCTCTCTGCCCGATAAAACCTTCGAATTTCGCCAGTTGATCATTCCAAATCTTTTTCCTCTGGAGTGCCATCATACCAAGATCAACGATTTGTTTGCCACAACGGTCGCGAAAATCCACGGTTTCATCTCGATGATCTCGAATATAACGAGCCTTCTCTTCTTTCGTCGGCAGATGAACCAGAAGGAAGAACGTATCGTCGAAGTAAATTCCGGCGTGATGCTCGAAGAGTTCATTCAACCTCTGCCGTTCTTCCCAGATCGGTCCCTGGCCTTTGGTGTTGTCGGCAATACCGTAAAATTGATCAAAAGCTTCCATTATTCGAGTATGCTCTTTGTTCAAACCACTGACCCGAGTCAAATCGACCTTACCCTTGATCTCGGGCGGGTTATAAGTTTCTTCTTCCTCAGCCGCTTCCACTAGCGGAATTGGAATTTCAGCGAGTTGATCTTCGAAGCTCCCCAGAATTTGGAAAACACGATCCCTAAAACCCTCTTCCATGACCGGATAAGTCGCGGAAAAGGCATCTTTTAGGGTCGCGATATCAGGGCAAGGAATCTGCCCTGATTCGATCCCATTCAAGATCGCCTGGATCCTTTCGGGCAAAGAAGCAAGGGCAGTTTCGGGATCCCACTGAAAGATATCGCAAGTATTCAGCCGAACAAGCTCGATCAAAGCCGGCGTTGGTTCGGTCATCTAGGTTTCCTCCTTTTTGTAGTTGTTTTTAAGGGCCAATCAATTTGGTTGTTGATATTACCACATTTTATAATTTATGTCAATAGTTTAAAAAATCAAAAATCTGATATAATTAGAAATGAAATTATGAAATCAAAGAAAAAAATCATAAAATTATTAATTATTTCTAGCCTAGCTTTATTGAACCTTGCTCCTTTGACGCCAAGCTTAGCCGCTTCTGATTTTAATCCTAATTTTCTGATTTCTGATTCTGATTTGCTTAATTCTAATTCCCTTGGCCTCGAAGGCATTCAAAAATTTCTCGAAACTAATGGCGGAGCCTTGGCTAATTACATTGACCCTGTCACTCGGCGCCGGGCTTCAGAAATAATTTGGCAATCAGCCCAGAGCTATGGCATCAATCCACAGGTCCTCCTTACTTTAATACAAAAGGAACAAAGTCTAGTTACGGATCCGAGCCCCAATGAAAATCAATATCGTTGGGCCACGGGCTTTGCTCTTTGTGATAGCTGCAGTACCCTTGATCCGCAGGTAGCGATCTTTGGTGGTTTTAATAATCAAGTTGATCGCGCGGCCTGGTGGCTACGCTCTTATCTCGATGCCACTAAAACCGCGGCTTCGAGTTGGTTAAAACAACCTGGTCAGACTTATCAGATTGATAGTTATCTCGTCGCGCCTTTTAATCTAGCCACAGCCGCCCTTTATAGTTACACGCCGCACTACTACGGCAATTACAATTTTTGGCGAATCTGGAATAATTGGTTTGCACTAGCCTATCCTGATGGCTCACTCCTGCGACCCAAGGGTGGCGGCGATATTTGGCTGATTGAAAATGGCAAACGGCGATTATTCCAATCAATTATCGCTTTGAGATCACGCTTTGATACCAAAAAAATTATTGAAGTTGATCCGAGCGAGCTCGAACGCTACGAAATCGATCAACCCATAAAATTTGCTCAATATTCTTTGGTCCGCTCGCCCAAGGGAACGGTTTATTTATTGGTCAATGACGAACGGCGAGGTATTACTTCGCGAGAAGTTTTTCGGACCATCGGCTTTAATTGGCAAGAGGTTCAGGCAATAAGTTTTAGCGAGTTAAACAACTATCGTGAAGGTCAACCAATTACCTTAAAGAACGCCTACCCGCTGGGCGCCTTACTCCAAAATCGGAAAACTGGCGGCATTTATTATGTTGAAAATGGTCAGAAGCATCCAATTTACTCCAAAGAAATTCTCCTCGCCAATTTCAAAAATCGAAATATCGTTCGCGTTAGTCCCGATGAACTCGATAAATACTCCACCCAAGAACCCGTTAAATTTAACGACGGCGAACTAGTAATGGGCAGTTCAAATATTGTTTATGTGATTTCGCGTGGCGAGCGCCATGCCATTGCCTCGAAAGAAATTTTTGACAAGCTCGGTTATAAATGGGAAAATGTAATCAAAACCACTGATCAAGCTCTCGAGATCCAGCCGCTAGGCTCACCTATAAATTATCTACCCGAACAGGTTCAAGCAGCAATCCAGTCATAATTTAAAATCAAACTAACCCATGCTAGTCTTTAGCGCTATCACTCCGCATCCACCAATGCTCCTGCCAAAAATTGGTAAGGACCATTTTGATCAGCTTAAAAAAACTACTGAAGCCATTAAGTTGCTCGAAGGAGAGCTTTATGCTGCCAGACCAGACGTTATTATTATCATCTCGGCCCATGGTCCGGTTCTGCCCGACGCTTTCACCATCAATCTCAGCCCCACTTACCGAATCAATTTTGAAGAGTTTGGTGATTTTGGCACTAAATTAGAATTCAAAAGCAGTCCGATGTTAATTAGTCGAATCAAGGAAGCGCTCCTCAATAAAGTACCCCTGGTCTTAATTAGTGAAGAAGTTTTAGATCATGGCGCTTCCGTGCCACTTTTCTATTTAGCCCAGCATCTGCCCAACGTCAGTCTAATCCCAGCTGGCTACTCCCTACTCGATTACCAGGCGCATCTGGATTTTGGTAATAAGCTCAAAAATGAAATTTCTAAATCTAATAAACGAATCGCAATTATTGCTTCGGCTGATCTTTCTCATCGTTTGACCAAGGAAGCGCAGGCCGGCTATTCGCCCCAGGGCAAGATCTTTGATCAAAAAATAATTGAACTTCTAACCAAAAAAGATCTGCCGGGCATTTTAAAATTGGATCCCAAGCTAATTAAAGAAGTAAGCGAATGCGGCCTGCGCTCGATTCTGATTCTTCTAGGAATTATTCAGGATCTCAATTATGAATTTGAGATGCTTTCCTATGAAGGTCCCTTCGGCGTTGGTTATCTGGTTGGAAATTTTAAAATCCGCTAGACTGAAATTTTTAGCCAGTTCTTAAGATAATTTCTATGGCCGAAAAACTACCACCTCATGAAGCCTTAGAGCTTTATCGACGAAAGCATATCAGGGAATACCTAGAAAATTTAAAAGAAAAACGGCCAATCAAAGTGGGTGATTTTGCTACCACCCTGAATGGCCCTTTTGATCTCAGGGGTTTATTTGTTCTTAAGAAGAATCCTGAAGGAAAAGTCTTAGTAGCTCCGGAACCGGATGCTGAACCCATTGAATTTTATGAATCAGAACTCTGGCACTTTGAAGATTTTCATGATGCTTTCAAGGAAGCCCTAAAAAAAGATCCTTACCCAGCTCTAGAATAAATTTTAAAGTAGAACTAACTTCAATAAACTACCGGCAGATTTGGTCAGACCGAGTCGAAAATCGCCGGCCTTTTTGTTTCAATTGATAATCCTATGATTGCGGAAATAGTCCCCATCACCCGCCTACCATCGAATTTAAAAAGCTTTAGTTACCTCGTGCCCGCCAAGCTAGCACCTGATATTAAAATTGGCCAAATAGTAAAAATTCCTTTTCGCAATCAAATTATTAGCGGCCTGGTTTCGGAATTAAAAGATCAAGCTTCAACCAACGAATCACGGCCAACTAAAGGAATCAAACTCAAATCAATTATTGAACTTTCCAATCTTATTCTATCTAAAAAATATTTGGAGCTAATCAACTGGTTAACTAATTTTTATCTAGTTTCGACTGGCTTGATTTTGAAAGCCATTCTACCAGAAATTCCCAAAAGGATTATCAAACCAAAAAGATCGAAGGAGACCAAAGCTAAACTCGAGCTCGAACTCAGCGCTAGTCAGAAAAAAGCTCTTGAAGAATTAGACCAGACCCCAAATAAAATCTCTTTATTTAAATTTTCCCGGACCGATGATCGAAATAAATTATATTTAGGCTTGGCCCAAAAAAATTTAGATCAAGGGAAACAAATCCTTATCATTGTGCCCGAGATCGCTGATTTAAAAAAAATAAATGAATTATTTGACCACTATTTTGACTCTAATTTAACCACAGTTTTTGCTGGTAACTTAGCTAAAAACCAATATTTTAATGCCTGGCAAGATATTAGCACTGGCCAAGCGAAGATTATCATTGGCACAAGACTCGCCATTTTTGCCCCAGCTCCAAATCTCGGTCTAATTATCATTGATCAAGAAAATAATTCTAGCCTGAAACAATGGGATCAAAATCCACGTTATCACGTTCGGGCAGTGGCACTAAAAATTAGTGAATTAGTCGGTACCAAATTATTATCTTCGAGTGAAACGCCCAGCCTTGAAACCTTTTATCAAGCAAAGTTGGGCAACTATCATCTGATCGAAATTAAGAACAAATTTAATCGAGCCGAATTGGTTGATCTTAAAGAAGAGCAACGCCGGGGAAATCGCCTAGAACTCAGCGACCGACTAATCGAGGCTCTGAATAATTGTCTAGCGGCCAAAAAACAAACTTTTCTTTTTATCAATCGCCGTGGTCGAGCCACGGCTGTCCTCTGTGAAGACTGCGGTTTTATTTTTCACTGCCCTAACTGTCGCCTGCCGCTCGCCTATCACGCCGGTGAAATACTCAAATGCCATCACTGCGATTTTAAAACCGAACTAAGCTTGTTTTGTCCCACTTGCCGCAATCCAGAATTTAAATTTATTGGAACCGGCACCGAGAAAATCGAGCGAGAAATAAGAAAACTTTATCCTCAAATCAAACTTCTTCGAATCGATCAGGATAATCAAATCAAAAAATGTCTCGAAGGAAAAGCTGAACAAAATAAGTGTTCAACGATTAATTACGATATTATTATTGGAACACAATTGGCCTTGAAACTAATTAATTGGTCAAAAGTTGGCCTGGCTGGAATTGTTTCAGCCGACACCCTCCTCTACTTACCGGATTTCCGCGCCACCGAGCGAACCTACCAAGTTTTAACCGAGATAATTTTAAACCTTTCCGAGCAATCGACTGAAAATAAAATAATCATTCAAACTGCCAAGCCGGAAAATCCAGCACTCCGATCCTTAAATCAAACTGATCCAGCAATTTTTTATGAGTCGGAGTTGGCTGAGAGGAAAAATTTTAATTACCCTCCCTTTAGCCGACTGATTAAATTAATTTTTCAGCATTCAAACGAAAAAAAATGTCTTTATGAATCACGCCGCCTCTGGCGTGAACTCAATAAAAAAATTGGATCGAACAAAACCATCGGGCTGAGCTTACCCCTACCGATTTACACGAGCCAAATCCGAGGACGTTATCGCTATCAAATCATTCTGAAATTCCCCGACCTAGCCCACCTGGAACATCAAGCAATACTTAAATTAGTGCCGCCTAATTGGATTATTGATATTGATCCTGTGAGTTTGCTTTAGAAATTAGATATTTATAGATATAGATGGATATAAAGATACTAATTGATATTTTAAGAAGTGCTAAATAATCTTGAATAAATCGGCGACGGATTTTTTCTTGTTTTTTAGCTAATTTCTGTTAAAATAAAATCGTAACTTATATAATAAAATTAAATATGACCATCTTACCTATTCTAACCGAACCTAATCCCCTCTTACGTAAAAGATCCGAAGAAGTGGCCAAAGATCTCATACCTCAACTCAAAATTTTGATCGAAGATATGATTGCCACCATGAAAGCGGCTAAAGGTATTGGTATCGCCGCTCCCCAGGTTGGCAAATCTTTGAGGGTGATCGTGGTTAATACTGATGATCAGCCAACCGTTCTGATTAATCCGGTGATCACGCGCTTCTCTTGGCGCAAATCAATTGACGAGGAAGGTTGCCTCTCCGTGCCCGGCGAATTTGGTTTAGTTAAACGCGCCGAATCAATCCGAGTCGAGGCTTTAAACGAATTAGCTGAGCCCTTGAAATTCAAAGCCAAAGGACTTTTGGCCAGAGTCGTCCAGCATGAAGTTGATCACATCGACGGAATTTTATTTATCGATAAAGTGATTAAATATACTAATAATGTCCGCCTCTAAAAAATCAACTCGGCCGAAAGCAAAGAGCCGGCTTATTTTTTTTGGCACTCCCGACTTTGCCGCCGAGATCTTATCATCTCTGCTCAAATATTTTTTAGTCGAGGCAGTAGTCACCCAACCAGATAGGCCGGTTGGTCGGCAGCAAGAGTTCAAACCTTCACCAGTGAAAGAATTGGCCCTAAAGCAGAACTTGCCTATCCTACAGCCGGAACAATTTAAAAAAAATCAACCAATAATAACGCAATTAAAATCTTTTAACCCGGATCTATTCGTGGTCGCGGCCTACGGCCAGATTATTCCCAAAGATATTTTGGACCTACCCAGAAACGGTGCGCTTAATGTCCACGCTTCTCTCTTACCCAGCTATCGCGGTGCCTCGCCAATTCAGGCGGTGATCAAAAATGGAGAGAGCGGAACCGGCGTGACAATCATCTTGATGGACGAAAAGTTGGATCACGGCCCGATCTTGGCTCAAAAAAGATTGGCCATCAGCTCAACCGAGACCGGCCAAACGCTTCAAACTAAACTAGCCGAACTAGGATCGAAGCTATTAATTAAAACTATCGAAGACTGGCTCCAAGGAAAAATAAAACCAATCCCTCAAGATCATCTAAAAGCCACTCGGACCAAAATCCTAAAACGCGAAGATGGCCACATTGACTGGTCCAAATCAGCCACTGAAATTGACCGACAAATCCGAGCCTTTACCCCTTGGCCCGGCACCTTCACTCAATTTAACAATCAAAGATTAAAAATCAATCAAGCTCGAATCCTCAACCCAAAAATCGGCTGTGCCGAAAACGCCCAGATCGGCCAGGTTTTTAAAACTGCCAAAGGCGAATTCTCTGTTAACTGTGGCTTAGGGAGCTTGATCTTGGAATGGGTTCAATTGGAAGGTAAAAAAGAATTAAAAGGCCGAGAATTTTTAAATGGTTATCCGGCAATAGTTGGAGTAATCTTAAAGTGATGGCTTAAAAAAATCTTATCCAAAATTAAAACAACTTTAAAAAGAAAAGAGCCCTACCAGTAGAGACTGATAGGGCTCTTGAAATCTAGGCGCCTGGTTCAGGCAGCCTTGAAAGTGCTTTGCCGCACCTCCTGGCAGCGAAACAGTTTGTAGGGATGCCAACTACAGGTGGAGCCGAGGCACTTCAATGAAGTCGCGCAGTGCTGCGGCAAAAGCCGTCCATTGATGCCCAACCGAACTGCTCGCTTGATTTGCTCGAGCGTCAGTTTGGTTCGCGGCACCCCGGTGGCTGTGAGACTACCATTCAGAGCGGCTTGAGCTACCTTCTGGAAATACCACTCTTCCACTCCGGGCACGGCTCCGTCACTGCGAAGTTGCTTCGGATCAGTGACGACGACCTGACCTTTTGCTCGCTGTTCTTCGATCCGCAGGATCGCGATCGTTTCAATCAGGTTCAAGCCCAAACCTTTTTTCGTTCGAACCTGAACCAAACCGGATGAATTCCTTTGGATCACGATTCCCGCACCCTTGTGCATGGCATACCGTCCTACTTGGGTGCAATCGGATTCAATTGCAACCAAAAGGATCTTGCTTCCCTGACCGGTCACGATGGTTTCAGACTCGGCCTTTTCTTCGAATTCCTTCTTGGCTCGACCCCAGAACTCTTGCTGCTCGGCGTATTTGGCTTCAAGGCCCACTATGGCCCAAGCAATTACCTCGAGAGGCTTGTTAGGAAACTGCTCATGAAGATTCTTAATCAGCGTAGCTAGATCCAATGGATTGGCCGTGCCCTTGGTGTCAACCAGGGTTACATAATCCAAGAGTTGTTTCAAAGCCGGATCTTGGACAACCCCCAATTTCTTTGCCACTTCGAGAGCAGCACAGGTTCCTGGTTTGGGACCTTGACCATTCGAAGGGTGCTCATCAAACTCGCCGCCGCCCACACCCACGTAAAGCACGCCCTCTTCCTTTGTTTTCTGACCCGCGGAACGATCGTTATTGTTTCCCTCGAATTCAATTGAAGCGGTTTCCACCCCCGGATATAGCTTGCCGCCGAATTTCCTCAGCAGCCAAATCGCGGAGATCTCATCAAGATGTGGCTTTTCATGAGTCACGATCTTTTTCGTTAGCACGCTTCCTCCTTGTCACGACATCAGCGAATGCCGTGACTTGCCCTCCTAAATCCCGTCCAGTATTTTGCAGAACGGAACGCAGGATGGCTTTGGTTGTTTGATTTTTTGTTTCTGCCGAGTTTAACTGTCACTTTGATAGCCAAACTTAGCAGAAACAATTTTTCAAAGTACTAGTTCTTAATCATAGCAAATAATTACAAAAAAGTCAAGCTTAATGACCCAAAACAAAAATACCTCTGTTTTAAAGAGGTATTTCTGTTTCAGATGATCTTATGATCTAAATCCGCGTCGGAAACTGCCTTTGCGCTTGCGATTGCAATCGCGGCAATAAACCGGCCGATCCAGAGATGGTTTAAAGGGCAACTCGGTAATATCCATACCGCAATCAGCACACTTTAAATGCATCTCAGTGACATCAAACATCTGACGAGGAGCCTGAGCTCCAAAATCGGAATAAGCCATAGTAAGTCCTAGTTTGTTATTTTTATACTTGGTTTTTGACCTTGTCGACTTTCAAGGACTTAACTTCGACTTATCGAATTGAGGCCCAGCTGGACCGAAAATTGTAAGCTTTGAGTTAAACTAACCAATTATGTACCCATTATATACTTAATAAAAAATTTTGTCAAGTAGTTAGAACCTTAGCTTGATCGAAAATTAGGCCGGTGAGCATAAGGTAGCCGATGCCTAAAGGGTTATTCAAATAGGGCGTAAAGATGTTAGTTAAAAGTAAAGCGGTTAAGCCTAAGAAGAAACCAAAGCTAAGATAGTGACCAAAATTCCAAAACTTAAACCTAGCATCAGAAATTATCTTCCAGCCCTTTTTTAAGATTATCCAAATAAAACCCAGATAAACTATCAAACCAACCAAACCAATTTTTAGCCAAAGATCCAGATAGCCCCATTCGAAAGCATAGGTGGTGTATTCGCCGTGCGGACTCGAAGCCAAAATCCTGGGATCAGCGGTTCGATAAGTCACGGTCGTGCCAAAACCTGAACCAATTAACGGGTGCTGGGCAATGGCTCGACCCAAGGGAGCGAGAAGATTCAAACGGCTCGAGCCAGCGGCTTCTTCGCCCGAAGTGACCAAACGCTCTTCGATCAAATCAGCCAGCGAAAGACCAGTGGGTGCTGGGAAACTGACCAAAAGATATAAAAAAACAAAATCAATGACTAAGATAGAAACCAAAATGCCAGCTAATTTTAATAATCCGAGCCACCTTTTCCTTTGGACTAATTTCAAGATCAGGAGAAAAATAAAAAATCCACCAATGAGTGCGATCCAGAAACTCCGAGAAAAGCTTATCATAATAATTAATAATGAGGAGACTAAGAGAACTGAGATTTTTCTAAATTGATTTCTGGACTCGAGCGGATCTAACTCTGATTTATCTCGAAACCAATAATAACCTACGGCCAGGCTCAAAAGAATAAAAAATCCCAGTAGGGCGTAGATCTGTGACTGAAAAAAGACTCGATAAAAATTAGCTGCTACTCGTGTCACCTCCCCTACCCCGCTGTCACGAAGCCAGCGATAAAGATCCCACCAAATGTTAATCTGATGAGCAAAAATCCAAAGAGAAAAGAGTGATTTGAGTATTAGATCAACTAAACTAGCGAGAAAAATTTCCAGGACAGTCTTGATTCGCTCGCTGGTCCGAAGAACTTCACGCAGCGGGAAAATATAAAGAAAATAGAACCAATGATTTGAATCAAAGAAAACGTTATTGAAACTATTGCCACGTAATAGGCCAAAAATTATTCCCCAGGCAATCACCGCAAATAAAAGCCAATAGCTTATCGGCAAATTAAGGAATGGCTGGTACCAACTTATCTGCTGCGCTTCCGACGAGGCATTTGGTTCTAATCGATCCTTAATCAAATTGAATAGCCATACGCTCATAATTACAAGAAAAAGACCAATCCGAATTGAAACCATCACGCCGCCTGATTCGAAATAAAAGAGATAACCCTTGGAACCAATAAAAAGTTCAGCCAAAACTACGTAAAGACCGTACTCTAATTTGCTCAGGCTAAGGATCAGGGTGATCAAAAGTATTAGAAAGAAAAACCCCTTATTAAACCAAGGGAAAAAATAACCCAAAAAAGAAAGTAGTTCAAAAAAAATAATCAGTAAAAGCGCTAGTCTGAATTTTTTACCGAAGAGTGCCATAAATTTTATAGTAATCACTGTCGTTCCGACCCCGCCTTGGGGGGTTCGGAATGACGTGCAGTCTTCCAAAAATAATAAATCAGGCTCTTTAAAAACCACCATTGCTTCCTAAGAGTCCAGCGCTGCTTAAAACTCTGACCACCGTAATGAATAACCTCGGCTCCGGGGTAATAAATTATTCTATAACCGGCCTGCTTGGCTCGACGGCAGAAATCGACTTCCTCAAACCAGAGGAAAAATTTTTCATCGAAAAGGCCAATTCGTTCAAAAACTTCTCGCCTCACCAAGAAAAAAGCGCCCATCACTTGGTCAACCTCGGCGGTCTCGAGATAATCAAAATCAGTCGCCCAATAATGTTTGAGTACTCGCGAATTAAGCCAAAAATGAGTAACCTTGAATAAAATAAACAGTTGGTCAAGAAAAGTCGGAAATCGTCTGACCGAAGGTTGTAGTGAACGGTCGGCGTTCAAAAGTTTTGGCCCAGTGATACCTGCTTCGGGTTCTCGCCGCATTAGGTCAACCATCTTCTCAATTGCACTATTGATAATCTCAGTATCTGGATTCAAAAGTAAAATAAATTCGCTTTGACTAGAGCCCAAAACTGATCTCAGGGCTAAATTGTTACCCGCGGCAAAGCCCAAATTTTTAGTACTTCGAATCAAATTGACTTGAGGAAATTTTTTCAAAATCATTTCGGCCGTCCCATCGGTTGAACCATTATCAACCACTAAAATCTCGAAGTTGATATTTCGAGTTTGTTCAAAAATTGACTGTAGACATTTTTCGAGTAAATCGCGAACATTCCAAGAAACAACGATAATTGAAAGTTTCATAGATAATTTTAATCTAACTGATGTTTCTTTTTAATAATCTCCCTAGCCTTCTCATATTTTTCTATCGCTTTAATTCTAATTCCTAATTTCTTCCAAGGGATTCGATAAAAAAATTTAGGCAGCCAGGAACTAAGGCCGTCTTTTTGCGTATAAACTTTGAAGAGTACTTCAGGCAGCCAGATTCCTTCATGCCCTTGCTCCAACATAGTAAGCCAGAGATCCCAATCCTGGAATTTCTTGATTTTTTCATCAAAACCTGGGAAATGCTCGCGCCTGATCAGGGCCGTGGTATGAATATAAGGCATCTGCTTCAATCTTTCAATGTTAAATGGCCAGAGTCTGAATAATTTCCAACCAAAACGGAAAGAGGAATAAACATAGGATTTCCTTGGATTAGC
>CAZFGO010000009.1:0-1526 GCA_964518525.1 uncultured Gammaproteobacteria bacterium | reverse complement strand
ATAATTTCCAACCAAAACGGAAAGAGGAATAAACATAGGATTTCCTTGGATTAGCTTCGAGGGTCTTAACCATTTTTTCCAACATCTCCGGCTTCATCACAATGTCTGAGTCGCAAAATAAAAAATATTGACCTTGGGCTTCGTTCGCTCCCCGATTGCGCGCCGGATTTCTTCCCCGATTTTCTTGGTTAATAAGCTTAATTGACTTGCTCTTATTGGCAGCGCGCCAAACTGCCAAAACCTCAGCTGTCCCATCAGTTGAGCCGTCGTTAACTACGATTACTTCAAAATCCTTAAAGGTTTGATTAAAAATGCTATCAAGGGTTTTGGTGATGGTTCCAGCTGAATTATAAGTTGGAATAATTATACTGATCATGAGAATAAAAAATTAAAAATATAAAGGCATAAAGTAAAACTTATATTTTTAGTTTTTTATCAACTGACTAATCTTCTCCGCTTCTCGCTCCCAGCTAAACTCCTTTTCCACCCGTTCCTTTCCCTGGCGACCTAACTTAGTCCGCAGTTCATCATTGGTCAATAATTTGATAACTGCCGCGGCAATTTCGGCGGTATTAGTTGGATCAACTAAGAGACCAGTCACGCCATCGACCACTGCTTCAGCCACGCCGCCGCTTCGACCACCGATCACTGGCTTGCCCCTCAGATTGGCTTCCAAATAAACTAGACCAAATCCTTCCACGTCGCCACTGATTTCTCGGGCCGGCATGATAAACACATCGCTAAGATCAAAATAAGCGGCTAACTCTTGATCACTGGCTTGACCAGTAAAAATTATTCGCTTCTTAGCCTCGCCTGAATTTTCCGCCAGCTTCACTAATTGATCATGATGGGGGCCAGAGCCAATAATCAGATAAATCGCCTCGGGCACTTGGGCCAAAACTTGGGGCAAAGCTTTTATGACTTGATCCTGGCCCTTGCGTTCCACTAGTCGACCAACAGTCAATAAAACCTTCCGGCCGGCCAAATGATATTTCTCCTTCAAAGCCTCGATTAATTTTCGATCAGCTCTAACCTGATTTAATCGATTGGGACCGGGATAAATTATCAGGGTTTTATTGGGATGAACTCCCAGTTCAGCTATTCGCCCCTGAACAAAGCCGCCAGCGCAAATTATCTTTTGGGCGTTTTTTAAAACCATAAAAAGCATCTTTCTTTTCCAAGCCTTCTGGGCTGGCTCAGTGACATCTCGGCCGTAAATAAAAACCGCGTAAGGCAGACCGAAGAGTTTCCAAAGAATCAAGGCGGCGTAACCGACGGGCAGGACCTGACCAACTAAAATAAATTCGATCTTTTCTCGACCAACTAACTTACAAGTCTGCCAAAACAAAGGAAACCATCTTGGCCAGAAAAGCCTAGTCTTGGTAATCAGCTTTTGGCGATAAATTTTATATTTTTGACCTTGATCAAAAAGATAATTTTGTGGAGCCCTAGACGTTAAGACAATTATTTGATCGGCCGGCAGATTAGATAAAAGATTGGCCAAGAGATTAGCCACGCCGCCCACG
>CAZFGO010000008.1:25625-27299 GCA_964518525.1 uncultured Gammaproteobacteria bacterium | reverse complement strand
CTTACTAATCGAGCAGATGCCTAAATCAATATTCCAGGTACCGCCCGCGGCCGCGCAATCCACGGAATTGGTTTGGCTCGTGGCCACCGGCCGATCCTGCCAGCTGCCGGCAAAAAGCGAATTACTATACCACTGACAACCGACATTATTGGCGTTACAAATATTTTGCCCGGTCAGAGAATTTCTAATGTAGCTCACGGTTTGATTGCCCAATTCCGGCCGAGTGGTAAAGGATTGACAGCTATTATAATAGCCTGGACAAGTATCGGCGTTGAAACGCCAGATATTTTTTTCTTTGAGACAATAACCCCAGGCATTTTGGCAATTAGCGCCGCTCTCGTCTTCTGAGAGGCAAGTTTGGGCATCAACGCAAATTTGCTGCCGCTGATTACTCTCGCTCGATTGCAGCATCTGGCCATAGCCGCGCGCCACGCAGCGAGTCAAAGGCAATTTGATCACCCAATTAGGATCAATCAAATGATAAAAAGGCGAACTGGCGTTATTAAAATCAGCTACGATCTGGCTGAGCGTGGTGGGCGGCGCCTTATCAGATTTAATTAGATTAGCCGCCATTTCAAAACCCAAGGGCAGGGCTCGCGCCTTTCTTAATTTCTTGATGTTATCCAAACTATAACCGTTATCATAGCTCAGCGTATCGCCCGACTGACTCTTACCAACATACCAACCCGGGTGCAGAAAATCCTTTTCCAGGGCGTCGCTGATGCTCAGTTGCCCTTGAATTGCTTGAGCTAGACCCTGATCAATGACGCAGTTATCCGATTGAGTGTTAACTTGAGAGGATTTGGGGCAGAGAGAAAAATTAGCCAAGAGATTATAATCAATGCCCTCGGTGCTCTTCAAATCCAGGGAGAGGAAAGAACTGAGTAATTGTCTCGTGGCCGCTGTTCCGCCGCCGGCGTTGCCCACCACGGTCGGCGCGTTCGCCACCGCGCCCACGCTCGGACTCCCGCCAGCCGCGGCCGTACACTGCCCACCCTGGCAACTCAATCCCTGGCCGCATTGGCTCGAGGAAGTGCAAGCCGAACCCTGCTGACCACCCGAGATCACGCAAGTTCTAAACTGACAAATTTGACCGATATTACAATCGCTATTGGTCTGACAAGAAGAGCCAGCTCCGGTCCCGGGTCCGCCGCCCGTGAGCACATCGCCCGACGAAGTAAGTTGAGATGGACTACCCTCGGGCTTATTTAAATCACTATAATCACGCGGCCGAGCTTGGGGATTCAAAAGGGAAACCAGACCTTGCATGGCTCGCTCAGTCAACTTGCTCACCAAGGTAGTGGTAAAGGTGCTAACGGCATCGGCTATCAAAGATTGGGTGTAGGTGGATTCCCGCGAGGTGGCAATATCAAAAGGTTTTTCTAATATTTTTTTTGTCCAGGTTGAGGGCGTTTTCGTCAAACCGGAAATTGTGGTGGTAACATCGTTGATTCTACCCTGGAGCGCCTGGAAAAATTCCTGTTCTTCTTTTTTCACTTGGCCGCCAGTTTTCAAATTAGTGTCGGCGCTGATAAAAGCACCGAAATCATTGCTCTTGGGATTCAACTGCTTGGCCGTATCAGCCAGGGAAACATAATCTCCGCCCGATAATTCATTATTCTGGAGTTTGGATTGAAGACTAGTAATCTTATCCCGCACCGAGTTGGCCCAAGA
>CAZFGO010000008.1:20661-25525 GCA_964518525.1 uncultured Gammaproteobacteria bacterium | reverse complement strand
AAACATCAACCCACTGGGCTTGGGCTGGCTTAGAAAAAACAAAAGGCAATAATGAAGATAAAATCACGGTCAAAAATATTGCCAGGATGATAATCTTTTTCCTCCTCAATTGTTGCCCAGAAGAGAGCATAAAAAATTATTGGCCTGATTGGCCAGCGGATAAAAGCATCTTTCTTAAATCATCATCACTCAAGCTATCAACCGCGGCCGCGGGCGCGCCGTTATTCTTGAGATAGTCGCGAACTTGACTCAGGGGGATATTGGTAATCTCTTTCAAAAGAGAATCGGAAAGATTCAGTCTCTGGAGCGAACTCGAGTCTGTCGAACCGCTCGCAGCCTGGCGATAAAGCTGTCGCAAGGTGGCGTCATCAAGACCGGAGATCAACTGATCGCTCGCACCGGCTTGTTTTAGATATTGCCTCAAGGTATCGGTCGAGATGTTAGTCAAATCGCCGGGCAAAGGAAGTGAATTGGAATTGAGACTGCTCGAGGCTCCGGTCTTGACGTTGGTATTGGTATTTGAATTACTGAGGGGTAAGGTCGGCGCAGCGCTTTGATTGACATTACCTTCGATCTCGCTCGGGCCAGAAAAATAATTACTGCCCAAAATATTGATATCCTGATTACGGAGCTGGCGCTCGGCCTCAGGCGTACCCATCGGCTTAAAACCAATAAAAGGATCGCTCAAATTATTTTTCAATTGAAACCAACCCAAAGTCAAAGCCACCACTCCAATCAAGCCCAAACCACTAAGCAATATTTTTTCTTTTGATCCCATGGCTAATTTCTTTTAATCGATTTTGCTCAACAACAAAAATTTCTCTAAATCTAAATAGATTATAACATAAACCAACCCTATCTACAAGATCGGATAATAAAAATCGCTCTAATGTCAAGCTAATTATAAAAATTTCTTTTAGATTGGCTCTTTTTGGCTTAGAAATTTTCTCCTGCTTACCTCAATGTAAGCCGAAATAATCGGAAACTGTCTTGAGCTTAAAATTTTTGACTAACTGATTTTAATTTTCGAGTCAGTCTCGACCAATCAGCCAAGCTCAAATCCTGGGCTCGAGCCAAGGGATTGAGCGACAACTCTTCGAGAAAATTTTTTATTTCTACTTTGGTAAGATCCAGGCCCGCAGCCAGATTATTCTGCAGCTGTTTTCGCCGGCTCGAAAATCCAATCCGAGCGACTCGAAAAAAATCTTTCTCGTTCATGCCCAGCACCAGGCGCTGATCAATTTGTTCCTGAGTCAAAGTTTTAATCTTCACCAAGGCCGAATCAACCCCGGGCTCGGGCCAAAAATTTTTTCGTGGGATCACCCAAACCAATTCGGGCTCGCCATAAAATTGGACCGCGAGCGAAAGCAAACTCATCTCGCCCGGCCCGGCACAAATCCTTTCGGCCACTTCCTTTTGAACCAAAATCGTCAGGGTCTTGGGTCGGGGCGCTAACTCTAAAAATTTTCTCAAGACCAGCGAGGTGATGTTATAAGGCAGATTGGCAACTATTTGGTAGCGCTGATCTTCGAGACCTAATTTTTTTGGAGCCAATTTGAGAATGTCCTGATTAATAATTTCTAAATTTTGATAATCTCTTAATTCACTTTTCAAGATTCTAACCAATTTCTGATCAATCTCAACGCTGAACACTTTTTTTACTCGCCCTGCCAATTCCCTGGTTAAGACACCCAGACCTGGTCCGATTTCTAAAACCAAGTCCTCGGGTTTTAAATCCGCCACTTTGATAATTTTTTTTAAAACCGCGTCGTCAATTAAAAAATTCTGGCCGCGGGATCGCTCGGGCCGAAAATGATATTTTTTAAGGATTGCTTTTGTTTGTTCAAGAGAAACCATGGGATCGTAATTAATCTAAAAATTAGCTGGTTCAAACCAGCTAATTTTTATAAAAAAGAATAAAGAAGAGTCATTAATCCCGCCACCCCAAAAATCAAATCCCAAACAAAACCATTAATGTTTGGCAAAAAGAAAAGCAAGACCAAAATTAAACCAGCCGCCAAGAGTTTACCCACGCTCAGAGCCATCTCAAAAAAAACCACTGACTTCATCACACTGGCCTTTTGCGCCCGTTCGTAAGTGATCGCGGTCAGGGGTACACCCAAGATATTCCGGGCAATCCGATAAAAGGAATCGACCAGAAAAATTCCCAATCCGCCTTGGATCATCAGCCGTAAAAACCAACCGACCGAAGAAAAAATCGTTCCGAATCTTAAGACCGAGTATTTATTTCGTTTATCAGTTAGCCGCCCGATAAAAAGAATAACTAGGATGGTCGCCAAAATGGCGGCAGCGATAATACTGCCGATCGAGAGATAATTTTTCACTACGGTATAGATAAAAATTGGCCAGAAAACGAGAAAAATCAATTCTTCGCCAAAACCCAAATAAGCTATAAATTTACGTCGATTCTCTCTTCTCAAGAGACGCTCGTAGGCCCGAAAATAAGCAAAGGGTATGGGCGTAAAGATTTCTCTGGTCCGAAGCAAGGGTAGAATTGAAGCCAAGATCAAAACCACGACTAAGATAAAAAGCCACTTAAACCCCGCCAAATCCAAGATCAAACCGCCGAGGAGCGGTCCCAAAGCCGAAGCCAAGAGGGTGATAATCGTCAAGTTGCTGATCTCCCTCGCCCGCTCACCATCAACGCTAAAGCGGGCAAAATCCGAGTGATAACCCGGCCAGAAAAGAGCTTTCTGGCAGGCCAAGGCGATCATGGCGCCGATGATCAGTCCGGGCTGGATCGGAATAGCAAAGAGCGAGAGGTAATAAAAGATTAAAAAGGGCGCACTATAGATAATACTTTTCTTATAACCTCGAGCCCGGGCCACTTTCCCGCCGAAGGGCAGAATCAAAAAATAAATCGAATAAATCCCAATCCAAAAAATAAGAATCTGTCTCAGCGAATAACCCAGGGTGTAAAGATAGATTGGCTCAAAGATCGAAACTAGCGAGACGGCAAAGTTCAGGATGCCCACCGAGAGGTAAAGCTCTTTGATTTGATAGGTCAGACGGCGGGCAAAATAATGAGTGAAATTTTGAAAAAAATCAGATAGAGGAATCATTTTTTATTCGACTCTTTTTTAAAACGTTCGAGCGCCTCACGACGCACCAACTTGGTTATTTGAGCTTCGAGGTCATCGAGCTTAACAAAAATTCTAAAGACCAAATAGAACAAAAGTAGAATGGCGGAATAAACCGCCAGATCCGAACCGCGGCCGATCCCAACCAGGTTGGCGAAAAAAGTGGCCGTAGCCGGCAGCCAGATCACCAAACCAATCACTAACCAAAGCGCCAGCCAAAAAATAAATTCGTTCAAACTGATCTTGCGCTCTTTGAAGCGCAACGTAATTTTAAGAATGACGAAAACGGCGAAAATGATTAGAATGACCTGAATAATCATAGGAATTATTTTAGCAGTCGGCTCGAAAAAAGATCCTTGGCTATTTTTAAACCAGCCCAAAACCCTTGGCCATAATCTTGGTAAATAATTTTCACCGGCACCTCGCGCCAACTCAACCGATGTTCATAGATTTGTTCCAAAATCTCGCTGGCATGCGCCATCCGATCTTGCTCCAACGAAATTACTTCAGCCGCCCTTCGCGAGAGAGCCCGGAGCCCGCAATGAGCATCGGTCAACCTGATGCCGGTAAAAAGCCAATTAAAAATTATTGCCGGCTTTAAAATTAAATAATATTTAGTCCAAGGAATAGTCGATTTGGGCTCAAGAAATCTCGAACCAAAGCAAAGATCGCACTGCTGATCCCGGATTGGTTGAATCAATTTGGGCAAGTCCTCTGGCTGCATCTGGCCATCAGCGTCGAAATGAACAATTATCTCTGCACCCAGGGATAAAGCTAAAGCCGTGCCGGTTTGTAGCGCCGCTCCCTGGCCGCGATTGATCTCATGGGTCAGGCAAATAGCTCCCTGGTTTTTGGCAACCATAGCTGTCTGATCATCTGATCCGTCATCAACCACGATTAAGTTATGAGTTAATGGCTTGAGCCCAGCTAAAACTGCGCCAAGATTTTTTTCTTCATTATAAGCGGGAACGATAACCCAAACTTTTTGGTCGAGCATAGTATGATAATTCTGAATTATGAATTTTGAATTATGAATCAGGAATTAAATATCATTATATCAACCAATATCAATAAATATCTTTATATCCAGAGATTCGTCCCGATAAATCGGGATTCCTCTTATCCTAATTCATAATTCCTGATTCACGATCCTTAAACCATTCCACGGTCCTTTTGATCCCCTCGTCCAGCGCTACCTCGGGCTGCCAACCAAAATCTTTTTTTATTCGATCGAATGATAAACAACTTCGACGCAATTCGCCGGCTCGTGCGTTACCTTGGCTAGCCTTTACCGGCTTGTTAAAATTATTTCGAATGAGTTCAAATAAATCTTTTACCCTGGTCTCTTTGGCCGTACTAACATTATAAACCTTAGCTTGGGAATCGGCTAAGGCAAGAAGATTGGCCCGGACCACATCGCCAACATAAACAAAATCTCTGGTCTGCTCGCCATCGCCATTAATAATTGGCTGCTCGCCCTTTAAAATTCGATCACTCCAAATCGCCACCACGCCGGCTTCGCCCGCTCTATCTTGTCTCGGCCCATAAACATTGCTGTAGCGCAGGGCCGAGTAATTGAGGCCAAAAATCTGGTAATAATAATTCAAATATTTTTCTACGGCTAACTTGGCCACGCCATAAGGCGAAATCGGTTCGGCCGGCTCGGCCTCGTCAGTGGGAAGCGAGGCACTAGGACTATAGATTGCTCCGCCCGTGGATGAGAAAATAATTTTTTTTATTTTAAAATTTTTGCAGTTTTCTAA
>CAZFGO010000008.1:13416-20561 GCA_964518525.1 uncultured Gammaproteobacteria bacterium | reverse complement strand
CCGCCGGTAACTAAAACCTTAGCCATAAATGAAAATTTAATCTTTCCGCCTCAAATAAGCCTCGACAAATTGATCCAGATCGCCGGCCAAAACCTTTTGGGGGTCGCTTGACTCTAAGCCGGTTCGCAAATCTTTAACCAGATGATAGGGTTCGAGAACATAGGAACGAATTTGATTCCCCCACTCCGCTGATTTATATTCTCCGCGCAGTTGCTTCTTTTCTTTCTGAAGCTTCTGGAGCTCAAGCTCGTATAATTTCGCTCTCAAAATTTTTAGTGCCGTGGCCTTATTCTGAGCCTGAGAACGTTCGTTTTGGCACGAAACCGTGATCTTGGTTGGCTCGTGAACAATTCTCACGGCCGAATAAGTTGTCTGGACACTCTGACCGCCATGGCCCGAGGCTAGAAAAGTATCAATTCTCAAATCTTCCGGCCGGATCACAATCTCGGTCTCATCGAATTCGTCAAGCTCGGGCAAAACTTCAACCAAGGCAAAAGAGGTGTGTCTCATCTTTTCGGCGTCAAAAGGCGAAATTCGCACCAAACGGTGCACGCCGTGCTCTGATTTCAAATGACCATAAGCGTAGGGACCTTTGATTTCGAGCGTCACGCTTTTGATGCCGGCTTCAGCGCCCCGCGATTCTTCTAGGATTCGACTCTTAAAACCGTTTCTTTCGGCGTAGCGAAGATACATGCGTAAAAGCATTTCGGACCAATCCATGGCGTCGACCCCGCCGGCGCCAGCGTGAATAGCCATAATGGCATTGTGGCTATCATATTTGCCGGCAAAAAGGATTTGAAACTCCAGATTCCGAAATCGCTCGATCAGTTCGACCAGCCGCTGCTCTGCTTCAAGACGCAGATCAACGGTTTGATCTTCTTCATCTAGCTTGGCGATCTCGCGTAAATCAGCGGTTTCATCTCTCAATTTCTCCCAGGAGGCCAGGCGATTTTTTAATTTACTAGCGCGCTCGCCGAGCGCCTGAGCTCGCTTCTGATCCTGCCAAACACCCGGCCGACTCAGCTCTTCTTCCAATTTTTTAATTTCCGCTTGGGCTTGGTCCAGATCAAAGTAACCTCCAGGCAGCGGAGATCCTCTCCTCAAGTTCGATGATCTTTTCGACCAGTTTTTTTTCTTTCATAATTAGGATTTTTTCCTTTCTTCCAATTTTACTTTAATCAGCTTGGTTTCGCCCTTGTGCCAAATCTTAAATTCCACTTCCGCGCCCGGTTGATATTTGGCAATCAGACTGGCTAGGCTATGATCCTCATCCACCTTTTCGCCACCCACTTCAAGAATAATGTCGTTCTCCACCAGGCCGGCTTTATCCGCTGGGCTGCCGGGGATGACGGCCAAATCAGTCGGGTTGGTCCCGCGTAAGACCA
The DNA here is from genome assembly GCA_964518525.1 of uncultured Gammaproteobacteria bacterium. Classification (GTDB taxonomy): domain Bacteria; phylum Patescibacteriota; class Patescibacteriia; order JAGVFQ01; family JAGVFQ01; genus CAZFGO01. The sequence continues at coordinate 19,176 of CAZFGO010000008.1, read as the reverse complement.
GGGCACCATAATCGTTGGGCAAATTATTAGCTTCGGCAATATCTTTAGTCACGAGGACATAGCGAACACCCAAGAAGGGACGGATGATGCGGCCATAGGTCTTGATACTCTGAATCACCGGCTTGGCCGAATTGATGGGAATGGCAAACCCGATGAGCTGACCCTGCTGACTAACCGCCGTATTAATACCGACCACTTGGCCATCAAGATTAATTAAGGGGCCACCGGAATTGCCAGGATTAATCGCCGCATCGGTTTGGATCGCTTGATCAATCGTTTCCGAATAGCCGCCAGCGTCGCCGGCTGTCACTCGACGACTAAGTCCACTCACCACTCCTTTAGTCACGGTGTTACGATATTCGGCCAAGGTATTGCCAATGGCAATCACGGTCTGGCCGATTCGGAGCGTGCTCGAATCGCCCAATTCAACCGGCTTCAAGCCGCGAGCCTCGATTTTGACCACGCCCATATCGTTGACCGTATCAGTAGCTAAAATCTTGGCTGGATATTTTTTGCCGTCGCTTAAGATAACGGTGTAATCAGCTGCGTTATCAGTAATGACATGCCGATTGGTCAGAATTAGACCATCTTCGGAAATAATAAAGCCGGTGCCGCCGCCAATTTCTTGCTTTTGAGGCTGATCGGTTTTAGGCTGGGCGCCTCGACCCGGCAAATTAAAATTAAAACCGGGCAGACCAAACTGAAAGAAGTCATTAAAAGGAAAAAGATCCGAACCAATTTGATTAAGTTTGCTTAAATCCTTAGAAATAATGATGCTCACCACCGAGGGTGAAATCTTTTTTACTGCTTCGATGGTGGCGGACTCCTCTTCAATAGTTCTGACCGTCTGATTAGACGTAGTAACCCCCGCGCTCGGTAATTTCAAAACTCTGGTTTGAAACCAATCATTGATTGAAGGGCCGAATCCGCCAAAGATCGCCCCCGAAAGACCGCCAGCCACAAAACTAACGATTATCGCTCCAATGATAATCTGACGATGGGTCAATGGTCTGAAAGATAATTTTTGTTTTAATTGATTTATTATTAACTTAGACATAAATGAAAAAAAATAATTTTATTTTTAAAATTGATACAAAACTTGTTTTAGGTTAGAGATCTTACGGTTTTTTATCTTAATTCCCTCTTTCCTCAATAAATTGATCTTGCTTTTCCGCCCACCCTGATAGCCGCCCAGGCAGCCGTCGCTTTTCACTATCCGATGACAAGGTATTTTAACCAAAAAAGGATTTTTATTCAAGGCCTGGCCAACCGCTCGAGCGGATTTCGGATCGCCCAAACCCTGAGCCAGTAATTGATAAGTCGTCACGCGACCCCGAGGAATCTTTTTAGTTAAAGCCAAGACTCTTTTTTGCCAAACAGTTAAGATATTAATTTTATTTAAATTTGATTTCATGAATCTGGTCAAAATTTTTGCCTTCATTTTAATTTGTTGATCAGATTTTTTAATTCGCTCTGGCCGCCCAGACTATCTAACTGGTTTAAGAGACTCTTTTGATTTGGCGCCAAGAGTTCGCCATAGCTAGCAGTGAATTGTTTCAAAAGCGGCGGCAGATAAATTAAGGCTAAAATTATTGGCACAACAATCAGAATAAAATAAATCAGTCCAAAAATCCTTTGCCAAACAATATAGCGATGAATTTTCTTAACCAGCTTCAAAACTTCTGATGTTGTTTCTAAATTTTGTTCCAATAATTTTTTTAAACCTGCTTCACTGGCCACTGACTGTTCGCCGGTTTCGGAAACATTTCTTTCGGCCATAAATTTTATTCTTAACTAAAATTCTAATTCAGTCAACTTGATTTCTTCTCGAGCCCTGACTTTGATCACTCTAAATTAATTTCTTAGCCAACAATTCTCGACCCATTCTCGGGCAATTGCCTGAAAAGATTCAAGTTCGCCCAGAGTAAAACTCCGCCGGGTCTGCCAGGTGGGATCGAGCATCTTACCTTGCGAAACAAAATTCTGAAGATAATAATTCTTTGCTCCTCTAATCAGCTGGGCCATTGCCTCAATATCTTTGGCAGTATGGAAACCGGGCACTAGCGTGCTCCGAAATTCATAATCTCGATTACTTCCTAAAATTATTTTAATGCTTTCTTGAATTTCTTTCAAATCAACCCGCCGTCGCACCAATTCTTCGTAGCGTTCCAAGGGCGCCTTGAGATCCATAGCCAGATAATCAACCAAGTTTTTATTAATCAAATCGCTGACCATCCCGGAATTCGTGCCATTGGTATCCAACTTAACAAGCAAACGTAATTTTTTGATTTGGGAAATAAATTCAGGCAGATCGTGATGAATCGTCGGCTCGCCGCCAGTGATACAAACGCCTTCGATCAGTTTCCGTCGTTTCTCCAGGAATTCGAAAAAATTTTCTTTCGACCAAAAAATATTTTGATTTTTCAAGCGAGTGTCAACCAGCTCGGGATTATGGCAAAAAGAGCAAAGAAAATTACAGCCAAAAGTAAAAACTGTGGCCGCGATTTTTCCGGGATAATCAATCAGAGTTAACTTTTGTAAACCAGCAATGAGCATAAAATTATTTTAGAATGTCTGCGAATTCTTAAACGATAAAGGAGTTCGCCCTTGAGGCTGTAAGAAATTTATAGGTCTCCAATACAGGCTAAAGCCTGAACTCCTTTCATAGTATTGGAGTAGCGAACTTTAGCCTGCCCTGCCTGCCGGCAGGCAGGCTACCGCAGGCAGGTTCGCGTAGCTGGAAGTGAAATTATCTCGGCCGCAGACCTGCCTACCGCAGGCAGGCTAAAGTCTGCTACTCCCTTTTACTACCCTTGCCTTCGGTCTCGAGACCTTCGGGCTAGAACAAATAAAACCACCGGCTGGGAGACAAGATAAACCCGATAGTCTTTCAGTAGAAAAAACGCGGAACCCCTTCCGCGTAATTTCTTTAATCGAGCACTGAAGCCAACTCTTTATTTGCCCAACTGCTTATTATACTCCACTCGATCGCGGAACTCCGATTGCTTGCCGTCATTCCATTGCGACACGGGCCGGATGTAGCCGACCACTCGCGAATACACTTCGCAGGGCTGGCGCTTTTGCTCTTTGGTTGCCTCGGCCATATCTTAATTAATTAATAATTAAATTGGCAATTGTTCTTTTTGAGTCTCGACGTAGCCGATTTCCGAATCACAAAGCGGACAGAAGAAATGTTCGCCGTCCAGATAGCCGTGATGAGGGCAGATAGAAAAAGTCGGTGTCAGGGTAAAATACGGTAAGCGATAATTTTTCATTACCCGGGAAACTAATTTCTTGGTCGCTTCGGCCGTGGGCATTTTTTCACCCAAAAATCCATGCAACACGGTTCCGCCCGTGTAGCGAACCTGGAGCGGTTCCTGAAGCTCCAGAGCTTCGAAAAGATCATCGGTAAAGTTGACTGGCAGATGAGTCGAATTGGTATAGTAAGGCGCCGCGCCACGTTCCCGATAAGCAGCTTCATTGGCCACGATGATATCGGGATATCTTTCCTTGTCATCCTTGGCAAAACGATAAGTCGTTCCTTCGCCAGGCGTGGCTTCGAGATTATAGAGCTCATTATCTTCGCCCTGGTACTCCTTTAAACGGTTACCCATAAAATCCATTAATTCCAGAGCGAGATTCCGGCCCTCTTCACTCTCGATGCCTTTATTCAGAAAATTGATCAAGAGCTCATTCATCCCCAAAATCCCAATGGTATTAAAATGATTTTTCCAATATTCGCCAAAGCGCTCTTTGATGCCGCTCAAATAAATTTTGGCGTAAGGGTAGAGACCAGCTTCGGTAAAATTCTCGAGCATCTGGCGCTTGATTTGAAGGCTTTTTCGAGCGATATCCATTAGTCGACCCAGACGATTGATCAACTCTTCTTTGGATTCGGATAAATAGCCTAGACGCGGCAAATTGATAGTCACCACACCGATCGAGCCAGTGAGCGGATTGGCCGCAAAAAGGCCACCGCCGCGCTTGCGCAATTCTCGATTATCCAAACGCAGACGGCAACACATCGAACGAGCATCGTCCGGATTCATGTCGGAATTAACAAAATTGGCAAAATAAGGCAAGCCATACTTAGCGGTCATCTCCCAAATCTTATTGACCACTGGATTGTCCCAATCAAAATCTTTAGAAATATTATAAGTCGGAATCGGGAAAGTGAAGACTCGACCGTTAGCGTCGCCCTCGAGCATCACTTCGGCGAACGCCTGATTAATTAAATCCATTTCCGGCTGGAATTCTTTGTATTTTTCCTTTCGGGGCAGACCGCCGATGACCACATTTTCTTCACCCAAAGTTTTTGGCGGGGTCAAATCAAAAGTCAAATTGGTAAAGGGGGTTTGAAAGCCGACTCGCGTGGGCACATTCATGTTGAAAGCAAATTCCTGTATCGCCTGCTTGACCTCTTTGTAATCCAAATTATCGTAACGAATAAAAGGAGCGAGCAGCGTGTCAAAATTAGCAAAGGCCTGGGCCCCGGCCGCTTCGCCCTGCAGCGTGTAGAAAAAGTTGACCACCTGGCCCAAGGCTGTGCGAAAATGTTTCGGCGCTCGACTCTGTAATTTCCCTTCGACTCCGCCAAAGCCGCGGCGAAGCAAATCCTGCAAATCCCAGCCGCAACAATAAACCGCCAGGATCTGCAAATCATGAATATGGAGATCAACGTTTAGATGCGCCTCGCGCACCTCGACCGGATATATTTTATAAAGCCAGTAATGAGAGCTGACGGCCGAGGCCACATGGTTATTAAGGCCCTGCAGCGAATAGGCCATGTTGCTGTTCTCTCTCACTCGCCAATCCAATTTTTTCAAATAACCTTCCATAACATCGTCCGAATTAATCAGACTAGTGAGATCGCGCATGCGCGCGTGCTGCTCGCGATAGAGAATGAAGGCTTTGGCCGTCGGATAAAACTTATTCTTCATCAAAACCATTTCAACCAAATCTTGGATTTCTTCCACTGCCGGAATAGAACGCTCATGAAACTTTTTATTCAAAAGCTCTAGGACCTCATCCGACAATTTCTTGGCTTTGATCGGATTGCCCTGACCCACTGCCTCCATGGCCTTGGCAATGGCACCAGTAATCTTACTCTGGTCAAATTCAACAATCTCATCATTGCGTTTACGAATCTTAGAAATTTTATTTTTCTTAGCCGCGGTCATAAAAATTTCTAAATTTTTCTAGTTTAAATATTGAAGCTTGATTATTTTTTTGATTTCCGAACCTTACCCCGGAGCAAACGATTAATTTCCTGATGGAAACTGCGCGCGTCACGAAAAGATTGGTAAACCGAGGCAAACCGGATGTAAGCCACCTCGTCCACTTTCTTTAGACGCTTCATGACGATCTCGCCAATCTCTTGGCTCTTGATTTCGTCTTTGGCTTTCATCTGGATATCACGCTCGATGTTGCCAATCAGCTTTTTAAATTCATCAGCCGTGATCGGCCTTTTCTCCAAAGCCTTTCTTAAACCCCGTTCCAATTTCTCGCGTGAATAATTCTCTCGACGACCGTCGCGTTTGACCACCGTTAGATTCAAAATCTCGACTTCTTCATAGGTTGAGAACCGAAAGCCGCAGCGCAAACATTCCCGCCGGCGCCGAATAGCCAAGCCGCCCGAAACCGAACGGGAATCGAGAACTTTAGTGTCGGCAAAATGACAAGCCGGACATTTCATAGATTAAATCTCCTAGAATTATGGCGGAAATAGGTAATTAATTTTCAAAAACGATCCCGTTTTAA
>CAZFGO010000008.1:1414-13316 GCA_964518525.1 uncultured Gammaproteobacteria bacterium | reverse complement strand
AAGTTGGCGGCATTTCTAGCCCGCCGATCGTACCCAAGCCACGGCCGGCAAAACCGGTCGCCACCACCGCCACCTTAATCTCGTCTTTTAGATTCTCGTCGATTACCGCACCGAAAATAATCTTGGCGTCGGTATCGGCCGAACTGGTAACAATCTTGGCTGCCTCAGACACCTCATGCATCCCCAGATTGGGACCACCGGTGATGGTAAAGAGAATTCCTTTTGCTCCGTCGATGGAAATGTCAAGCAAGGGGCTACTCACCGCTTCCTTAGCCGCTTCAATCGCTCGATTTTCTCCACTACTCCGGCCAATACCCATCAGCGCCGACCCAGCGTCTTTCATAATCGTCCGGACGTCAGCGAAATCGACGTTGATCAAGCCTGGTACGGTTATCAATTCGGAAATTCCCTGGACACCTTCACGCAAAACTTCATCGGCCATCGTGAAAGCGTCGATCAGGGTCGTTTTCTTATCAACTACTTGAAGAATGCGATCATTGGGAACAGTGATGATGGTATCAACTTTCGAGGCCAATTCATCAAACCCCTTCTCGGCAATGCCTCGACGCTGAGCACCTTCAAAGGTGAAAGGCTTGGTGACCACAGCCACGGTTAAAGCTCCGAGATCGCGAGCAATTTCAGCAATGACCGGCGAACCGCCAGTACCAGTCCCGCCGCCCAAACCACAAGTAATAAAAACCATATCCGAACCCTTCAGGATGTCTCGAATTTCGTTTTGAGCTTCTTCAGCTGCTTGACGACCAAGATCGGGGTTCATACCCGCACCCAAACCGCGGGTAACGGTTTTGCCAATATGAAGTTTGATCGGCGCCCGCGATGAATGGAGGTCTTGCACATCGGTGTTAACCGCGGCAAATTCGACCCCCTTAATTTTGGCCTGGATCATTCGATTAATCGCCGCCCCGCCACTACCGCCTACACCAATAACTTTAATCTTAGCGAAAGTTTCGATGTCAGGTTTGATTTCCATGGTTTTAGCTTTTACTCGCTTTAAAAGATTTTTCTTCATTTTAGCTTTAATCGAAAATTTAGTCAAATCAATCTCGGTTGATAAAAAAATTGACTCGGGCCTAGGGGAAAATCTATCTCCACTTGAGTCATTTTATAATTTAGGATATTTTGGCTTGGGAAAATGTGCCTTCGAGGCTAAACCTAATACTACTAGATTAGGGCAGGAGTGACTTAAACCAACGACTAATCTTACTCGTCACCGCGTTCACGCTCCGGAATCGCGAAATCCCACCGCTGCGACTTTCTCGACGAACTTGATCGCCCCACAAAACCAAACCAGTGGCCGTCACAAATGATAAATCGTTAACCTTATCAATCGCACTAGTAATATTTAAAGGATAGCCTAGGGAAGCGGGCAAGCGCAGTTTTCTTTTGGCCACAGCGATAATTCCAGGCAAATTAGCTCCGCCGCCGGTGAGGATAGCGCCAGCGGGCAAAAGACCGCTTCGATTAACGCGCTTAAGCTCTTTATCAATCTTGTCAAAGATTTCTTCAATTCGCGCTTCAATGATTTCGGCGATATATTTTTTGGAAACCAAACCGCTTTCCACTTCGCTAAATTCCCTCAAATCAATTTCTTCTTTCTTATTGATCTCTTTCGACAAAACACTACCGTGGGCCAGTTTAATTCGCTCAGCTGCGTCGATGGCAATTCTGAGTCCGATGGCGATATCAGAAGTGATATGCTCCGAGCCGACCGGCAAGACCGCCGTGTGAATGACATCGCCTTCTTCAAAAACCACTAAACTAGTAGTGGCGCCGCCGAAATTAATCACCACCACGCCCAACTCTTTTTGACGCTCCGTGATGATCGCCTCGGCCGCGGCCAAGATTGACAAAACCAAATCCTCGATGTCGAGACCGGTTTGATAAACGCTCTTGGTTAAATTCTTAATCTGAGAACTGAGCCCCATGATAATTTGAGCATTGACTTCTAGACGAACGCCAGTCATGCCAATGGGATCCTTGATGCCAGTCTGATTGTCAACCGCGAAACTGCGGGGAATGACGTGCAAGATTTCGTAATTAGGCGGCGTGGTAAAAGTGCGGGCTGCCTCGATCGCTCGTTCCACGTCTTCTTCGCGAATTTCGCCATCGATCTTTGAAACCGCTACCACTCCCTTGCTCTCCTGGCAAATAATGTGGCTGCCTGAAATTCCCACCCAAGCTTGTTCGACCGGCGCGCCAATCATCTTTTCAATTTTCTCAAGGCAAGCGGCCATACTCGCCGAAGCCGCCTCAATGCTCGTCACCACGCCTTTGCTGACGCCCTCGGCCGGCGCTTCGGCCGCGCCAATAATATTAAGTCGACCGTCGACCTGACTCCTTTGGCCGACGACCAAGCGAACTGCCGTCGAACCTAAGTCCAAACCAGCGATCATTTCGTCTTTCGCCATAGATTTAGATTAGAATGGGTAGAAATAAAATTAAAAAGATTCTCTTTCCGCTCGAAAACTAATTTTTTAAAATAAATAAGGCCAAAAAATAAAAACTGCGATAATCACAGAACCAACCGAAGCAATTAAGACCGTGGCGGCCATAATATCTTTGACTGCTCGAACGTCGGGGTGCAGCCGCGGCTTTAAAATGTCAATCAGGCGTTCAAAGATGCTGTTAATTAATTCTAGCACTAAAACAATAATGATAACAAGAATTAGAAAGATGATTTCGATAATTCTGATCTGTAAATAGAGCGCTAAAATCAAAACACCTAAAGCGACTAAAATTTGAAGGCGGAAATTTTGTTCCTCCCGGAAAACCTGGACCAATCCTTTGCTGGCATAACGAAAACTCCGAATTAACGATCCCAAATTTAAAAAAGGCATAAAAGCAGTTAACAACAACCAACAAAATAATTTTAAGGAGTAAAATTGGCGTTACTCGTAGCGCTGTTAGTATTAGCACCGGCGCTAGTGGTATTACTATTGGCATTGGCATTAGTACTAGTCTTGGTCTTGGTATTGGTGTTGGAATTAGTATTAGTACTGGCGATCGGTGAGGTAGCTGGTCCACCAGTCTCAACTGATTCGCTGCCCTGCGGCGGCGAAGCAACTTCGGTTCCCAACTTGAAGCTTCGATACATCATCACAAAAGTGGTCCTAAAGTTCAATTCGGTTTTGGTGCCATAATTGTAAGTGATCGCGTAGATGTTATCACCCTGGGCAAAATAAACCGTCAACCCATCCAAGCTAATAATACCACTGAGGCTCTGATCACGATTGGTCGCAGTTTTAATCTGATTGGGACTAAGATTTGGAACCTGGTTTTTATACCAATCGGCCAGTGAAAGGCGACTCGGATTAGATTGAATGATCACCTCTATAAACTCGCCGGTATCAGAAGCAAAAATTATTTCCTGATTAGTCTCGTCGAGCGGCCGAGCTAACCATTTGGCCGGATAGAGAATGGAATAATTATAACTTGAATTGGTATATTTTTTGACTAAACCAGAATCTTTGAGCAGCGCTGGCGCTGGCTTCAAGGGATCGTAAAGGTTAGCGACCTCCACGCCATCAACATAGCCATCGCCGTCAGTGTCAGGCTTACGAGGATCGGTGCCATAGAGCGCTTCCTCAGAGTCAGTTAAACCGTCGTTATCCGAATCCAAGCTATTGGGTAAGGCTGGCGACGTAGCCGCGCCGATATTAGCATTAACATTCTGCTTAAGATTGACATTAGCGTTAACCTGAACGTTGGCGTTTAGGTTGACATTAGTGCCCACATTCACGTTAGTGCTCGGTGCTGGTTTGATCTGATTAACACTCGGCGTCACTATCTGACCAGTTGGCGGTTTTAAATTAGCCAGCAATAAAAAAGCGCCGCCAAAAATCAAACCCAAAAAAATTAGGACACCGCCGGCAATCAAAATTATTTTGACTTTACTGCCCGACGGTTTTTTGGTAGCCAAGAAACTGCCGGGCATGGTATGGATCACGGCTCGCCCAAAGATTTCTTCTTTCTTTTGCTCCAAGCCAGAAACCGGGCTAGCTGGTTCGCCGGCTTCTTTAATTGGTTTTTCAGTGGCTCTTTTAACTCCGAACATTGATCAGGTCCGAAAAATTCCGGACTAATTCAATTAGTAAATTATGGTTTGGGTATCGCTGGTGTTAATTTACCCGGGCCCAGGGGATTATAACCAGCCTTGATCTCGGCTCCATCCGAATAACCATCACCATCCGTATCGGGATTAAGCGGATCAGTGCGCCAAACTTTTATCTCTTCCCGATCGCTCAGGCCATCGCCATCGGTATCGTCCTTAGTGGGATCGAGACCGTATTTTTTTTCCTCTTCAGCTGTTAAACCCTTACTATCAAGGACCAGCGATGGAGGAACATTAACATTGGTGGCAACATTCTGATTAGCGACTCCGGCAGCGACATTAACATTGGTTGGAGCTGATGGCGCTCGATTGACCACCGCAATGTTGGTCGGTGCCTGGGCTAGTGGCTGAGCAGTCAAACGGTTATAGAGCAGCCAACCGCCGCCGCCAACGATCCCTAAACCGACTAGGCTAATTAAAATTATTAATAAAATTTTTCGAATACCAGAAAAAAACGACACCTTCGCCGGTGCTAGAGCAGCGGGAGTCAGTGTGGGCCGAGTGGCCTGGCCCGGCGGCGCTGTTGGTTTTTCAACTTCGGCAAAAATATCTTCGGGTTCCTTGGGCGGGATAGCTTCGAACATAAAATTGAAAGTTAAATTAAATATTAATTAAAAATTATTTGGGCATTAAAGAACGGCCAGAGCGAAAGAACGTAAAGAAAATAAGCCAGGAAAATATATTTCTCTCGGTAATGCTTACGATTAATCAAGTAATAAACAATCGAACCAAAGATAATCGAACTGATCAAAATTCCCAAATTTCTAAAAACCACCGGCACCAGTAAAAACGCTAAAAGGCTCAAAAGACCAACGATCTTTTTACCCTCCGCCTCGCCAAAGAGAACTGGTAGAGTGAGCATTCCTGCTTTTTCATCACCGACTCGATCCTTGAGGTCTTTGGTGCTAAAAGCTAAAGTCAACGATCCGAGGACAACGATGGCGACCTTAACCGGAAAATCATTCAGCTTTTCCGTACCGCCAGCCAGAAAAAAACCGCTTAAAACTAAACTCAGGGAAGCGAGCGCGATCAGAAAAGTATTAACAATCGGCCACCGTTTCAATCGCAATGGTTCAGCCGAATAAAGATAAGACAAAGCGAGGGCCGTTAAACCAAAAACCAAAGCATAATAACCAACGATCAGGGCTGAAACCAAAGCAATCACTAAAGGGGCTAAGACCAGGGTCTGCATCTCGGTGGGGGTGACTATTCTTTGAGGTAGGGGTCGGCGAGGATTGGAGATTTGATCAATTTTTTCGTCAATTAGATCGTTATAAAAGACCGCGGTGACCCAAAAGAAAGCCGCCGAGATAAAAAGCACGAGAAGGATGGAATAATCATAAGCTGAGTGAAAGAGCCAGCGGCCTCGAAAGAGGTAACCCAGATAAATTCCGAGACCCGTCATAAAGAGATAGTGACCTAACCTCAAAACTCTAATATTCTTAATGATCGCCGAGAATCTCTTCGGCTGGTAAAATTTAAGGAGCGCTAGAGCCAAGGCTATAATTATTATAATATAACTGGCCGAAATTTCCAGATTGAAGATTGTTTCGAACCCCCGATTCGCGGTCCAGGGAAAGAGGGTTAGAGTAGTATCCAGGCCCAAAGTTCGATTCAAAAAAGTTCCCGAGGAGATGATTTCCTGATTGTAAAAACTAACGAGCGAGAGCTGGCTCAAAGACCCGAGGCCACCGCTCAGCAGCTTCTCCGCAGTGACGAGCAGTAAGGGTAGATTAAAATAAAAAAAGATGATTAGGTAGACACTAACCAAAGCTAAGAAGGCCTTTTTAAGACTGGCTGTCTTCAGATAAGTGTAGAGAGCCAAACCCACAATAATCAAAATCACCTCGATCCGAACTCCGAGAGTCGCTCCCGGATTCCTAAATTCACCGCCCAAAGTGAAAAGGTTGAAAAAGAAATTCTGCCAGCCAGTGAATTGATAAGCAATGGTCCAACCTCGACCCCAGGTAACGATCAAATCGAGGATCGGCGCCAGCCAGATGACCGCTAGCCCAATCAGACCAAATTTCAGAACCTTAACAATCTCAACTCGAGTAATCAAATGCAAAACCAGCACGATTGAAAGGAACAAGGCTAAATAGGCCAGGGGGTAATGGATAAAATTGGTAAAAAAATCAATCAGGCGCTGATCCGATCGCGGACCGGAAAAGTTTTCAAGGAAATTGCGAACGAAGACGATCGAAAAAAAAGTAATCAACCCCTGGCCAAAGTTGATCTTTGCTTCCTCTATTTGGGCAATGATTTTTTTGATCATGATCCGGTAATTACTTTTAAATATCGGCTCAGGGCCTCAAGGCTCAAGGCCGTGGTTAGCTCTCTTGAACCCCAATAATTGCAGCCGGGACAGTCATAAAAAAATAAGGCCCGAGCCCAGCCGCCATCCCCACCCTGCCTCCGAATCAAATAATTTAGGCCACGGCTGATTTCTGGACCCCGATCATCCAAATTCAATAGACTAATCAAAGCCAAGGCGGTATCTTGATCATTGCCCCAGCTGCCGTCTAATCTCTGGCCACGAAGCAATTCGGCTTTAATTTCATTCAGAGAGCTCTCGAGGCAGCTGGCTCCTCCTTGGCGATAAGCTCGAGTGACTAAATAAAAAAAGGGGTAACGGCTAAACTGATTATAGAGCAGACAACTATCTAATTTCCTTTCTAGAATCGATTGGTCGAGGTACTGGCAGAGACTGGCCACTTCTTGGGGCCGCTCTTGCCTCAGAGAATAATAGTATAAAACATTGGCATTAACCTCGCAGCTCACCTCATTCTGGTGCTGAGGGTTAGGAATTTTCTGGGGATCCTTTTCAAGCCAGAGATAATAAAGACCCTGATCGTTTCGGAATTCGGCCAGGTCGGCTTCGGTCGCCGGCACTTGGTAATTGTTCTCGAATAAAACCGCTCGGCTGGTCATGGTGTCGTCAGTGTCTGGTGGCAAAAGCCAGTGCTTGGGATCATCTTTGGCCCAGAAGCGCCAAACCCAACCAGGCTCACTATTCTGGGCTAAAAAATTCAGTGTTCGTTCCTTCATTGGTTCAATGGCTGGGTTGTCGAGAAAGCCAAGACTCGTGACTACGAAAGTTGAGAGATAAGGAGAACTATCAAGCGAGCAGGTCTTCATCTGTCTCGTACGGCAAAGGTCCGAAGCAAAAGCGCCATTGGCTAATTGATGATCTTTGAGAAATTTGATTCCCCTACTCAAACCTGATTCTAGTCTTCCTCGATTCGGCGGAGGGCTAAACCTTAACCAAAATAACCAAACCGCGCTCGCGAGAACCAAAATTCCTACCGCCAGAAACAGAAATTTTTTCCGAGAATATAAATCTCTCATGCTTCCGCCTACTGCTGAATACAACGAACATTCAAGCCCACGGTTTTACTATAAATAATATTGTCGGCCGCGCTACGCAAGAAGTCGACCGATCGAGCATAATTGGTGTTTGATTGATACTCGGTGCTTGACCAATAAGTCCCAAGCCCGGGAATTGGTGCTGGCGAAATCGCTGGGCTGGTACTCTGATAAATGCCATTGACCAAATTTGCTCCAGCTGGTGGGTTGGCCAGACTATAAAGTTCGTCAATGGTTGGCAAACGAAAACCAGTTGGGCAGATTGTCATCGCCGTGCTCCAATTAACCGGCGTAATTGTGCCATTGACATTAGTGGCATCAGACGCTGCCCAAGTTAAACCTGTACAGCTATCAAGTAAATTACCATTAATATTGCTCAAGGAAGGACAAGAGGGATAGCTATTAACATTAGTATTGATATTATAGTTTTCGCCCGTGAACCTAATTAAATCAAGATAAGCATAAACCACTTTAGTTCCCAAAAATAAAATTACTGCCAAAGCTAAAACTAGAATCAACCAGTCTCTTTTTATTCTAGGCTTCGGATCCATAATAATGAATTATAAATTATTTATCTTAATCTAAACTCTATTTCGTGGGCCAAGCGCCGCAATTGCAATAAGTCCAATTAGCCGTGTTCCCGCCGCACTGGTATTGACCGCCGCTGGTTATCGCTGTCGTACAATTAGCTCCCGACTTGGTTAGACACTCAAAAGTGCTATTTGGTCCCGAGAAATCATAGGTCCAATAGGTTCCGTCATTGGCTTGGGTATTAGTGCCCACTGACAGGCAAGAACGTCCGGCATTTCCGCAAATCTTACTACAAGTCGTGGTACCGCTTACACCGATCGCCGTGGAATAATTTTGACAATTGGCTTTATCAAACGTACAACTATTAGTACATTGTAAGCCCTTGCTTCCCGGCAAATCACCGGCAAACCCGAGCGAAGAGCAAGTTTTGTAATCTAGGCCCGGATACGTGACCTGACAAGTATTTCCGTTGGGATTACCAGCACAGTCAGCATTAGTGGAACAGGGTTTATCGCTCAGAACACCGCCGCAGTACTTAGCTGTTGGCGTTGAGGAATCGCAAGCTTCATTTCCATCAACAGCATTATCTCCGCAATAAGGCGGTTTACGAACGCAACGAACTCCTAATGTTTGATTATTAGAATAAACTTCATTCCCACCAGTCACAAAGTTGATGGCATAGCTATTTGAACCATCAAACTTGTCCGAAGCCCAGTAAAGATAATTGGGATAATTGATTAATTTCAAATTATCCTCATTGGTGTAAAGATTATAGGTCTTGCCGCCAGCCGTGACTGATTGCGTTTGCCAAGGGCTAACCAAACTCCAAAGCTGTCTCACGGTCGGCTTAACATAAGGATCACTGCAACCGCCGCCACTAGCCGAATAAACAGTTTGCGGGGGATTGTCAGTAGTCTTTGAATCAGCTTGCGCCCAGACCAAACCGGTACATTGGTCTAGCCAATCATAGCTTACTCCTTTGATAACATTAGTTTGAATTAGGGCTGGGCAACCTGTCGAACCTAGAGCCTTACCTAAACTAGTTGGCAACGTAGTTGGGTGAAGATTAAGGAAAACTGAGGTTACTAATTTGCAGGTCGAATCAGTGGTATCGCAATACAAACCACTGAGACAATCGGAATTTGTCTGGCAGCCTTTAGAGCTAATGCTCCCCTTACAAACATTAGTGGTGGCATCGCAAACTAAACCCTGAGCACAAGAAGCAGTACTGCAATTACCGGCAATGCCCACGCCCGAACAACCTGAAGCGCAATAACCGTATTGGCCATTATTCAAACCCGAATCGCAGACTTCAGACTGACCCCAGCCATTAGGCTTTTGAACCGTGCCATCGCCGCAATAAGTCTTCTTACAGGAATTAGTGCATTTGGTTGGATCAGGACTACTGGGGTCACATTCTTCATTGCCATTAACAGTTCGATCACCACAATAACCACCAGTTGGCCAGCAAGGCGGAGCTGCGCTGCAGCTACCGACAGTGCCGCCGCAATTAGCATCCGAGCTGCAAGCGCTTCCTAAGTTTGAACCCTTAACACAGATTTTATAACTGGTATTTTGAAGCGTGGGATTAACTGGTTGGCATTGGTATTGATTGGTGGCTGAGGAATTGGCTGCTGAGGGAGGATTATATTTGAGAAAATCGCACTTCTCGCCATAATCAATCGCGCCATTGTAAATCAAATTACCATTGGCGTCACGCTTGCCTTCTTGATAGCCGTTCTCGACAATGCCATTGCCGCAAAATCCACCCGTGACCCGACAATTATTGTTGCAGGCATATTGATTGTCAACATTCGAACCACCCGGGCCGCTTTGATAAATCGAGGGAATGGTACCACCAAGATAATTAGCCTCCCCCTTGCCCGTATCACACTGCTCGCCGAACTGCGTCTGGACCGTGCCATCGCCGCAAAACCCGCTGCAATCCTTAATCGTATAAACCGAGGCCGCTGATTCGCAGGTCTGGCCCGAAGGACAATCAGCATTGGTGGTACAATTAGTTGTTGCCGTCGCAGTGCTGCCACTGCAGATTTTCTGCCAGGTGCAGCTCGAACCGCATTGAATCTTAATACTGCTCGCTCCATACCAATTGCGCTGGCCAAATTTTTGATTACAAAAATTCGCCCCGCCCGTAAATTCGCACTCCTCGCCGCAGGCCGGTTGGACTAAACCGTTGCCGCAAGAACTCCGCCAGCTACCTAAAAGACAATATTGGTTTTTATCGGTTGTCTGATTGGTTATGGTATAAAGGCACTGACCTGGTTCATAACATTTGCCGCCAAAATAACATT
This sequence comes from uncultured Gammaproteobacteria bacterium, assembly GCA_964518525.1. Taxonomy (GTDB): domain Bacteria; phylum Patescibacteriota; class Patescibacteriia; order JAGVFQ01; family JAGVFQ01; genus CAZFGO01. The sequence continues at coordinate 2,975 of CAZFGO010000008.1, read as the reverse complement.
GGTTAGCGGCACAGCCGCCCAGATTTTGCTGCTTATTAAACTCGGTATAATATTCCAACTTATACCCTTGGCCGCCTTGAACTGATTCGTAGCGATAGACGTGAGAGCCAAAAGGCAAACTAAAAGCTAGGACTGCCGAAGCTAATCCTAGCCCTAAACTAAAAGAAAAAATCAAAATCAGCCTTAATCTTAATTCTTTTAATTTCCTCAATAGCGGACTCATAATTTTAAACTTGGTTTCTTGTTCTAATTATAATATAGAAATGGGTAAAATTCAATTTCCTTCTGCCTAGAGTTATACCCCCTGCCTGCCGACAGGCAGGTCTGCGCCTGGGATAATTTCACTTCCGGCTACGCGAACCTGCCTGCGGTAGCCTGCCTGCCGGCAGGCAGGGCAGGCTAAAGTTCGCTACTCCAATACTATGAAAGGAGTTCAGGCTTTAGCCTGTATTGGAGACCTATAAATTTCTTACACCCTAAATAGTGAACTCCTTTAACGCGCCAGATAAATTTATCCACCAATATCCCTAAATATCTTTCTATCAATCTATATCTATTTGGAAACAGAGATTTATTCGCCCGCTAAAACGGGGTCGCGATGACAATTAACACTTTAATTCATAATTCTGCCGCCGTTGGCGGCACCCCGCCGAAGGCGGTGGCTAATTCACGATCATGGTCCAAAATAAAATCCTTTGCTGGCGCTCCAACAGCTCGTCGGATCGTAGCCCGGCGGGCAAAGACTACATTTAGGCTGATCGCCAGCCAAGCACTGCTGGCCGCCATTGCAATAGCCACCCGAACAATCCTTATAAGAACTACAAGTCTTGCCGTCGTTACTGCCACCAACGCATTTATTGGTTGCGGCCGGACAATAAAGTGTCTGGCAGCTACCAGTGGTCACGGTGGCTGAAGTGCAATCGCTATTCGAAAGACAAACTTTGCCAATCTTAGTCGGATCGCCGGTATAACAAACCTTATCGGGACAAGCATTAGTATAATCAGAAGACTGAGGATTGGCCTCGGACATGTTTAATTTATTTAGAGGATCAATTGGTAAGGTCACGCCCAAGGCATTGCCCAGGGCCGCTTGCCAAGAAGGCCAGATACTCAGAGTCTCGCCCTTGATAAAAGTGCCGGCCTCAAGCGTTGGATATTTGCCAAACTTGGCTTTGTAGGCCTCGAGCAAATCTTTGATGGTGTTTAAATCTTCGAGGCGCCTAGTGTCGCGCACCAATAATTCCTTGATATCAAAACCTAAATTAGAATTGTAGCGCCAATCCTTAATTATTTGGGTGTAAATATTTTTGGTATTATCATTGGCGTTTTCATTATAAGAGATCAAGTAAATGTTGGTGTAAAAACTAGGATTCAAGATGCAGCTCGGGGCATTGACTTGACCCAGACAATCAAAGTTAGTATTACAAATAGCTTTTGAGAGCGTAGCGCAAAGACCCTCAACACTACAAATTTGGCCAGGGCTGCAATCGGAATTTTTAGAATCGAAATTTTGAGAACAGTTGGTTGTTGAATTAAGACCGCAATAGCCTGTCACATTGGC